>NZ_JBIAFT010000004.1:0-440320 GCF_042869455.1 Streptomyces sp. NPDC007025 | reverse complement strand
GCCTCGCCTTCGTCGTCTCTGCGCGGCTGTCGCCGCGCGTGCGGGGGCTTCGCCACCCGCGGCCCCCTCTTCGCGGCGTGCGGGGTGCCCGGTGGGTGGGGATGTGCCCACGGAGGGCGTGGACCGCCTCGCCTTCGTCGTCTCTGCGCGGCTGTCGCCGCGCGTGCGGGGGCTTCGCCACCCGCGGCCCCCTCTTCGCGGCGTGCGGGGTGCCCGGTGGGGTGCGCGGCGTGCGGGTGGGGCGCTTCGCCGCTGATTCCTCGTGTTCGGTCTTTCCTTACGGCCCTGACCTGCTCTTTCCTCGCCTCCGGCAGCGTGCTGTGATGGGGGGATGCAACGGGTCGGGGTCATGGACAGTTTGCCGGCGCGGCTCTTCCTGCTCGCGTGCGAGGTGGAGAAGGAACAGCTCAAGTGGGGTGACCAGCTCGGGTACGCGATACGGGCCGGCACCCTCGCGGAGCTGGCGGCGCAAGGCTGCATCGTTGACGACAAGGGCAGGGTCCGGGCGGTGGGCGGCCACCGCACCGGCGACCCCGTGCTCGACGGTGCGCTCCGCGTCATCGCCGAGCATCCCCGCGCCCGCCGCTGGCACACCTGGGTGCAGCGGGAACGCCGCCAGACCTGCCTCGCCGTGGAGGAGCAGCTGGCCGCCGCCGGAGTGATCCGGGTCGAGAGCAGGGCGCTGCGCCGCAAGCGGATCACGGTGCGTGACCGGAGCGTGCCGGGAGCGCTGCGCGCGGAGGCCGTCGCGACGTTGACCGGCGGGGAGCCGGTGGCGCGGATCGAGCCGTCGCGGGCCGCGCTGGCCTCGTTCGCCGCGCTGGCCCGGCTCTGCCCGGAGCTGGGCCGGCGGGTGCGGCACCAGAATCGCCGCCGCCTCAAGGAGCTGACCGCGCGCGCGGGAGTCGCCGGGCCCGCGCTGAAGAAGGCGATGGACGCGCGAGCCGCGGCCAACAATGCGGGGGCCGCGGGGGGCTGATTCCGTCGCCCGGGGCATCTACCCTGGGCGCAGAGCCCTGCCCCGGCGCACAGCAGGCCCGCGGCCGGCGCACAGCAGGCCCGCGGAAGGAGTGCCGCATGGTCGCCCGCAGCGCACAACCGGCTCCGGAGCCCCTGGGCCCCTCGTCGCTGACCTGGAAGTACTTCGGGGACTGGCGCGGAGTGCTGCTGGCCCCGTGGGCCGGAGCGATGCAGAACATGCACCCGCAGCTCGGCGCGGGGGTGGCCGAGCACTCCCGGTTCTTCGAGGAGCGCTGGCAGCGGCTGTTCCGTTCGCTGTACCCCATCGGGGGCGTGGTCTACGACGGGCCACGTGCTGTGGAGACGGCCCGGCAGGTGCGCGGCTACCACCGCACCGTCCAGGGCACGGACGGCGCCGGCCGCCCGTACCATGCGCTCGACCCTGACACCTTCTACTGGGCGCACGCCAATTTCTTCGTGCTCACGCTGCTGGTCGCCGACCGGCTCGGTCCGGGCCTGACGGAAGCGGAGAAGCGGCAGCTGTTCGACGAGCATGTGCAGTGGTGGCGGCTGTACGGCATGAGCATGCGGCCCGTACCGACCGACTGGGAGGCGTTCCAGGCGTACTGGGCGCGGATGGCCGCGGAGGTGCTGGAGGACAACCGGCCCACCCGCGACGTGCTGGATCTGCGGATGCTCGCGAAACCGCCCGCGCTGCGGCTGCTGCCGGACGCGGTGTGGCGCCTGGTGCGGGGTCCGCAGGCGCGGGCCACGGTGTGGTTCACCGTCGGATTCTTCCCGCCCGCGGTCCGCCACCGCCTGGGCTACCGGTGGACCGACCGGGACGAGCGGCGGCTGCGCAGGATCGGGCGGCTCGTGCACCACGGCTGGAAGCTGGTCCCGCCCTCGCGCCGCTACCACCCCAGGGCGCGTGCGGGCTGGGAGCGGGAACGGGGCCGCAGGCCTCGCGGCGCGCCGCCGGTGGAGACGCCGGCCCGCAATCTGCCGCCGCCTCAGGAGCTCGATCTGCCCCAGCACTACGTTCCCCCGGTGTGAGCGGTCACCCGGGTGCGGCGAGCGGACACGGCCGGCAGGGTGGCGAGCGCCGTCGCCGCTGCCGCCGCCAGCAGAGGGACGCCGTAGGCCCAACCGGCGGAGCCGAGTGATTCCGCGGCCCGGCCCCCGGCGGCCGAGCCGGCGGCGATCCCGCCGAGCAGCGCGGTGACGGCGAGCGTCATGCCCTCGTTGAGCCGCCCGGCGAGCGTGAGCCGCTGGATCAGTGCCATGCCGGTGACCATCGTCGGCGCGGTCGCCATGCCTGCCACCAGGAGCGCCGCGGCCACCACGGGAAGCGGGGCGGTCAGCGCGGCGAGCAGCGGCAGGAGCGAGAGTGCGGCCATGGCGGCGGTGCAGCCGGCCAGTCGCCGCCGGTCGGAGCGGGCGGGCGGCAGGGTGCCGAACGCGAGCCCGGCGACGGCGGATCCGGCCGCCTGGCAGGCGAGGACGGCACCGCCCGCCGCCCGGTGCCCCTGCCCGTCCGCATAGGCGAGGGTGACCACCTCCAGCGCGCCGAACACGGCCCCGGTGGCGGCGAAGACGAGCAGCAGCGCCGGTATCCCGGGCCGTCGCAGCGGTGCGGATCCGGCCCGGTTCCGCACCCGGCCGGGCGGGGGTTCAGTCGAGCGCCGGCCCAGGAAGAGCAGCGTGCCGGTGAGCAGCAGCCCGCAGCCGGCCAGGGTGCCGGCCTCGGGGAAGAGCGCGGTGCACAGGAGGGTGGCGAGGACCGGCCCGAGCATGAAGCACAGTTCGTCGACGGCCTGTTCGAACGAGTTGGCGGTGTGCCGGGCGGCGGGGTCGCGGCGCAGCAGGTGCGCCCAGCGGGCGCGGGCCATGCCGCCGGTGTTGGGAGTGGTGGCGGTGGCGGCGTACGCGGCGAACAGTGTCCAGACCGGCGCCCGGGTGTGGACGCAGACCACGAGCGTCAGCGAGCCGAGCAGCGCGAGCAGAGTCGCCGGGAGAGCGGCCCGGGACTGCCCGTGGCGGTCGACGGCGCGTGCCACGAGCGGTCCGGACAGCGCGGTCGCCGCCAGGCCGGTCGCGGTGACGCTCCCGGCGAGCGCGTACGAGCCGTACGCGTCCGCGATCATCCACACGGCGCTGACGGTGAACATGCCCATGGGCAGCCGGGCGAGGACTCCGCCGAGCGTGAAGCCGGGGGCACCGGGGTGGGTGAACAGCCGGGCGTACGGGCCCGCGGGGCGCGGGGCCGCGCCGTCTGACGCTGCCGGGCCCTCGACTGGTGCCGGGCCGCCGGAGGGTGGCGGGCCGCCGTCGGTCCGTGCCGCGGAGGGCACGACCACCAGGGTGCCGCCGACGACGGTGTACCGCGGCCGGACCGGAGCGGGAGGACGAGGGGAGATGCGGGGGAGGGGCATGCGTCCAGCGTTGCCGCGGGCCACCGGTGCGGTCCAACACCTGTTGGCGACCCTTTCACGCATCTGTGTTGTGGATCGGGGGCCGTCCGCTTACCGTCTCCTGGTGCCCGACGACCTCTCCCCGCGCCGGCTGCGGGCGTTCGTGGCCGTTGCCGAGGAACTGCACTTCACCCGTGCCGCGGCCCGGCTGTACGTGGCCCAGCAGGCGCTCAGCCGCGATATCCGCGCGCTGGAGCGCGAGTTGGGTGCCGTGCTGTTCGTGCGCAGTACTCGGCAGGTGGAGCTCACGGCGGAGGGTGAGCGGCTGCTCCCGTACGCCCGCCGGACCCTGGCCGCCCACGACGAACTCGCCGCCGCCTTCGCTGGGGACGGTACGCGGGGCGGTCGGCCGCTGGCCGTCGATGTGGCGGCTCCGGTCTCCACCGGGCAGCGGGTGCTGGAGGCGGCACGCGAGGCGGCACCGGCCCTCGAGTTCGTCGCCCGCTACTACAGCGGGCTGACCGCGGCCGCCGCCGACATCCTCGCCGGCCGGCTCGATGTCGCCTTCGGCCGCGTCGCCGGGCTGCCGCCCGAGACCCTCTCCGGCCTGGAGCACGCCCTGGTGCGGTACGAGCGGACGGCCGTGCTGCTGCCGGAACAGCACCGGCTCGCCGGGCCGGCCGAGGTGCCGCTGGCGGAGCTGGCCGGCGAGACGCTGTACGCCGGTGCCGGGAACGACGGCACCGCCGAGTGGACCTCCTACGCGCGCGCCCTGTTCGCGGAGCGGGGCATCCGACTGGCCGCGCCCTTCCCGAAGATCGTAGGGGAGCGGGAGTTCGCCCGGGTGGTGCGGGCGAAGGGCTGGTCGGTGCTGGCGACATCGGTCTTCGTCGGAGTCGAGGGCATGGTCCTGCGGCCGCTGACCGCTCCGGTGCCGCTCTCCCCGGTGTCCATGGTGTGGCGCCGCGGGCTGCGGCACCCCGGCCTGACCGCCCTGCGGAAGGCGGCACGCGGGGAGGCGGCGGCCGGGGACTGGCTGCGGCGCCCTCCGGAGAGCTGGCTCCCGGTCCAGGACGAGGCCCTCCACCGCTGACCGACGCGTCGTTCCCCGGAGCGCCCGATCCCCCGTGCCGGGTCAGGCGTTGGCGCCCGCGTCCACCGTGAACACCGAGCCGGTGATGCCCGCGGCCTCCGGACCGGCCAGGTGGGCCACCATGGCGGCGATGCCTTCGGGGGCGCCGTAGCGGCCGAGCGCGGTCAGGGCGCGCTGTTCGTCGGCCCGGGAACCGTCCGCCGGGTTCATCTCGGTGTCGGTGGAGCCGGGCTGGATCAGGTTGGCGGTGATGTCGCGGGCTCCCAGATCACGGGCCAGCCCCCGGGTCAGGCCGCCGAGCGCGGACTTGGAGGCGGCGTAGAGCGTGATGCCGGGCCGCGGCACGCGCTCGGCCAGGTTGCTGCCGATCGTCACGACACGCCCTCCGGATGTCATGTGCGCGGTGGCGGCCTGGGCGGCGAGCAGTGCCGCGCGCACATGGATCGCCAGCGTGCGGTCGATCTCCTCCGGGGTGAGGTCCTCCAACGGGCCGTTCGGGAAGACGCCCGCGTTGTTGACGAGGATGTCCAGGCGGCCGAACTCCTGCACCGTGCGGTGCACGGCTGTCACCGGGTCGGTCGCCGATGCGCTGTCGGCCCGGACGGCGAGGGCCCGGCGTCCGGAGGCACGGAGGTCCGCGGCGACCCCGGCCGCCCGTTCCTTCGCGTCGACGTAGGTCAGCGCGACGTCCGCGCCGTCCGCCGCGAGGCGCCGGGCGACGGCCGCGCCTATGCCCCTGCTCCCGCCGGTGACCAGTGCTGCTCTGCCGCTGAGGGGGAGTGTCGATGCAGACGTCATGGCTGTCCTCGTTCCGGTGCGGAGGGTGGAGTCGGGCGCCCACCTTCTATGTAGCGAGCGCTACATAATTAAGCGACGAGTATCCTCGGTCGTCAAGACCTTTCGGTATCGAGCGCTAAACAAAGCCGCCGGTGCCACCGCGACCGGCGGTCGACGGCACGCAACGCCAGGACACGGCAGGACGACAGCGGCAGGACAACCGCAGGAAGGAGGCCGGGATGGCCACACGCGGACGGCCGCGCGCCTTCGACCGGGACGCCGCACTCGAACGGGCGATGCACGTCTTCTGGGAGCGCGGGTACGAAGCGACCACGATGGCCGACCTCACCGCGGCCATGGGCATCCGGCCGCCGAGCCTCTACGCCGCCTTCGGCTCCAAGGAGGGCCTCTTCCGGGAGACGGTCGCGCTCTACGGCCGCACCGAGGGCGCCGTCACCCGCCGGGCGCTGTCCGAGGCGCCCACGGCCCGCGAGGGAGTCCGGCAGGCGCTGCGCGGCAACGCCTGCGCGTACACCGCCTCCGGCAAGCCCCCCGGGTGCATGATCGTCCTCGCCGCCACCAACTGCACCCCCGAGAACGACAGCGTCCGCGCGCTGCTGGCCGCGGACCGCCGCGCGATGGAGGGCCGGATCCGGGAGCGGATGGACCGCGGGGTCGCCGAGGGCGACCTCCCGGCCGGGGCCGACACCCGTGCCCTGGCCGCCTTCTACGCGACCGTCCTGTTCGGCCTCTCTGTCCAGGCCAGGGACGGTGTTCCCCGCCAGGAGCTGCTCGGCGCCGTGGAAGCCGCCATGGCCGCCTGGGACACCCTGGCAGCCACCGGCGGAGCCCCCGAGCCGGCCCCGGACCGGGCGAGCACCCCGTAACCGGGCCGCGGCCGTCCGGGCGGAGCCGCGCCGCGACGGAGCCGCGCCACCGGACGGAGCCGTGCCGCGCCGCGACGGAGCCGTGCCGCGCCAGCTGAAGTGTGCCCACCGCCCCGGGCCGACACGCAGGCACCGACGCGAACTCCGGCGAAGGCCCCCGTTCGGTACATTGAGACGCCAGTGCGTGACCTGCCGGGCGTGCCGACGGCCGCCTCCGAGCTCATGAACCTCGCAGGCGAGGCAACGTGTTCCATCTGAGTGCGCCGATCGTGACCGTGTTCCTCGGCTACGTGGTCGCCGTGCTCGCCATCGGTGTCCGCGCCTACACCCGCACCCGCACCTTCGCCGACTTCGCCCTCGGCGGCCGCAGACTGAGCGCCTACGTCGCCGCGCTGTCCGCCGGGGCCAGCGACATGTCCGGCTGGCTGTTCCTCGCCCTGCCCGGTGCGGTCTACGCGGGCGGTCTCGGCGCCGCCTGGATCGCTGCCGGTCTGGCGGTCGGCACCTACCTCAACTGGCTGTTCGTCGCGCCCCGGCTGCGCACCTACACCGAGCGCGCCGAGAACGCGGTCAGCCTCTCGGCGTACCTGGAGGAGCGGTTCGAGGACCGCACCCGGACGCTCCGGATGGTCTCGGCCGCGGTCACCCTGGTGTTCTTCACCGTCTACGTCGCCAGCGGTCTGGTGGCCGGCGGGCTGCTGTCAAAGTACGTCTTCGACATCCGCTTCGGCCTCGGGGTGACCCTGACCGCCCTGGTGATCGCCATCTACTCCTGCCTCGGCGGCTTCCTCGCCGTGAGCCTGACACATGTGATGCAGGGCCTGCTGATGCTCTGCGCCCTGCTCGTGCTCCCGGCGGTCGGTGTCGCGGCCGTCGGCGGGTTCGGCGCGCTGGGCTCCACCCTCGGCGACAAGAAGGTGGGCCTGCTCGACATGGGGTCCGACGTCCACTACGCGGACGGCCAGTGGTCGGCGGGCGGAGGGCTCGGCGCCGTCGCGATCGTCTCGCTGCTCGCCTGGGGCCTCGGATACTTCGGCCAGCCGCACATCCTGGCCCGCTTCATGGGCATCCGCAGCATCCGCGCGGTGCCGGCGGCCCGCCGCATCGGCACCGGCTGGGTCGTCCTCGTCCTCGGCGGCGCCACCCTCGTCGGCCTGGTGGGCATCGCCGAACTCGACTCGCCGCTCTCCTCCCCGGACACGGTGTTCATCGTGCTGAGCCGCACGCTGCTCGACCCCTGGGTCGCCGGCGTGATGCTGGTCGCCGTGCTGGCCGCCGTGATGTCGACCGCGGACAGCCAGCTCCTCGTGTCGTCCGTGGCCCTGACGGAGGACTTCTACCGCGCGTTCCTCAACCGGCGCGCCTCCGACAAGGTGCTGGTGCGGGTCGGCCGCGCCGCGGTCTGCGTGGTGATCCTGGCGGCCTTCGCGATCGCGCTCCGCGGCGACGGACTGCTGAGCATCGTCGCCTACGCCTGGGCGGGCTTCGGGGCCGCCTTCGGCCCGGTCGTCCTCCTCTCGCTGTACTGGCCGCGGATGACCTGGGCGGGGGCCATGGCCGGGATCGTGTCGGGTGCCGCCACGGTGCTGCTGTGGAAGCGGATCAACCCCCTGCTCGGGCCGCTGGAGTCGGGTCTCTACGAGATGGTCCCGGGCGTGCTCGTCGCCACCTGTGCCGCACTGCTGTTCGGCAGGTTCGTCGGCCGGCCGCCCAGGCGCGCCTTCTGGCGGATGCCCGGCGGCGGGATGAGCCAGTTGATGCTCAGTCCGTTCCTCAACCACGCGCCGGCCGGCATCGCCGTGCTGGATTCGGACCTGCGCTACGTCTGGGTGAACGAGGCGCTGGACCGCCTGGTCCCGCTGGAGCGGCGACTGGGGCGGCAGATCAGCGAAGTGCTGCCCGGTCCGACGGCGGAGACGTTCGAGGCGACGATGCGCTCCGTCCTGGAGACCGGTGAGCCCGTCATGGACCACGAGTTCCGCGGCCCGCACTACCCGGACCCGTACCGCAAACGTGCGTTCTCCGCCTCCATCTTCGTGATGACGGACCGCCAGGGCCGGCACGTGGGGATCTGGTACATGCTCATCGACGTCACCGAGCGCTGGCAGGCCCAGGAGCGGCTGGCCCTGCTGAACGACGCCGCGGCCCGCATCGGCAGCACGCTGGACGTGACCCGCACGGCCCAGGAACTGGCCGAGGAGGCCGTACCGTCCCTCGCCGACTTCGTCGCCGTCGACGTGCTGGACTCGGTCATGAAGGGCGAGGAACCGGCACCAGGACCGGTCGGCATGACACCCGTGCTGCGCCGCGCGGGGCAGCAGTCGGTGCGCGAGGGCTGCCCGGAGGCGACCCGCGCCGTGGGCGAAGTGGTCCAGCGTGCCCCGTCCTCGCCCGTGACCCGCTGTCTGCTGGAGAGCAGGACCCTGGTGGACCGGACGCTGGACCCCGCCACCAGCCTCTGGGTGACCGAGGACGAGTCCCTCGGTGCCTCCATCCGGGCGTTCGGCTTCCGCTCGGTGGTGGTGATCCCGGTGCGGGCGCGCGGCGTCACCCTCGGCGTGGCGACGTTCGCCCGGCCCGCACACCGGGACCCCTTCGAGGCGGACGACGTGCGCCTCGCCGAGGAGATCGTCGCCCACGCCGCGGTGTGCGTCGACAACGCGCGCCGCTTCACCCGCGAGCGCACCGCGGCGCGTTCCATGCAGCGGTCCCTGCTGCCCCAGGAGCTGACGGCGGGGAACGCGCTGACCGTGGCGTCCTGGTACCTCCCGGCGGACGTCCCCAGCGGCGTGGGCGGTGACTGGTTCGACGTCATCCCGCTCTCCGGGGCCCGTGTCGCCCTGGTCATCGGGGACGTGGTCGGGCACGGCATCAACGCGGCGGCGACGATGGGCCGGCTGCGGACCGCGGTGCGCACCCTCGCCAACCTGGATCTCCCCCCGGACGAACTCCTCGCCCACCTGGACGACCTGGTCATCGGCCTCATGGGGGCGCACGGCAGCGAGGAGCCGTCCTCGGCCGAGGACGAGACCGCGGGCACCGCGTTCCTCGGGGCCACCTGTCTGTTCGCCGTCTACGACCCGGTCAGCAGGCGTTGCACACTCGCCCGGGCCGGCCACCTCCCACCCGTGATCGTCGGCCCGGACGGCGGCGTCGACATCGTGGAACTGCCCGTCGGACCGCCGCTCGGTCTCGGCTACCTCCCCTTCGAGTCCGCCGAGCGGGAGCTGCCCGAGGGCAGCCTCCTCGCCCTCTACACCGACGGCCTCATCGAGACCTACGACCGGGACATCGACATCGGGCTGGCCCGGCTGAGCGAAGCCCTCGCCGAGCCCGGGCCCACCCTGGAGACCATCGGCCGCAACGCCCTGGACGCCCTGCTGACCGGGCCACCCGTCGACGACGCGGCCCTGCTGCTGGCCCGCACCCGGGTACTGCCCGCGGACCGCGTCGTCTCCTGGGACCTGCCCAGCGACCCGGCCGCCGTCGGACGCGCCCGCGCCGCGGCCGGGGAACAGCTGACGCAGTGGGGCCTGGACGAACTGACCTTCACCACCGAACTCATCGTCAGCGAACTCGTCACCAACGCCATCCGCCACGCCACCGGCCCGGTCTGCCTCCGCCTGATCCTGGACCGCGGCCTGATCTGCGAGGTCTCCGACGCCAGCAGTACCTCCCCGCGGCTGCGCCACGCCCGCACCACCGACGAGGGCGGCCGTGGCCTGCTGCTGGTGGCCCAGCTCGCCCAACGCTGGGGCACTCGCCACACGACGACGGGCAAGATCATCTGGACGGAGCAGCCCGTCCCCGGCCCCGCGGAGGTGTAGGCGTCGCACGCCATCCACGCGAACTTGGTGCGCAGTGCGGTACGAGTATCCCTCTTCGTGGATGACCAGGTTCTTCACAAGGGGCGACGCCGCCGGGCCGGGCGGCGGGTGGTAGCGTCGGCGACCCGTTGACGGGGCTCGGGGGCGTCTGGTGAAAGTCCCGAACAGGGTGCGCAAGATCAGCAATGTTGTGCTGTGTCTGACTGCCGTGGCCGGGATTCGGTAGCGGCTCCGCTTCCGATGCCGGCCGCCTCAGCGGAGGCGCCGGGCGGCCTCAGTCGTCGGCGGCGACGATGAGCGTGACCCGCCGGGCCGAGCGGTCGACGAGGACGAACTCGTGGAAGCAGTCGTGCACGCGCCCCCAGTCGTGAATCGCTTCATCACCGAGCTCGCCGAGGTAGTGGATGCCCTCGGCCGCGGTCAGGCGGGCGACCACCTCCCGCTGCAACTCTGCTTCCAGCCCGGTGGGTACCTCCCCGTGCGGACCGACCCACTCCCGGAGGATCCGCACGGCCTTCGCCCGGCTGATGGGCTCGTACAGGTCGGGAGTGATCAACCGCAGCCAATAGGGCCCGTGCCGCACCCCGTCCGGAACCACTCCACCACCCGCATAGTCGTCCCGGAACTGCTCATGCTCCGTCAGCGCGGCAAGCAGGCTCCTGTCGTCCGCGGGCTCCACGCAGATGCGGAGCTGCTTGATGTCGACCCACCGGAACCCGTGCTCCTTCGGATCAGGGGCGTAGTGCCGAAAGTTGATGAGGAAGCTCTTCTCGTGAGCGAGCCCGTTGTCCACGGCGTCAGCGTAGAAGGCAGGGCGGGGACCTGTTGAATGGACCCATGTCCCCCACGGCACCGTCACCACCGCAGCGATCCGGTTCCGACTCCGGCCGCGCGGACCCGGAGCGGCTCCTCACCCGGTACGTGACGACCGGCTCAGCGGCCGCCAGGCCGGGGGCCAGGCCACATTCCGGTTGACCGGACCCAGCACCCCCAGACTGGCTCGTGCACACTCCAGGTACCGCCGCTGCGCTTCTCTGAACTCCACGTACGCCTCGTCCCACAGCTGCTCTTCCTCCGTGGGCACGCCGCGCGCCAAGTGCTCCAGTCGCCACAGGCAGTGGTTCAGCGTCTTGGAGGCGGTGTTCGTGTCGGCATCCCCCAGCAATTCGCAGGTCTCTCCCAGCGCCGAACGGCGGGCCTCAGCCGCGCCGAGCTCGGCGAGCACCTCGGCGGTGAGCTCCAGCGGTGCGGGCCCGGTCACCAGCCCGCGGCCCGCAGCTCCTCGAACTCCTCGACCCTGTCCACGGCGAAGTCCTCCTCGTGCCGTCCCATTCTGCCGCATCCGCCGGTCCGGACATCTTCGGTGAGCGCCCGGACCGTCGCCCGGTCACGCCCACGCCGCCGCCCCGGCCCGGAGCCCGCCGCCGGGCCCCGGGCCGGTCGTTGTCGCCGTTCAGTGCAACTGCCCCGGCTCGTAGCCGCCGGCCGGCTGCCGGGTGATGATGTTCAGCCGGTTCACGGCGTTCATGAAGGAGACCAGGACCACCAGCGCGGTGAGCTGCTCCTCGTCGTAGTGCTCGGTGGCCCGCGTCCACATCTCGTCACCGACGCCCGTGGCCGCGTCCGCGACCCGGGTCCCTTCCTCCGCCAGTTCCAGCGCGGCACGCTCGGCCTCCGTGAAGACCGTGGCCTCCCGCCACGCCGCGACCAGGTGCAGCCGCACCGGGGTCTCACCGGCGGCAGCGGCCTCCTTGGTGTGCACGTCGATGCAGGCGGCGCAGCCGTTGAGCTGGCTCACGCGCAGCGCCACCAGTTCCTGCGTCGCGGGCGGCAGCGCCGAGTCCTTGAGCGTCCTGCCTGCCGACATGAAGTGCTTCAGCGCCTTGCCGGCGGTCGGGTCGGCGAAGTAGTCCAGTCGTGCGTCCATGGTGTGCTCCTCTTCGGTCCTCAGTGGCTACACCTCCTGGGACGAGAGGGCCCGGCCCCCTGTGACACGGCCGCGTGTGACCCGCGTCGCACCACCGTCGGCGCCCTGGTTCCCCTGTGCGAGGTGGCATCGGAGTGTTCGGGCGACGCTGACGAGCACTTTATGCAGTAACTCGACTACTTTGTGCCACATGTCGGTGGGGATGACGCCCGGGAAGCCGCGGGGTCCGGTGCGGGCCGCGGTGCTGTTCGCCGTGGTGCTGCTCGGAGTCCTGCATGTCCTGGGTTGTGCGCACGGGGCCCAGGCGCCGACGGGTGCGCGGGCGGACTCCTTCTCCGCGACGGCGGGGGCTTCCCCGCAGGGCCGGACCGGCGCTCCCGCGCTGCGGTCCGCCGACGAGCATCGCCATGGTTCGGCGGAGTGCTCGGGGGTGGACGAGCCCGGGGTGGTGGGCCAGGGATCGCCGGTGCCCGGACCGCAGGACGAGCCCGCGGCGGCGACGGGAGCCGCGGTGCCGGTCGAGGTGCCGGCGACGAGCCGGTCCGACCGGCCGCGTGCGGGGCCGCGGGGTGAGCGGTTGCGCGCGATGCTGGGTGTGCGGCGGACCTGAGCGGCCCGACGCCGCACGGGCCGGGGTGGCCGGCGCTCATCGCCGCTGCCGGTGGCCGGTGCGGGCGTTGCCGAGCCATGCAGAGGTTCCGCATCCGACCAGCGTGTCCGCCGCAAGGGGCGGTCGCGCGAGGAGTAGTGCACATGAAAACGCTCGACGCTCCGCTGTCTCCGTCTCCCTCGGCCCGCTTGCTCACCCCTCCCGCGCTCGCGGCGCTCACTCCGGCCGGTCTGGTCGGCGGCACGCCGGTGCTGTGGGTCGGGGAGCCCTTCTGTGCCGTGGGGCGCGGGTTCTGGGCCAAGCTGGAGGGCCACAATCCCGGCGGCATCAAGGACCGCACCGCGCTGTTCATGGTGAGCCGCGCCCGCGAGCGCGGTGAACTGGCGCCGGGCGCACCGGTCATCGAGTCCTCCTCCGGCACGCTGGGGCTCGGGCTGGCGCTCGCCGGGCTCACCTACGGTCACCCGGTGGCCGTGGTCACCGACCCGGGCATGGAGCCGCTGATGCGGGGGCTGCTGACCGCCTACGGCGCCGAGGTGCATCTGGTGGACCGGCCGCATCCGGACGGCGGCTGGCAGCAGGCACGCCGGGAGAAGGTCGGGGAGTTGCTGGCCCGGCATCCCGGCGCGTGGTGCCCGGACCAATACCACAACCCGGACAACGTGGCGGCCTATGGCCCGCTGGCCCATGAGCTGGTCGCCCAACTCGGCCGGATCGACGTGCTGGTGGCCGGTGTGGGCACCGGCGGGCACTCCGCAGGGATCGGGCGGGCGCTGCGCGGATACTTCCCGCACCTGCGGGTGGTGGGGGTGGACGCGGTCGGCTCGACGGTCTTCGGCCAGCCGGCCGCGCCGCGGCTGATGCGGGGGCTGGGCTCCAGCATCCACCCGCGCAACGTGGACTACGCACTCTTCGACGAGGTCCACTGGGTCGCGCCGGGAGAGGCGGTGTGGGCGGCCCGGAAGCTGGCCGGGGCGAGGTACGCCAGCGGCGGGTGGAGTGTGGGCGCGGTCGCCCTGACCGCTCGCCACCTGGCCGCCTCGCTGCCTGCCGAGACACGTGTCGTCGCAATCTTCCCCGACGGGCCGCAGCGCTACATCGGCACCGTCTACGACGACGCATGGTGCCGAAGCCATCGACTGCTCGGCCATGAGCCGGCGTCACGGCCGCGGGAGATCGCCTGCCCGACGCAGGAGACGGTGACCTCCTGGACGTGCTGTCGGACGGTGGAGGACCCGCTCGCCGCCCCGAACCGGGAGACACCCGGCCAGGTCGCGGCGGAGGCCGTGCGATGAGGTCCCTGTGGCGTACGACGCGCTCGTTCCCGCCCGCCGCCCGGCTGCTGATGGCCAACCAGTTCGCCATCAACCTCGCGTTCTACATGCTCATGCCCTACCTGGCGATGCATCTCTCCGGTGACCTGGGCCTGGCCGCGTGGACGGTCGGGCTGGTGCTGGGCGTGCGGAACCTCTCGCAGCAGGGGATGTTCCTGATCGGCGGCAGCATCGCCGACCGGCTCGGCTGCAAGGCGCCGATCATGGCCGGATGTCTGCTGCGGACCGGCGGATTCGCGCTGCTGGGATGGGTGGATTCGCTCCCCGCCCTGATCGCCGCCTCGGCGGCGACCGGCCTTGCCGGGGCGCTGTTCAACCCGGCCGTGCGGGCGTATCTGGCGGCGGAGGCCGGCGCGCGGAGAGTGGAGGCGTTCGCCGCGTTCAACGTCCACTACCAGGGCGGGATGCTGCTGGGCCCACTGGCCGGACTGGCCCTCCTGGCGGCCGACTTCCGGGCCGTGTGCACGGCCGCCTCCCTCATCTTCGCCGCTCTCTCGCTGCTCCAGTGGCGGGCACTGCCCGCCCGCCGGCCCGCAGAGGGTGCGGGCGCGGACGGGGGAGTGCTGGGGCAGTGGCGACAGGTGGTGGCCAACCGTCCGTTCCTCCTGTTCGCGCTGGCGATGATCGGCTCCTCCGTGCTGACCTTCCAGGTCTACCTCGCCCTGCCCATGGCCGCGGACGCGGCCCTCGGCGCCCAGGGCACGAAAGCCACCAGCGGCCTGTTCGTCCTCTCCGCCGCCGTTGCCGCGGCCGGGCAGCTGCGGCTCACCGGCTGGGCCAGGAAGCGCTGGAGCACCTCGCAGGCCATGGTGCGCGGGCTGGCCACCATGGGCCTGGCCTTCCTCCCCCTCGCCCTGGCCCCCGGCGTGGACGGACCGTTCGCCACCGCGACGCAACTGGCGGCCCTGGCGGCGGCGGTGGCGCTACTGGCGGCCGGCAGCGCGGTGGTCTACCCGCTGGAGATGGACACCGTCGTCTCGCTGTCCGGCAACACACTGGTCGCCACGCACTACGGGCTCTACAACACCGTGGCCGGTCTCGGTATCACGCTGGGAAACCTCGCCACCGGAGCCCTGTGGGACTTCGCCACCGCCACCGACGCGCTCTGGCTCACCTGGACGGTCCTGGCCCTGACGGGTCTGGGCTGCGCGGGCGCGGTGGCCGGCCTGGCCCGCACCGGCCGCCTGCCCGCACCGGCCCTGCAGCCGGCGCGCGCGTAGCAACGGCCCCGTCCGGGCACTCCGCAGCGTGCCCGGACGGGGCCGTCCTCTCCTTCGGCCGCATCCGGTTGCCGCCGGTCACAGCACCGCTGTCGGTACTGACAACGGTCACCGGTGCAGCCTTTGCCCTCCGGCGGCCGAGTGGGCTCCACTACCCCTGCCGGTGCCCCGCTGCCCCACCGGAAGGCCCGCCATGAGCGGTCACGGTTTCCGGCCCCGACTCGGGCAGCGCACCCGGCGGCCACCCGGTCCGCCGTCCGGAAGGAACCCACCGACCCGTGCACCCCCGCGGGCCCCGCACCCATTGAGCACGTGAGCACGCACCGTGCCCTCCCCGCCCGGAGCGGCACTCCGCCGAAGAGAGGAAGCCCTCCACCATGACCGTCGCGGGCGCCTACCAGGGGCCGCCGGAGCTGACCTGGCACCGCATGCTCACCGACTGGCACACCGACCCCGCCCTGCTGACCGCCCTCGCACTGCTCACGGCCGCCTACCTGGTCGCCGTACGCCTCATCCGCCGCAGCGGCCGCCGATGGCCCTGGAGCCGCAGCGCCGCCTTCGCCGCGACCCTCGCCGGCCTGCTGCTGGTCACCGAGTCCTTCATCGGCACCTACGCCGACATCCTCTTCTGGGTCCGGGCCGTCCAGCTGACCGCCCTGTTCATGGTGGTCCCTCTGTTCCTCGCCCTGGTACGCCCCCTGACCCTCGTCGGCGCGCTCCTCCCCCCGGCCGGTGCCGCGCGGGCAAGCCGGGCCCTGCACAGCCGCCCCGCCCGCGTACTGGCCCACCCCGCCACCGGCGCCGTGCTGTTCATGGGCCTCCCCTGGGCGGTCTTCTTCACCGGCTGGCTGCCCGCCATGCTCCGCAGCCCCGCGGCGGACATCGCCTCAGGAGCCCTGCTGATCGCCGTCGGCTTCCTCTACTACTGGAGCCGCCTGCAACACGACCCCGTCCCCACCGCCTACTCACCCGTGGTCTCCCTCTTCCTCGCCTTCGCCGAGATCCTCCTCAACGCCGTGCTGGGCCTCTGCCTCATCTACGCCATGGGCGTCGGCATCGCCGCCGACCACTACGCGGCCCTCGACCGCCCCTGGGGCCGTCCGCTGAGCGAGGACATCCAGGTCGGCGGCGGTGCCTACTGGATCCTCGGACACGCCGTCGGCGTCCCCTTCCTGGCCCTGGTCTTCCGCCAGGCCCGCCGGCACGACCGCAGAACCGCCGCCGCGATCGACACCCGCCTGGCGGCACAGGTCCCCGAGGGAGCCTCCCCCGACCACATGCGGCCCTGGTGGGAGACCGACCCCGCAGTCGCCCACCTCGGCCTCAACACACCCTCCACCGGCGCCGCAGCGGGCACCGGACACCAGTGATCCCCGCATTCATGCCACACCCGCGTCGGCGGCGGCCGGGCCGCGCGGCCGACAGAAACGGAGAGCACAGTGACCTCCAGGACGAACATCCAGGCACTCACGACGGGGGCCGCGCTGGCCGGACTGACCGCGGCCGTACTGCGGCGCATGGAGCAGCAGTACTCCCACCGGGACACCCTCACACCGGGCACGGTCGCCGCGATGTACGGGCTCTACGGCAGTCACGCGGCCGCCATGGGCTGGGCCTGCCGCCGCCGCGTATGGCCGCTGCCGCTGTCTCCACGCCCTGCCCGCGCCCTCGGTGGCGCCCTGGCCGCGACCGGCGTGGCAGCGGCACTGGCGGGCGTACGCACCTTCAGTTCCACCGCGCAGCTCTCGGGGACCGCACCGGAAGCACTGCACACCACCGGGGTCTACCGCTACAGCCGCAACCCGCAGTACCTCGGCCTCCAACTCGCCGCCGCGGGGGCCGCCCTCGCGACCCGCTCGGGCTTCGCCGCACTGCTGACCGCGCAGACCTGGGCGGCCTACCGCCGCTGGATCCCCAGCGAGGAGGCGCACCTCCTCCGCGTCTTCGGCGCCCCCTACCGGCAGTACATCCGACGAACCGGACGCTTCGTTCCCGGAATGGGCCGCCGCGCCCCTTCCTCGTGACTACGGCGGCGCCGCCCCCGACACCGCATCCCGCAGAGCCTGCCCCTCCCTCCTGCCCTCGCCCGCCGCCCGCCGGGGCGGGCGGCGGGCGAGGGCCCGCCGTCGGACCGGACGGACCGCGGCAGCGAAGCGGGACTCCCGTCACGTCGTCGCTGTGCTCTGCTCCCGGGACGGGGCAGGACCTGCGGATCTCCTTCGAACTCACCACGCTCTACCCGGCCGTCAGCACTGCCGTCGGCCCCGACGTGCTGCTCGACCTGCGCGGGCCGGACCAGCCCGGCACCATCCGCTCCGCCGACCGCGGCGACCTCACGACCCTGGCCATGCCCACCGGGCCCGACTGCTCATCTCGAGCAGGAACCGACCACACATCCTGAGGAGGAACCGACCGCTCTTCCTGAGCGAGAACGATGAGGAACAACACCATGACCACCACTGCCACCAGCTCCGACGCGACCATGGCGGCCATCGGCCGAGCCGTCGAGGAAGGCCGAGCCGGCGACACCGCGTCCGCTCGCCGGAAGCTGCTGGACCTGTGGTCCACGATCGGCGTCATCGGCGACCCGCTGCACCCTCGCGCACCATCTGGCAGACCTCCACGAGGACCCGGCATCGGCCCTGGCCTGGGACATCCGCGCCCTGGACGGTGCCGACGCCGTCACCGAGCAGCGCGTTCAGCAGCACCACGCCGGTCTGCACCTCGCCGGCTTCTATCCGTCCCTGCACCTCAACCTCGCCGACGACTACCGCCGTCTCGGCTCCTTCGACGCGGCCACCGAGCACATCGCCGCGGCCGAGGAGCACGCCCACGCGCTCTCCCGGGACGCGTACGGTGCCGTCCTCCGCACCGCCCTCGACGAGGTGGCGGAGGCCATCCGCCGGCGCGACACCGCCAGGCGGGCCTCCGCCCCGGGGGCCGCCGCCTGACGCACGGGCAACCGCCCGTCCCGGCCGAGAGGTTCCGTGCCGGATGCGCGCTGCCGCACGAGACCGATGGCGCACGTCGCGCGACGACGTGCGCCGCGGTGCAGCAGCCCGGCCTGCCGAGCGTCAGGAGACGAAGTCGGTCAGTGTGCATCCGTCCACGAGTGCCTTCTCCTTCCGGTAGCCGCTCGGGATCGGAGTGTCCGGGTCGCAGTGGAGGGCGAGAAGTCCGGAGTCCTTGAGGTCGTTCCGGGTCGCACTCGTCCCGCTGGCCACGGCGAAGTCCTCGCCCAGGAGATAGCCGCCGCCGTGCTCCTCCGCCCGGGTCTGGAAGCTCTTCATGTCCGTGATGGTCATGAGCCGGACCGAGTTGCGCTTCAGGTTGAAGCACACGGCACGCTCCTCGATGCCCCACGCGGTACCGGCCTCCTCCGGGTTCGGGACAACGGCGTCCTCGTAGTCCTCGTCCTGCATGTGCAGGTCCGTGCACGTGGTGTACCGGCTGACGAAGGCCTCCACGTCCGCCATGGTGGCGGCGCTCGGACGGCCCTGCCTGCCGCCGTCCATGAGCCGTCCCCCGCTGCCGGCGGACAGCCCGTCCCCGTCGGCGGAAGAGCGGCCTTCCTGGTCACTGCCGCAGCCACTGACCACCGTCAGTGCCACGGCTGCCGCGCAGGCGGCCAGGGTGTATCGCACTCGCACACGTCTCCTCGTCTCTCCGTTTCTTCGTGTCTTTCCTGTCGCCGCGTCGATGCCCTGGTCCGGACGGTCAGCCGCGCATGGCGTCCCAGACCTCGCTCTGCCGGAAGTACGTGTCGTACAGCTCCTGCACGTCCAGCAGGCTCTCCGGCGGGACCTTGCCGTAGGCGACGCGCTCGAGGTGGCGGAAGTACTCGAAGCGCTCCACCCCCGGGGTGATCACGATGAGGATGTCCGCGCTCTCCCCGGGGGCCGCGGCGAAGGCGTGCGGCACGTTCGGCGGGACCACGACGAGGTCGCCCCGGCCCGCCGTGACGATCTGATCGCCCGAGAGGAGCTGTGCCGTGCCGTCCAGCAGGTAGAAGAGCTCGGCGGAGTCGGTGTGGTGGTGGGGAGCGGCGCCGTTCGCGCCTTCGGTGAGGGTGACCCGTTGGGTGGACAGCGCGCCGCCGGTGGCGCTGCTGTCCGCCAGCAGCCGGATGGTGGTCGGGGCCCGTCCGATGACCTCGGCGTCGGCCTCGCGTACGACGTGGGACTGGTCGAACTCCGGTGGTATGAGGGACATCTGCTCGCTTCCTGGGCGCTGTGAGGGTGGGCGGCCCCTGCCGCCGAGAGGGTCAGACCGCGAAGAGCAGCGCGGCGGAGACCAGGACGACCGCGGCCGTGGCCGCGTGGATGCCGAAGGCCGCGGCTTTCGTGCCGCCATTGCGCAGGACGATCACCGTGTCCCCCAGCGGGGTCAGCGAGATCACCAGCATGAACCAGGCCGCGGCTGCGGCGTCCGAGAACGCCAGCAGCGCGAGTCCGAGAAGACCCGAGACGAGGTCGCGCAGCCCCTTGACGGTCAGATACGCGGAGTCGCCGTCCTGCCGGGCCGGGACGCCGTAGCCGGCAGCCGCGGCCCGCGGCTGGAAGAAGAACCGCAGACCGATGAAGACGACGAAGAGATCGAGCGCCACGGCCAAGCCGTACGCGAGTGGTATGAGCACGTCCTTCTCCCCGGAGTGCGTCGAGTGGTGTCCCGTCGAGAAGGACGTGGCTCAGCATGCGGCGCGGAATCCGGATGAACAATCGCCGGTTCCACATGGTCTGATAACCCCGAAGTTATCGGTGGCGACGGGGGAACGCGGATGGAGCTGCGGGACATCGAGATCTTTCTGACCCTGGCCGAGGAGCTGCACTTCGGCCGGACCGCGGACCGCCTCCACGTGTCGCAGGCCCGGGTGAGCCAGTCCATCGCCAAGCAGGAGCGGCGGATCGGCGCACGGCTCTTCGCCCGCAGCAGCCGCCGGGTCGAACTGACCCCCATCGGAGCCCAGCTGCGCGAGGACCTGGGGGCGGGCTACCAGCGGATAGTCGAGGGGACCCGTGCGGCCACCGCCGCCGCCCGCGGCGCCACGAGCACGCTCACGCTCGGACTGCACGGCCCCCAGGCGCACGACCAGTCGCGCCTCATCGACCTGTTCCGCACCCGGCACCCCGAGATCGAACTCCGCATCCGGGAAATGAGCTTCACGGACCCCTTCGGCCCGCTCCGCGGCGGCTCCGTCGAGGTGGCGACCGCCTGGCTGCCCGTCCGCGAGCCGGACCTCACTGTCGGGCCGCCGGTCGTCACCGAACCCCTGCTGCTCATGGTCGCCACCGACCATCCGCTGGCCTGCCGCGCCGCGGTCGGTATGGAGGACCTGGCCGACTGGGCCCTGCCGCACCCGGCGCTACCGGTCCCCGAGTACTGGCTGCGGACGCTCGTGCCCGCCCACACGCCCGGCGGCCGCCCCATCCGGCGCGGCCCGAAGGTCTCCACCTTCCAGGAGGTCGCCGCCGTGGTCGCGGCGGGTGAGGCGATCAGCCTGGTGCACGGTGACGCCGCCCGCTATTACCGGTGGCCCGGCCTGCGGTATCTCCATCCGTACGACGCCCCGACGGCGAGCTGGGCCCTGATCTGGCCCACGGCCCGGGAGTCGGTTCCCGTCCGCGAACTCGCCCGTGCGGCACGGGATGTGGGACCTCGCGAGGGGTGAGCCGACAGCGGCCGACACCTGGAGTCCCAGCGCGCCGTCCGCCTGGTCGGGGCCCGGCTGATCCCCCTCCAGCAGAAAGTCGACGACCGCCTGGCGGGCCGCCTTTCCGCTGGCCAGCGTGCCGTGCTGGAGGGCGAGGGGCACGGACGAGGGGATCAGCGCGGCGGAGGCGCGGTGGACCGTGCCGTCGCCCCACACCTGGTAACGGCAGGGCACACCGCTGCCGTCCCGGATCAGCCGGCCGTCGGTGTGGGTGCGGAAGGAGTGGTCGGCGGACCGTACGACGCCGTCCACCAGCGTCATGGACTCGGCGGTGCGCTGCCGGATGCCCACGACCTGCGGTGCCGGGCCAGCAGCTGGGTGAGCAGCTTCTGCCGGAACGCCTCCGCGTCCTCGTGCAGGTCCTTGTCGCCGCCGAGCGCGACGACATCAGCCGAGGTGAGACGGCGGACCTCGGTCCCCTCCTCCAGACACAGATGGCGGGGCAGCAGGTCGTGCACGCCGGGCATGGTCGCGGCCAGCGCGGTGAGCTTGCGGTGCGGCAGGGGCAGCGGCGCGCCCGGACGCCGTTGAGGATGCACGCCGCGTCGACCGACCCCTGGAAGGGGTGCCCAGCGTCAGCACGCCCCGGGATTCGGCGGCGAGTTCGCTGTCGCCGCCGAGCGCGAGCGCGGCGTGGGTGACCAGACCGCCCATCGAGTGCCACGGAGCGGGCGGGAGCTCCAGGCGCACAGCGCACAGTGGGCTGCTCGGGAGGGTGGTCTCCTCGGGTTGCCCGACGCTCGCGGACCTCCTGCGCGGCACCCCGGCCGCAGCGTTCCTGCCGGTCAGATGCATGATGAGGTGGACATGTGAAGGAAGGGGCGGGGAATGGTGCAATCGGCGGTGGAAGGGGAGAGAGAGGCTCCTCGGCGGTCGGAGCGCGTCGGCGGCGCAGGCTGGACGGCTGCGTGGCTGACCGGCGCCGTGGCCCTGGCGGCGGAGGGAGTCCTCGCGCTGGTCCTCTACTTCCTGGCGGGCCTGCGGGACGAGTACTATTTCGCCGCCGGCGTCCCGGCCTATGTCGGATATCTCTTCTTCTCCGTGGTCGCCATGGTGCTGCTCGGCCTGGCGGGGTTGATCTGCTCGGCCGCGGTCGTCCTGCCGGTCGTGCAGCTGTCGCGCTGGTCGGCCCGCAGGAAGGGGCGGACGGAGACGGCGCGCTGGTGCCTGGCGGTGTGCGGCGCCGTCGCCGCGGCGGCCGCGCTGTGCATCGGGGTGCCGACGGCGCTGCTCGGGGGCGGTTGGACCGTGCTCCCGCTGGTTCTTCTGGTGGCCTTCCTCGGCCTGGCCCCCGCCGCCCTGAGCAGCCGCGGGGTGACCGTGCTGCGTGGCACCGGTGCCCGGTTCGGGCTGGCCGCGGCAGTCCTCGGCTGCGGACTGGCGCTGTCGGCTGTGGTCTTCGTCGGCGGCCTGGCGGCCTACGGGACCGGTCTGATCCAGGAGTACGAGCCGCCGCGGCTCACCGCGACGCAGCTCGCCGGGACCTGGAGCGACGACCAGGGCGGCACCCTCACCCTCCGGGCCGACGGCACCGCGGTGGCGGAAGAGCTGGGAGTCCGGGGCGGGGAGACGGAGACCGCTGGGGACGGCCACGAGCACTGCGACGGCTCCGGCTCGTGGGAGAAGGGCGCATCCCCGTCCGGAACCTCGCAGCTCGACCTCGACCTCGACGTCGGCGACTGCATGGCGGGCAGCAGCTGGCAGTTCGGCGGTACCGAGGAAGAACCCACCCTCTTTCACTGGATCGGCGACCCCGATTCCCTCAAGCGGCACATACTGCATCGCGGGGCGCCGGCACAGTAGTTCCCGCGGGCTGCGGGTGCCGATCCGGGACAGGAGGAGCGCGGCACGGCGCGGGGACCGGAGGCGGCCGGCCGAGCCCCACGGCCCGGTCGCGGAGAGCAGCCGTGGCAGCAGGCAGACCAGCTGCTCGGCGGCAGCGGCCCTCAGCGGACCGCTGAGGGCCGCTGTGGGCCACTGAGAGCCTCGGCGGGCCGCCGGAACGCGTCCCGGCGCGTTCCGCGGGACGCGCCGGGACGGGGCTTCGGGAGCAGATCAGCTGCATGGCGCTCGGGCATCCCCGTGTGCCCTCTCCGTGCCTCCACGCCTCATCTGTGCGCCCCCGCACGGCACTTCCGTGGCCCCGCTTCCGTTGGTCCCTGCGCGACAAGGGGCGCCTCGCCTCTCGGCACCCCTCTGCCCGCCGCTGCCTCAAGGACCTATGGCCGTCTTCCTGATCCCACCGGCCCGCCACGGCGCGTCGGACACGCGCGACCTCCGCTCCCGCCGCACGGCACGGCAGACCGGCACCGGCACCAGCCCCGGTGCCAGTACCGGCGCCGGTACCGGCACCGGCAAGCCGAGGAGGCCGCGATGACCAGTCACCTTCCTCCCGTCACACTGGTCGGAGCCCCGGAACGCGGTGTCTGGCGACTCGGCAGGCCGAACCCCTGCGGTACAACCGGGTCGAGCCGGAGACCACCAGCGGCTCGTGTGCGGGAAGGTTCAGCCTCTTCAGCTACGGGATGCTCTACACCTGCAGCGAAACCACCGGCTGCTACGCGGAGGCCCTGGCGCCCTTCCGCGTCCATCCGCGGATGCGCCGGCTGATGGCCCAGGACGGGCTGTCCGAGGGCGGCGGGCGGATGCGGCCGGGGCATCTGCCGTCGAGTTGGCGGAACGAACGGATCCTCGTGCGGCTCCGGCCGCCCACTTGCCGGAGCCCTCCGGCAAGTGGGCGGCCTGCGCGGCTTCGCCGTACGGCGCGCGGAAAGCGCGGGCCACACGGACCGGGGAACGGCGAGGAACACGCTCAAGGGAGACAGCCGCGTTCGAGGCACGGCCGGCCCACCGCAGCACCACCGGCCCCGTCCCCGGCCTGCCGCTTCCCGGCCCGGTGCGGAAACCCCGTTGCGCCCACCCGGAGGACGCCCTCTACCGTGGCGCGGTGACAACCCATGTGATCGTGCTCAACGGCGGCTCCAGCTCCGGCAAGTCGGAGCTCACCAGAAGTCTGCAGGCCATCCTGCCGGAGCCCTGGCTCGGTCTCGGGGTCGACGACCTGATCGAGGCCATGCCCGCATCGCTGCGCACCGGGGACGCCGGCATCGAACTCGCGGAGGACGGCGGAGTGAGCGTCGGGCCGCAGTTCCGGGAACTGGAGGCCGCGTGGATGGCAGGCGTCGCGGCGATGGCCCGAGCGGGAGCCCACGTCGTCATCGACGAGGTCTTCCTCGGCGGCGCCGCCTCGCAGCAGCGGTGGCGGCAGGCTCTTCGCGGTCTGGAGGTGCTGTGGGTCGGCGTCCGCTGCGAGAGCGCGGTCGCCGCGGCACGGGAACGGGCCCGCGGCGACCGCGTCCGCGGAATGGCCGCCTCCCAGGCAGACCTGGTGCACCGGGGCGTGCACTACGACCTCCAGGTCGACACCACCCGCACCCCCTCGGCGGAGTGCGCCCGCACCATCGCGAGCCACGTCCACCGCTGACCGCTCGGCGGAACTCGGCGGACTGCCCTTCCGGGCCCGGAGCACGAGTAATCCGGCGGCACCGTCCGGAAGCAGGGGCCGGTCGCTGCCGGCCGCCGCAGGAGCAGGGCAAGATGCGGCGATCCGGACATCCTTCACTCTCCGCATGCTCTGGTAGCGTTCGGTAACAGTGACTGTTAGCTTTGGGGAACGTTTACCGGACGGCCGCACGACGATCCGGCCCCTCCGCACAACAGACCCTGAGCAAGGAGGGTGCCCCGCCGTGCCCGGACAGGCAGCAGGCCGTCCGCATGCACAAGGAGGGGGAGCGGGGCCATGGGGGGCAACGCAGCGTCGGACGAGAATCCCAGCCCGGGAATGAAACCGGGCGGTCACCTGCCGCAGGATACCGATCTCGTCCATTCCGAGTCGAAGAAGAAGGCCGCAGCCCGCTATCTCGCGGAGACCCTGGGGCCGGAGACGCACAAGGCGGGCTCGAAAGCCGACGGGGACACCGAGACTCTCACCGGCAATCCGGAGAGCCCGACCGGGCGCGGGAAGCTCCACGGCTGGGAGGTGTGGACCGGAATCCGCCATCGGCTCACGACCTGGCGCAAGCACCACAAGCACCTCACCCGGAGCCTCTCCCACGAGCGCGAGGCACTGATGGACGCCAACACGATCCTCACCGGCATGGACATCGCCACCCGTGACGCCTTCGGTTCCGCGACGCCCAGGCTCCAGCCAGGGCTCGACAAGCGGCCCGGAAGCAGTCTCGACAACCTCTGAGGGGCGGAGCGCCATGGCGATCTCGTACGACGACATCGTGAACGCGGACTTCAGCGACCTGGAGACCGCCGCCAAGTCCTGGGAAGGGATGGGCAAGAGGTTCGGAACCCTGGGCGGTCACTACAGGGACCACGTCCGTGCCGCGGTGGACGCGGACAGTTGGCAGGGCGAGGGCGCGAAGATGTTCGGCAAATGGGGCGGGAAGACAGCCGAGGAGTACGACCAGGCCGAGCAAGAAGCCCGAGGAGTGGGCGCCCTCTTCCGGCTCGCCCACGCGACCTTCGAGTCTCACAAGAAGGCCGTGGAGAAGGCCAGGGACGACGCTCAAGCCGCGGGCATGGACGTGAATTCACACGGCCACTGCACGATGAACCTCGACAAGGTCGAGGCCAAGAAGGGCAAGAAGGTCGCCGATCAGTACCGTGGCGACAAGCAGGCTCAAACGGTCGTGGAAGAAAAATGGGATGGGGCGATAAAGAAGGCTGTCCGTGAGGCCCAGGAAGCGGACGCAGCCATGAAGAAAAGATTCATGGCAGACCCGAAAGAACCCGAGAAAGGATTGCCTGGCGGGTTTAACGGCGCCATCGGCGAGGAGGCGGTGAAGCGCACTGCGAAGCGAGTCGCCAACACCTACAACAGCCTCAAGAACGGTGAAGTTCCACCGCGCCGGGAGCTACAGGAAGCAAGCATCCTCGCCCGCGGCCTCGACGAGGACCCCGAGTTCAGTCGGACGCTCATCAACTCTGTCGGAGGCCCGGAAGGACTCGTCAAGGTGCATAACCGTCTCGACGATCTGGCGTACGTTTCCGACCCGGAGCACAAGAAATCCTATCTTTCCCTGGATAGAGGCCTTGCGGCGAACCTTGCTTCCGCAACCAAGAATCCTGAGTCATCCTTCTACAAAGACTTCAAGGATAAGATGGAAAAGGTCGGCTTGAAAAAATACGACCTGAAGTTGGTGACCAAGAATCCCGATGATGCTCCGGGGCCCGGACCTGTACGTGGATACCAGAGCCTTGTCTCTTTGATGCAGCGCGGCGACGACAACTATGGTAAGCAGTTTCTGACTGATACTGCTGATGCCATCCGTAAAGCAGAGGATGAGGGGCAGAGTGGTGATCCGGACGTTTGGGACCTCAAGGGAAACTTCGACGGGAAGAAGTATGCCCATTTCGCCAACGATCCCTACGACGGAGTTCTTGAGGTGATGTCGAGGCAGCCCGAGGTATCGACTGAATATCTTGACCCCGGAAAGGTGATGGATAAGGGAGATAATCTCTACTATCTACTGAACGACCGGGACTGGAAAAACGTCGAAATGGGTCCGGTGGGGCCCGACGGTCACGACCCCGACGGGGAGACCAGCCACTCTCGGCGGGGCCTTGCCCACGCTCTGGAAGCCGGTGCCACCGGCGAGCTGCCGCAGGATGTCAAGGAACCGGCTCGACTTCACCCCTTGCATACAGGAGCCGAGGCTAGGGTTATGAACGGAGTGATTCACTCCCTGGCTCCTGGCCAGGGCGCAGGGGGTATTCATCATAATCTTCAGGAGCCCGTAGCGAATGCTTTGGCCGATTATGCTTCCGATACCCACAGAACGCTTTACGGCGCAGACGATATACGCAATGAAACCGGCGCAAGAGGGTCAGAAGGCGATGCATTTTTGTCGGCTGAGCCCAATAAGCTTGTTCAGCTCATGAGAGGGGTCTCTGAATCACCTGACGGCTATGCAAAGATATTTGATGCAGAGCGTGCGCAAATCAATCAAAGTATAGATGAGTTGCCGAACGGTTTGGCGGCAGATCATGAAGACGTCAAAGATGTAATGCGGCGAGCCGGTGCTGGAATGGGTGCAATGGAGGCGATCAAGGAAGATATCACCGGTGATGAAGCAAGTGAAAAATTGGATGATATTCAATGGAAGGCGAAGATTAAGTATCACGTTATCGGTGGGTTTTTGACTCCGATTCCTGGTGGTCGGGGAGATCCGTTGCAGCGCTTCGTTGATACATGGGCGTGGCAGGATGCCAGCGATCAGAGTGCAGAGGTGAAAAGAGAGCTCAACGAAAAGAACACCGAGCAGTGGCTTTCCTCGGACTTTCAAATACGAAATATGGTGAACCGCTGGGCGGTATCCTCCGGAATTAATGCAGAAGATTCTTCGGTGACGAATCTGAAATCGGGAGATGCAATGGAAGGGCGCAATGCTGCGCGCGATGAGGCATCTCAATTTCTCGAATAGCATGATGGAGGCCGGTCATTGCGGCGTAAATCTCTGATGGTGGTTTCCTGTATTGTTTTCTGCTGCCTCCTTGTCGGAGCTTTTCTGGTCATTCAGCAGAAGAGGAAAGAGCGCTTCGAGGGGATATGCAACGGTGTGGTGCAAAGGGACGCTGTTCAGGTGGCCGCTGGTGGTCGGGAGGTCGAGGCTGTCGACAGCGGAGCACGTGAATCCGCGGAATCTGATGGGTTGCCGGTAAAATGTGAGGCCGACACGAAAGATAAATCCCGGCATATTGAATTCTCTGTAGGGTCGTCTGCTTACGCGATTCAAATTCTCGGTCAAACCCTTCAAGAGAACTTGTTTATAGCGGATGTGTCTTCGCCTATGGGTGGAGGGTGGACGGGTACGCTGACCGTGCAGGATCCGATCACTGCGCATGCTACTGTTGTGCTCAAATGCAGCTCTGGGCGGCAAGAATACCTGCTTGTCAGTGTGAAATCTTTGCTTGTTGATACGGATACCCATTTCTCCGAAAATAAGAGTGAGAGACTCGGATTGGCGCAGGCGGTTGCTTCTGTGAGCAAGGAAGCGAACAAGCAATGGAAGTGCGGTGCCCAGTTGGGTAAAAAGATCCGTCGAGCGCCTGCTGACGCGATCAGAAGCCGTGCCAAGCCGTTGGCCGAAGCGACGGGTACTTGCCGCAGTATGCGGAAACTGACTCCGGTGGCGAAGACATGGGGAATCACGAAGGCCATCAGCACGGAGTCGACCGGCGAGGCTCCGGCTCAGGACTGTCTTCTCGTCGACACCAAAGGGCAGCAGGTTTACCGCTTGTCAGCACTGACCGGACCGCTTGCTGAAGGATATCGGGAATCCGGGAGCACCTTGGCAAAGGTCCCAGGAAAGGCCGGACGTGAAAAGCGAGGGGGCTGGGCCTGGGCCAGTGCGAAGTGCCCTGACGGGCAGTCCCCGGCGCTTTTCACCGCTGCCAGCACGGGGCTCGGTGAAGACGACCGCCTGAAGGTGAGTGCGGATTTCGAGCGGGAGCTGCTCAAGGCGTTCGGGTCGGACATGGCTGCGTTGCACGGTTGTGAGAAGCCCACTCTTCCGTGAGGCCCTTGCGTGAGGTCCTTCCGTGAGGCGGCCTCTCCAACGCGGCCCCGCGTGCGGCGTATGCCGGGTGGCTGAGGCCGGTCTTGTCCTCGGTCCCGCCACAATCGCTCGACCGGCCGTGGAGTCGGCGGGAGAGCGAGGTCGGGCAACGTCGAGAGGGTTCCGGTGCCACCGGTGCCGCACCTTGTGCGCGTCCTCGCCCCGATGTGCCGGGGTGCAAGAGGTGCGAGCCGGGGCAGGTCGAGCGGCGGGGTGCGGGGGAGGCCGGGGTCTGCCGGAGCGCTGCCGACGGGTCCGCCGCGGGCCGCGACGCACTCCGCGGACGGCCACGGCAGACGGCCCGAGACCGGGAGGCCCCGGATGCCGTAGGGCGACCCGGGTGCTGCGACCGGGCGCCGCGCTCCGCGATGTGGAATCGCGTACGGTGGACGGCTGCCCTAAGGAGAGCAGAAGGGGGCCGCCGCGGTGAACGCGCAGCACAGAGCGGAGCCGGAGACCGTACGTGACCGCGAGGTCGACGCGGAGCAACAGCACCTCGACCGGGTGTACCGGAGGCTGGCGGAGAAGATCCACGAGGCCGAGTTCCTGATGGACGACGCCGCCAAGCGCGCCCAGGTGGGCACCCCGGGCGCCCTGGCCGAGCGGGATGCGCAGGTCTTCCGCGCGGGAATCCATCTCAACCGGCTCAACAGCGAGTTCGAGGACTTCCTCTTCGGCCGGATCGATCTGCTGGAGGGCCGGACCGGGGAGCGGGGCCCGGACGGCGCCTACACCTCGGTGGAGCCCGCCGAGGGGGCCGTGCGCGCGGTGGACGGCGAGCAGCGGGCCGACATCGCGGAGACCCTGCACATCGGGCGGCTCGGGGTGCTGGACGCCGACTACTCGCCGCTGGTCATCGACTGGCGGGCGCCTGCGGCGGGCCCCTTCTACCGCTCCACCCCCGTTGCTCCGGGCCGGGTCGTGCGCCGGCGTGTCATCCGCAGCAAGGGCCGGCGGGTGCTCGGCGTCGAGGACGATCTGCTGCGCCCCGAGCTCACCGCCCGGCTGGACGGCGCGCCGCTGGCCGTGATCGGCGACGGGGCGCTGATGGCCGCGCTGGGGCAGGCCCGCAGCCATGCGATGCGGGACATCGTCTCCTCCATCCAGGCCGAGCAGGACGAGGTCATCCGCGCGCCCGCGGCGTCGGTCACCGAGGTGGCGGGCGGCCCGGGCACCGGTAAGACGGCGGTGGCCCTGCACCGCGCCGCCTATCTGCTGTACCAGGACAGGCGCCGTTACGCGGGCGGCATCCTGATCGTGTCCCCGACCCCGCTGCTGGTCTCGTACACGGAGGGTGTGTTGCCCTCGCTCGGCGAGGAGGGCCAGGTCGCGATCCGGGCGCTGGGCTCGCTGGCCGAGGAGACGGCGGGTGTGGCGGCGACGACGTACGACGAGCAGCGCGTCGCCCGCGTCAAGGGGTCGGCACGCATGGTGAAGGTGCTGCGCAAGGCGGCCCGCGGGGCGCTCGAGCTGGGATTGCGTGCGCCGGTGCCGGATCGGCTGCGGGTCGTCGCCTTCGGCGGCCGTCTGGAACTGGACGCGGCGGAACTGGCCGCCGTGCGCCGGCAGGTCCTCGGCGGCACCGCGCCGGTGAACCTCATGCGGCCCCGCGCGCGGAAGCTGCTGCTGGACGCACTGTGGGACAAGTCCGGGGCGCAGCGGCGCCACGAGGATCCGGAGCTGGCCGCCGAGGCCCGGCAGGGGTTCGACGAGGACATCGCCTCCGAGGACGTGTTCACCGACTTCCTCGACGCCTGGTGGCCCGAGTTGGGCCCCCGCGAGGTGCTGGCGGCCATGGCCGACGAGGCGCGGCTGGGCCGTTGGGCGCGGCGGGTGCTGCGGCCCGCGGAGGCGCGGACGTTGGCGCGCTCCCTCGCCGAGCGCCTCACCGCGCAGGGGGAGGGCGCGCTGTCGGTGCACGACATCGCACTGCTGGACGAGCTGCGCACGCTGCTGGGCGCCCCCGCCCGCCCCAAGAAGCGTGAGGTGGACCCGGTGGAGCAGCTCACCGGGCTGGAGGAGCTGACCACCGCGGCCGACCGGGACGGGGGCCGGTGGCGGGACCGCGGGGGCGGCCGGCTGCCGTCGGAGCGCGCCGAGTACGCGCACGTCATCGTGGACGAGGCGCAGGACCTCACTCCCATGCAGTGGCGGATGGTGGGCCGCCGCGGCCGGCACGCCACGTGGACGGTCGTCGGCGACCCGGCCCAGTCCTCCTGGACCGACCCGGACGAGGCGGCAGCGGCGCGGGACGAGGTGCTCGGCAAGCGGCCCCGGCGCCGCTTCGAACTGACCGTCAACTACCGCAACCCCGCCGAGCTGGCCGTCCTCGCCGACCGGGTGCTGGCGCTGGCCATGCCCGGGACGGCGCCGCCGCGCGCCGTGCGCTCCACCGGTGTGGCCCCCGAGTTCGCCGTCACAGGCACTGCCGCGGAGATCGCGGGGCAGGCCGCAGGCGACTCCGCGGGCGACGGCGCGGATGGCGTCCCGGGCGACGGAACGGGCGATGGCCTGGGCGCGGCGGTGCGGGAGAGTGCCGCACGGCTGCTGGCGGAGGTCGAGGGCACCGTCGGGGTCGTGGTCGCGATGCGGCGGCGGGAGGAGGCACGCGAGTGGCTCGCGGGACTGGGGGAGCGGGTGGTCGCGCTCGGGAGTCTCGAGGCCAAGGGGCTGGAGTACGACGCAGCGCTCGTCGTCTCACCGGCGGAGATCGCGGACGAGTCGCCCGCCGGATTGCGTGTGCTGTACGTGGCGCTCACCCGGGCGACGCAGCGGCTGCTGGTGCTGAGCGGGGAGGCGGACCTCCCCGACGAGGTGGGGGTGCCCGACCTGCTGCGGGACTGATCCGCGCGGGTCGGCGTGACGTGCGGAAGGGCTCCGGAATCGGTACGTGCAAGGGGAATCGCCGCGGCGGGTCGTTTGTTAGCCTGGGTGTGGCACCGGCCCGATCCATGCCCCCGGGCCCAACCATAGGCGCTCAGAGCGCCCACTTGCCGCGAGGCGAGCTGGCGGGTCGGTGTCATTGAACGTGGAACGAAGAGGGCTCCCGTCGTCAGGACGGGAGCCCTCTTCGCTGTGCGGACGCCCTCGGCGGCGCGGTCCGCGGGTGGTGAGCCGCCGCCGGCCGGGACGCGGCCGGCATCGGCGGAGGCCGGCAGCGTTCTCCGCGGTCGGCCGCGGCCGACCGCTGTGGCCGACGGTGTGGTCGGTCCGCCGGGTCAGCCGACCACGCGGACGCCGTCGGCCTGCGGGCCCTTGCGGCCCTGGGTGATCTCGAACTCGACGCGCTGCGCGTCCTCCAGGCTGCGGTACCCCTCACTGTCGATCGAGCTGTAGTGCACGAAGACGTCCGGTCCGCCGCCTTCCTGTGCGATGAAGCCGTAGCCCTTCTCGGCGTTGAACCACTTGACCGTGCCCTGAGCCATGTTTCCGGGTCTCCTGTGATGCAGAGGCAGTGTGCGGGCCGATCTTAAGTCGGTTTCGGTCCGTTTCAGAGGAATTGGAGCCGTTTCTCTTCCCGTTCTCTTCCGGGGAATCATGGAGTCCGTCCCCGGCCACCTGGGTGACAATCTCTCGTATGGTGGAATACGCTTTCCGGAACAAGGGATGCGTTACCACGTACCGGGGGGTAGGTGGGACGATCTGTTGACGTGGCGCGCCGCAGGCCGTAAGAAATGCGGCCCCCGCGCGCACGCGCACAACGTGACAAGGGAAAGCAGAGGAAGTCGGCAATGGCGCCAAGCGTCTCCTACTCGATGACGGTCCGCCTGGAGGTCCCCGCAGGCGGGACGGCGGTCAGTCAGCTCACCACGGTCGTGGAGTCCTCCGGAGGCTCGGTCACCGGCCTCGACGTGACGGCCTCGGGCCACGAGCGGCTGCGGATCGACGTGACGATCGCGGCCAGTTCCACCGCGCACGCCGACGAGATCGTGGCCGAGCTGCGCACCATCGAGGGTGTCGCCATCGGCAAGGTCTCGGACCGCACCTTCCTGATGCACCTCGGCGGCAAGATCGAGATGTCCGCCAAGCACCCCATTCGCAACCGCGACGACCTGTCGATGATCTACACCCCGGGCGTGGCCCGGGTCTGCACGCAGATCGCCGAGCACCCCGAGGACGCGCGGCGTCTGACGATCAAGCGCAACAGCGTCGCCGTCGTCACCGACGGCTCCGCCGTGCTGGGCCTGGGCAACATCGGCCCGCAGGCGGCGCTTCCGGTGATGGAGGGCAAGGCGGCCCTCTTCAAACGGTTCGCCGGGATCGACGCCTGGCCGATCTGCCTGGACACCCAGGACACCGACACGATCGTGGAGGTCGTCAAGGCCCTGGCGCCCGGCTTCGCCGGGATCAACCTGGAGGACATCTCCGCGCCGCGCTGCTTCGAGATCGAGGCGCGGCTGCGGGAGGCCGTCGACATCCCCGTCTTCCACGACGACCAGCACGGAACCGCCATCGTGGTGCTCTCGGCGCTCTACAACGCGCTGCGCGTGGTGGGCAAGCGGATCGAGGACGTCCGCGTCGTGATGTCCGGTGCGGGCGCCGCCGGTACGGCGATCCTGAAGCTGCTGCTGGAGGCGGGCGTCAAGCACGCCGTCGTCGCGGACATCCACGGTGTCGTCCACGCGGGCCGCGAGGACCTCGCGGACGCCGAGGAGGGCTCGCCGATGCGGTGGGTCGCCGACAACACCAACCCCGAGGGGCACACCGGCACCCTCAAGGAGGTCGTGGTCGGCGCGGACGTCTTCATCGGCGTCTCCGCGCCCAACGTCCTGGACGGCGACGATATCGCCAGGATGGCCGACGGCGCCATCGTGTTCGCGCTCGCCAACCCGGACCCGGAGGTCGACCCGGCGGCGGCCCGCGAGTCGGCCGCCGTGGTGGCCACCGGACGGTCGGACTTCCCCAACCAGATCAACAACGTGCTGGTCTTCCCCGGCGTCTTCCGCGGCCTCCTGGACGCCCAGTCCCGCACCGTGGACGACGCGATGATGCTGGCCGCCGCGCGGGCGCTGGCCGACGTCGTCGGCGAGGACGAGCTGAACCCGAACTACATCATCCCCAGCGTCTTCAACGAGAAGGTCTCCGGCGCCGTCGCCGGCGCGGTCCGCGACGCCGCGCTGAGCGAGGGCGAGGCGAAGGCCGCCAAGGAGCCGGCGCAGGCCGGCTGAGGTCTCCGTCCGGCCACGCCCCACCGGAGGTGCCGGAGTGCCGGCTCGGCGGTCGCGCCGCGGCCCCGTGTGGCCTTCCGCACGCGCGGCACGCCGCGTAGGCCGCGGGGGCACCGGCGCGTCGGGCGGGGGTTCACTCGGGCGGGCCCCTTAGGGTTGCGGGCAGCCAGAGGCCAAGACACGTCAGCACGCGCGAGGGCGCCGGATGACGCCGGATTGGCTTTCCCGCCGCAGGTAGGGGCAGGATGCATTCCCAAGGACTTCGTCCGAGGGGGAGACCCCGAAACGGACCTTGTCCAGGGGGATACCCCCACGGGGCGCGCGGGCCCGAAGGCGGACCCGGGTCCGGGGACTGTCGGAGGGCCCTGGCAGCATCGGCTTCGATCTCACGCCTCATCGGCAAGAAGAACACGGGAGTACGAATTATGAACCGCAGTGAGCTGGTGGCCGCTCTGTCCGAGCGTGCCGAGGTGACCCGTAAGGACGCCGACGCGATCCTGTCGGCGTTCGCCGAGACCGTCGGCGAGGTCGTCGCCAAGGGCGACGAGAAGGTCACCATCCCCGGCTTCCTCACCTTCGAGCGCACCCACCGGGCGGCGCGGACCGCGCGCAACCCGCAGACCGGTGACCCGATCCAGATCCCGGCCGGGTACAGCGTCAAGGTGTCGGCGGGCTCCAAGCTCAAGGAAGCGGCGAAGGGCAAGTAAGCCCTGAGGCACTGAAGCAGAGGGCGGCCCCCCATTCGGGGGGCCGCCCTTCGTGCGCCGGAGGCGCAGGCGGAAGCGCGGATCCGAGGGCCCCGGACCGCGGGCACCTGTCTCGGGACCGCGCCGCCGGAGCCGGTATCGCCCCCGAGCCGGCACTGCCCCCGAGCGGCACCGCACCCGGCGGGTCCGGGTGCCGTGCGGCTGCGGCGCCCGGACCGGACCGGAGTCAGCCGCCGTACTCGCCGAAGGCGAGCGGCAGCGCCGCCAGGTCGACCTCCTGGAGGGAGGGCAGCAGCAGGGTGCCGGGGGCCTCCTCGATGCCGTCCACGGTCGGGACGGCGATCACCCGGCAGCCCGCGGCGCGGGCGGAGGCGGCGCCGGTGGGGGTGTCCTCCAGGGCCAGGCACGCGGTCGCCGGGACCCCCAGGAGGCGGGCGGCGGCCAGGTAGGGGTCCGGGTGCGGCTTGCCGCGGGGGGTCTCGCCGTGTGCGACGGAGCAGGTGAAGCGGTGCGGTCCCAGGGTGGCCAGCACCAGATCGGCGATCGGCCGTTCGGACGCCGTGACGAGCGCCACCGGGACGCCCATGCCCCGGGCGCTGTCCAGCAGCGCCAGCGCTCCCGGCTGCACCGTCACCCCGGCGCGCACCCGCGCCGTGAACGCGGCGTCCAGCCGGGCCTGCGCGGCCTCGGCGGCCAGTCCGGTGCGCCGGGCCACGAGGGCGGCGGCGCCGTCCAGCGGCTGGCCCGCGAAGGGGGCGAGGGCGGCCGCACCGGCGTCGGCGCCGTGCTCGGCCAGCAGCTCGGCGAGGGTCGCCAGCCAGTCGCGTTCGGTGTCGACGAGGGTGCCGTCCATGTCGCAGAGCAGGGCGGCGGGCGTCCGGCCGGTTCCCGGCAGGGCGCGGGGGGAGACGGACGCGGTGGCGCCTCCCGGTGGCAGGCCGGGGGAGGGCGGGGGAGTGGGCAATGCGGGCTCGCACTTCGTCGGTGGGTGGAGGGTGCCGGCGTGCGGGTGCGCGTCGGCGGGTCGGGTCACGCGCGGGTGCGCGCCAGCGGGTTGGTCTGGGTGGAGTTGCGGACGGTGAAGACGACCGAGCCGGGGCGGTAGCGGTCGTCGGAGGTCTCCACGGGGCGGCCGTCGGCCGTCGTGGTGGTGCGGCGCACCCGCAGCAGCGGGCTGCCCCGGCGCACGCCCAGGTGCTCCGCGTCGGCGGTCCCGGCGGCGACCGCGTCGATGTGGTGCTCGCCGTGTGCGAAGACGAGCCCGCTGTCGTCGTGGAGCCGCTGGGTGACCGACTCGCAGTCGGCCGGCAGCGCGTCGACGGCGGTGCCGATCCACTCCGCGTAGACGGTGCGCTCCAGCAGCACGGGCTCCCCGTCCAGGGTGCGGACCCGGAGCACGCGCAGCACCGGAGCGCCGTGCGGCACCTGGAGCAGTCCGGCCTCCTCGGGGCGTGCGGTGTCCCAGTCGGAGGTCACCACCAGTCCGCCCGCGGTCCGGCCGCCGGCGCGTGCCCACTGGGCGAAGCTGCGCAGCTCGGTGAAGGTCTGGCTGGGCGTGGTGGACAGCACCACGCGACGGGCGCCCTGCCGGGAGCCGATCAGGCCCTCGGCGAGCAGCGCGGAGACGGCCTGCCGGACGGTGCCGCGGGAGGCGCCGTGCGCGGTGGCGAGTTCCGCTTCCGAGGGGAGGGTCGCGCCGACGGGGTAGTGCCCGTCGGCGATGGCGCGGCGCAGCTCGTCGGCGATCCGCTCGTGCCGTGCGCCGCCGCGCTGCGACGACGTGCGACCGGTGGTCCTGCGGTGGCCACCGCGGGCGGACTCGGACATGGGGCGACTCCCTCGACGTGCTGCGCTCACTGGCTGCGCGGGCTCCGCCAGATCATGCCATCTGTGCGCAACAGTGCGCACATCAAGTGGGCGGGGCAGATGCGTATAACCGCAGTTCGCAGCGCTAAACCTGTTCGTAAATAACGCTTTGAGCTGGGGGTTTGATGGGTGTCTGGGCTTTGCGCGGCGGGGTGCGTACTGCTAGCTTGCCCACGCTCAATGAATCGAGCTTGTCCATACAGGTGACGGGCGCGAACCCCAGGAGTGGAAACGTGAAGGCAGACCATCTCAGCCGTAGGAGCCGCCTGTTGACCGCCGCGGCAGCGGTCGTCACTCTCTCCGCCGCGGCAACCGGCTGCGGCTCGGCACCGGCACAGGGCTCGGACAGCGAGGCGAGCAAGGCCCGCTCGGCCGCGGACCTGGGCGGCATGGACAAGCTGGTGGCGGCGGCGAAGAAGGAGGGCGAGCTGAACGTCTACGCCCTCGCGCCGACCTGGTCCAACTACGGCCAGATGATCAAGACCTTCGAGAAGAAGTACGGCATCGAGGTCCACAACGAGGACCCGGGCGGCAGCAGCCAGGGCGCGCTGAACGCCGCGGCCAAGCGCAAGGGCCAGGACCGCGCCGTCGACGCACTCGACCTGGGCACCGCGTTCATGCAGCAGGCCAAGACCAAGAAGCTGCTGGCCCCCTACAAGGTCAAGGGCTGGGACGCGATACCCGATTCGCAGAAGCAGTCCGACGGCTCCTTCATGAACAACTACGGCGGCTACATCTCCCTCGGCTGCGACGCCAAGGCCGTCAAGAAGTGCCCCAAGAGCTTCAAGGACCTGCTGAAGCCGGAGTACAAGAACAAGGTCGCCCTCAACGGCAACCCGAACGAGTCCTCCTCGGCCTTCTCCTCCGTCATCGCCGCCTCGCTCGCCAACGGCGGCGGCTTCGACGACGTGCAGCCCGGCCTCGACTTCTTCGAGAAGCTCAAGAAGAGCGGCAACTACGTGCCCGTCGAGTCCACCAAGGCCACCATCCAGAAGGGCGAGACGCCCATCTCCATCGACTGGGACTACCTCAACCTCGGCTACGGCGAGGAACTGAAGTCCAAGGGCGTGGACTGGAAGGTCAACGTGCCCACCGACGGCCAGTACTCGCAGTACTACAACCAGGGCGTCAACAAGTACGCGCCCCACCCGGCGGCCGCCCGGCTGTGGCTGGAGTTCCTCTACAGCCCCGAGGGCCAGAACATCTGGCTCAGGGGCTACTCGCGGCCCGCGCTGCTGGAGAAGATGACCGAGGACGGCACCGTCGACAAGAAGGCCGCCGCCAAGCTCCCCGAGGTCGAGGGCACGCCGAAGTTCCCCACGCACGCCCAGGAGGCCGAGGCGCAGAAGACCATCAGCGAGGGCTGGGGCGCGGCGGTCAGCTGATGGCTGTGACGACCCCCGCCTCCGCGGCCGACACCGCCGCCCCCGCGACCGGACGGCAGTCCGGCGCCACCCCGCCCGCGTCGGCGCGCCGCCGCGCGGGCGGCGGCGCCCGGCGCTGGCGCTGGCCCGCCGTCGTACCGTTCTTCGCCTTCATGGCCGTCTGCTTCGGCCTGCCCGCCTGCACCCTGGCCTACAACGCGTTCACCGTCGTCGACCCGGCCACCGGCGCCGACCACTACAGCCTGGAGAACGTACGCCACTCGCTGTCCGGCGCCTACGCCACCGGACTGGCAGGCAGCGTCAAACTCTCCCTGCTCAGCGCGGTGTTGGCCACCGTCCTGGGCACCGTCATCGGACAGGCGCTGCTCAGCTCCCGGAACGGGGCGCTGCGCAAGGCCGCCGTCTCGGCGTCCGGCGTCTTCGCCAACTTCAGCGGAGCACCGCTCGCCTTCGCCTTCATCGCCACCCTCGGCACCACCGGAACCGTGACCCGGCTGCTGCACCTGAAGAGCACCGGGTTCAGCCTCTACACCTTCACCGGACTGGTGCTGGCCTACCTGTACTTCATGGTGCCGCTGATGGTCGTCACAGTGCTGCCCGCACTCGACGGCGTCCGCACCCAATGGCGGGAGGCCGCCGCCTCCTGCGGCGCGACCAAGGCGCAGTTCTGGCGGCACGTGGGCCTGCCGGTGCTGATGCCCTCGCTGCTGGGCGGAGCCGTGCTGATGTTCGGCACCGCCTTCGCCTCGCACGCCACCGCCGCCGTGATGACGGGCAGCTCGGTACCCCTGATCACCATCCAGATCGCCAACGCGCTGTCCGGCAACGTCCTGGCCGGGCAGGAGAACCTCGCGCTCGCCATGAGCCTCAACATGGTGGTGATCGCGCTGCTCGTGATGGCCGTACAGATCCCGCTGCAACGACGGAGCAACCGATGGCTGGGCTGACCGCCACCCCCCGTATGCGCCGGGTGCGCAACCGCCCCTACGGCAGCTTCCTGGTCCTGCTGCTGGCCGCGCTCTACTTCCTCGTCCCCGTCGCCGCCTCCCTCTGGTTCACCGTCGACGACCCCGGCAAGGGTGTCACCTTCGGCGCGTACGCCCGGGGCCTGCGGGACGAGGGCATGGCCAGCAGCCTCGGCCTGTCGATCCGGCTCGGGCTGGCGACGGTCGCGCTCGGGCTGCTGCTGATGGTGCCCACCATGGTCGTCGTCGCGCTGCGGCTGCCCAGGCTGCGCCGCGTCGTCGAGGTGCTGTGCATGGTGCCGCTCATCATGCCGCCCGTCGCCCTCGTGGCCGGGGTCAGCACGGTGCTCTCCTGGGAGCAGGACCTGGCCGACACCCCGCTGTGGGCCACCTTCCAGGCGCTGCACAACAAGAGCTTCCCGCTGGTCCTCGTCCTCGTCTACACCGTCATGTCGCTGCCGTTCCTCTACCGTTCGCTGGACGGCGGACTGCGCGGCACCGACCTCAGGACGCTGGTCGAAGCCTCCCGCAGCCTGGGCGCCTCCCGGCTGGGCACGCTGTGCCGGGTCGTGGTCCCCAACCTGCGGCCCGCCATCGTCAGCGGCGCCGTCCTCAGCCTGGCCATGGTGCTGGGCGAGTACACCGTGGCGAGCGTGCTCGGATTCGAACCGTTCTCCGTGTGGATGGTGCACGTCGGCGACTACGAGGCCCAGCTCTCCGTCGCCGCCGCCATGCTCAGCCTGCTCATCACCTGGGGCCTGCTGCTCCTGCTCACCAACCTCGCCGGCGGACGCACCCGCAACCGGAACCGGACCGGCAACCGGAGGAAGACGACCGTATGACCACCACCGCGAGCACCGCGACCACCGCGAGCACCGCCGGGGCCGCATCCGGCACGGCGGCCACCCCCGAGGACCGGCCCGGCGGCGTCGGCCTGCGGCTGCGCGGACTGCAGCGCACCTTCGGCGCCACCACCGCGCTGGACGGGCTCGACCTGGACATCGCCCCCGGCGAACTGGTGGCCCTGCTGGGCCCGTCCGGCTGCGGCAAGACCACAGCGCTCCGCATCATCGCCGGATTCGAGAGCGCCGACCGGGGCGAGCTGCTCATCGGCGGCGAGGACGTGACCGCCGTGCCCGCCAACCGGCGGGACATCGGCATGGTCTTCCAGTCCTACAGCCTCTTCCCCACCATGACGGCCGCCGAGAACGTCGCCTACGGGCTGCGCGTCCGCAAGGCCCCCAAGGCGGAGCGGGCGGCGCGCGCCACCGAACTGCTGGAACTGGTCGGACTGCCGGGCCGCGAGAAGCACTACCCGCACCAGCTCTCCGGCGGCCAGCAGCAGCGCGTCGCACTCGCCCGAGCGCTGGCCATCCGCCCCCGGATCCTGCTGCTGGACGAACCGCTGTCCGCGCTGGACGCCAAGGTGCGGCTGCAACTGCGCGAGGAGATCCGCCGGCTCCAGCTCGAACTGGGCATCACCACCGTCTTCGTCACCCACGACCAGGAGGAGGCGCTGTCGATGGCCGACCGCGTCGCGGTGATGCGGGACGGCCGCCTGGAGCAGTGCGCCCCGCCGAACGAGCTCTACGAGCGGCCCGCGACGCCGTTCGTCGCCGAGTTCGTCGGCACGATGAACCGGCTGCCCGGCGTCGTCCGCGACCCCGGCACCGTCGAGGTGCTCGGACGGCGGCTCCCGGTGCACGGAGAGTGCCCCGGCACCGGCCGCGAAGTGGACGTCCTGCTGCGCCCCGAGGGGCTGAAGGTGCACACCGGCACCGGGGCGAAGGGCGAACCGGCGACCGTCCGGGTGGCCACCTTCCTCGGCGGCGTCACCCGCCTCCTGCTCACCACCGACTCCGGGGCCGAGGCCAAGGCCGACCTGCCGAGCTGGGAGGCGGAGACCCTCACCCCCGGAGCCCGCTGCACCCTCACCCCGCACGACAACCCCGTCCTGGTGGAGGAGGTCGCCCGCTGACGGGTGGTGGCCGGCGCTGACGGCTGGGGCACCGCTTGCGAGCCCGGGCCCGTCGTACGGGGGACGACGGGCCCGGGCGGTGCTTCGTCCCGGACAGACCCCTACGGCGTCCGGGGCCCGTACCCCTGGCCGGGAGCCGCCGAGGGCGCTCCCGCTAGGGGCGCTCCACCTTGGCGCCGAGATCCGCCAGCTTGTGCATGAAGTTCTCGTAGCCGCGGTTGATCAGATCGATCCCGTGCACCCGGGAGGTCCCCTGCGCGGCCAGTGCCGCGATCAGATACGAGAAACCACCGCGCAGGTCCGGGATGATCAGATCGCTGCCCTGCAGCTTCGTCGGTCCGGACACCACGGCCGAGTGCAGGAAGTTGCGCTGCCCGAAGCGGCAGGGCATCCCGCCCAGGCACTCGCGGTAGAGCTGGATGTGCGCGCCCATCTGGTTGAGCGCCGAGGTGAAGCCGAGCCGCGACTCGTACACCGTCTCGTGCACGATCGACAGCCCCGACGCCTGCGTCAGCGCCACCACCAGCGGCTGCTGCCAGTCGGTCTGGAAACCGGGATGCACGTCCGTCTCCAGCGCGATGGCGTTCAGCGGGCCGCCCGGGTGCCAGAAGCGGATGCCCTCGTCACCGATCTCGAACGCGCCGCCCACCTTCCGGAACGTGTTCAGGAACGCGATCATCGACCGCTGCTCGGCGCCGCGTACGAACACGCTGCCCTCGGTCGCCAGCGCGGCGCTCGCCCAGGAGGCCGCCTCCAGGCGGTCCGGCAGCGCGCGGTGGGTGTAGCCGCCGAGCTTGTCGACACCCGTGATGCGGATGGTGCGGTCCGTGTCCATCGAGATGATCGCGCCCATCTTCTGCAGCACGCAGATCAGGTCCTCGATCTCCGGCTCCACGGCCGCGTTGGACAGCTCGGTGACGCCCTCCGCCAGCACCGCCGTCAGCAGCACCTGCTCCGTCGAGCCGACCGACGGGTACGGCAGCCGGATCTTGGTGCCACGCAGCCGCTGCGGGGCCTCCAGATACTGCCCGTCGGCCCGCTTCTCGATCGTCGCGCCGAACTGCCGCAGCACGTCGAAGTGGAAGTCCACCGGACGCCCGCCGATGTCGCAGCCGCCCAGCCCCGGGATGAAGGCGTGGCCGAGCCGGTGCAGCAGCGGACCGCAGAACAGGATCGGGATCCGCGACGAGCCCGCGTGCGCGTCGATGTCCGCGACGTTGGCGCTCTCCACGTGGGAGGGGTCGAGCACCAGCTCGCCGGACTCGTCCCCGGTGCGGACCGTGACGCCGTGCAACTGCAGCAGCCCGCGTACGACCCGGACATCCCGGATGTCCGGCACGTTGCGCAGTCGGCTCGGTTCACTGCCCAGCAGCGCGGCGACCATGGCCTTGGGGACGAGGTTCTTCGCACCCCGGACACGGATCTCGCCCTCGAGCGGGGCGCCACCGTGGACGAGGAGTACGTCGGCTGGGCTGTCGGTCATGGATCTCCGCGATTCCGCGAGACGGGATGGGACAACAGGCAAGCGTAATGGCCCTGTCCGGTGCCGACCCAAGCCCGAGGGGGGTCCGCGACTGTCACAGGTACGCAATAACACGGAGGGTCGTCCAGCTGTCACCTCGGGTGCCGTATATGCGAGCTGCGGCGGATGCGTACTGCGGCGGATGCGGCCCGAGGTGCCCCGGGTGCCGAGCCGCTTTCGGGGCCTGAGGGCATGCGCTCCGCGGTGCGGGCGCTCCGCGGTGCTCCGCGGTACGGGTGCTCCGGGGTGCGCATTGCGGCTTGCGCAAGGTCGCCGAGGGGTCGCGGTGGGTCACCCGCGGGCGGCCCGTCGAGTGCGGGCGCCCCGCCGGTACCCACCCGGCCCGGCCCGTGAGCCGCCGCGCGCCGCGCTCCGCCCCGGCCTCGGGGCCCCGATCCGGCCATTGGGTCCCGCAAACGGCCCACGTGCGGGATCATTGGCGTATGACCGAGGTGTCCTCGCTCACCGGACGACTGCTCGTCGCCACACCGGTGCTGGCCGATCCGAACTTCGACCGCGCGGTGGTGCTCCTCCTCGACCACGACGAGGAGGGCTCACTGGGCGTGGTCCTCAACCGACCCACCCCGGTGGACGTCAGCGACATCCTGGAGCCGTGGGCCGCGCTCGCCGGCGAGCCCGGCGTCGTCTTCCAGGGCGGCCCCGTCTCGCTGGACGCGGCGCTGGGTGTCGCGGTGGTCCCCTCCGGTAGGGGCGACCGCTCCGACGGGGATCCGTCCGCCGGCGCCGACGGTGCCCAGGGCGGCACGCCCGGGCCCGGCGGCCCGCGGGCCGGGCGTGCGCGAGATGACGGGCCGGCGACGGAACCGCAGGACCGGCCCGGCGGACGCCCCCGCGAGGCGGACGCACCCGGCACCGCGGAGAGCACGGATGCCGAGGCCGCGCCCGCCGACGGGCGCGGAGCGACGGCGGACACCGGTACCGCCGGGCGGCAGCCGACGGGAGAGCCCGGACCCGCCGAGCCCGGACCCGCCGAGCGCGGGGCCACCGACGGAAGCGGTACCGGAGGCCGCGGGGCGACCGGCGACCGCGCTGCCGGTGACCGCGGGCCGACCGGCGACTCCGGTGCGGATGACCGCGGGCGCAGGCAGCCGCACGAGCGGGGCCCCGCGGGCGGAACCGAGCCGGTGGGCGAGGGCGGCACGGATGCGGAGGCCGACGCCGAGCACGGCGACGCGGGGTCCGAGACGGACACCGTCCTCGACACGGACGGGCCGCTCGGATGGCGCCGCGTGCACGGTGCCATCGGCCTCGTCGACCTGGAGGCCCCGCCCGAGCTGCTCGCCGCCGAACTGGGCTCCCTGCGGATCTTCGCCGGATACGCGGGATGGGGCCCGGGGCAGCTGGAGAAGGAGCTGTCCGAGGGTGCCTGGTACGTCGTCGAGTCCGAACCCGGCGACGTCTCGTCGCCTGCCCCCGAGCGGCTGTGGCGGTCCGTCCTGCGCAGGCAGCGCAGCGAGTTGGCGCTGGTCGCCACGTATCCGGACGACCCGTCCCTGAACTGAGCCCGCGGCCGGCCGGGGGTGCGGCGGGCGGTGCCCGGTCCGAGCCCGGGGCCACTCGGCAGCGGGTCCGAACTGGGGTCCGCGCGGGACTCCCGACGGGTGACCCGTGTCCCGGCCCATGCCTGACGTGTTCCGGTCGCATGAGTACCCTTGGACTGCATGAGCACTCTTGAGCCCGAGCGCGGGGCGGGCACCGGCACACTCGTCGAACCGACCCCGCAGACGTCGCACGGTGACGGCGATCACGAGCGATTCGCCCACTATGTCCAGAAGGACAAGATCATGGCGAGCGCGATGGAGGGGACACCCGTCGTCGCGCTCTGCGGGAAGGTCTGGGTCCCGGGTCGCGACCCGAAGAAGTACCCGGTCTGCCCGATGTGCAAGGAGATCTACGAGACGATGGGTGCCGGAGGGGACAAGAACGGCAAGGACGGCAAGGGCGGCGACAAGAAGTAGCCCGCCCCCGCGTCTGAGCTCAGCGCCCCCGCGCCCCCGCGCACCGCGGCTCCGTGCCGCGCGCGTCTCACGCTGCCGCCCAGCCCGTACCCGGTACGGGCTGGGCGGCAGTGCTGTTTGCCACAGCCTTCTCCCCCTGATTCGGGACCGTTGTGCTCCGCTTCCCGCTGGTGAAGTCGGTGGGTGGGGTGCGGGGTGCGCTGCTACCGTCAGGTGCACGACAGTTACCTGATGCTACCGGGAGTTTGTTGTGCGTCCGACCCGTTCTGCTGTTCCGCTGGCCGCTGTCGCGGTGGCCGTTGCGCTGCTCGTCTCCGGGTGCGGTGGGGGTGACGACGGTGACGGGAAGAGCGGCACGATCGACGGCGCCGAGGACGCGGGGAAGAAGTCGCCGAGCGCCGAGTCGACTTCGCCGGGCAATGGGGATGCGCCGGGTGATTTCCGCACGTCCGACATCGAGTTGCCGGATGACCTTGAGTTGGTGTTCGACTGGGACCAGCCCTCGGATCCGGACAAGGCCGCCGCGCTGGACGGGGCAGCGGACTATATGCGGGCTCAGATGCACGCTGTGGCGGAGCAGGATCCAAAGGATCCGGTACTGGCGAAGCATGTGGTGCCCTTGCAGACCGCGCAAGAATACGCAGCCCTACTGGTCAAGGCGCACGTCAAGGACGGTGTCACGGTTACCGGCCAGGACCGTTATTACCGGGAAGAAGTCGGCGATGTAACCGATGAGAATCTGGCCGAAGTCTCCTTTTGCGTGGACCAGTCAGACTTCTTCGCCAAGAAGATCAAGAATGGGAAGGTCTTGCGCACGGAGGAAAATGCGTCAAGCTACATGCGCTTCACTATGGTGATGGAGAAGGAGAAGGAGTCGGCACTCTGGAAGGCGCGTACTTTCCAGTACAAGCCAAAGGCGGTGAAGCAGTGCAAAGGCTGATGATCGTCTCTGGGGTTTGTGTTCTGGTGCTCGTCGGCGCTGCCCCGGCAGCGCTCGCCAACAACGATAGACGAGACGTCGGAGGAGCCTTCCAGGAAGGAGGTAGTTTTGAGAACGGCAATGCGCAGGCCAGCGCTGCGGGATCGCGAACCGTGAACTACTCCGGTGACGGTGCGGGTGGCAGTAGTGAGGGTGGGGGTGGGAGGCTTTCGGTTCCGGGTGGGGATTGGTCTCCGCCGCCGTGTTGGTATGCGCCGAAGTATTCTCCTCGGGAGTTGAAGGAGAAGATTGATGATTCGCCGTTTTCGGTGACGGGGCGGGATCCGGACAACGGTGGGCAGAAGCAGGATACGGATCTGGCGATCCGGGAGAAATATGAGTCGGGGGATTACGACAACTATAATCTGGAGAAGGAGGGGGAGGGGCGGTTCTGGGCGGCGGTGCCGAATCCGGATGAGAAGGATGCGGCGAGGGCCCAGTCGTGTACGGAGTTGCCGTTCTGGGTGGAGAACGGTGAGGTGCCGGATGTGGAGCATGCGATCAGTCCGCAGATCCTCTCGAAGCTGGCGTATGCGCGGATCAGGGTGCCGGATACGCGGGTGGAGATGAATCCTGCGGGTCGGCAGACGGTGAATCTGCCGACGTGGGTGTGGCTGGATGAGGGCCGGTACAGGAAGTTGTCGGTGCGGGCGTCGGTGGATCTGGGTGGGGGCCGGGAGATCTGGGCGCGGACCACGGCGGAGCCGGAGGCGCTGAAACTGGATCCGGGCACGGACAGTGCGAGGCTGCATCCGGGTTCGGGCGAGTGCGGTGTCGAGGATGACGGCAGCATCGGCACGGAGTATGTGAAGGGCAGTGGGAAGAAGGCGCCGCCGTGCGGGGTGACGTATCTGAAGGCCACCCGGGGCGGGGGGAGTTATACGTTGCGTTCGACGTTGACGTGGTCGGCGTCGTGGGAGGGCAGCGGTGGTGCGGGTGCCGAGGACTTGCCGAACGGCGAGTTCGGCGGCCGGCAGGACGTCACCGTCCAGGAAATCCAAGCCATCAACTAGGCCGTTTCGTTCAGATCATCTGATCGTCGGTCCTGGTGTGTCGTTGTCGGCGACGGCCGTTGCCGCCCGCTGGCCTCCACTCACCGCCGGGCAGGCCGGCGACGCGCCCGCCTTCGAAGCCGTGATGCCCGCCGTACGCGTGCCTGGGCCGCCACTTCAAAACGGTGACCAGCACCATCCCACTCCCCTGGCTGCACACCCAGCACATCCGGCACGCCCCAGGTGCTGGAGACCGCTGGTGATCCCGTCGCTGCCATCACCACGGCCACCAGCATGGACACAGCCCTGCGCCGACACTGCGCCCGCACGAGGGGCCTCCCACTGGACTCCTGTCGCTCCGCGCCCCGCCCCGGCAGTGTTCGGGCTCGTGGCCTGTAACCCGACTGCTGGCACTTGGATCACTACTCCAGTCGCCGGAGGGTGACAGGCATGGGCGGCGGTGAGGAGGGTGACGTGGTGGTGCCATCCGTGCCGAGTGCGGCCTTCGACGTGGTGCAGGCTGGCGCTTGGGACACACCAGACGCCTCATCCGGCACCACCACCCCCTCATGCCGGCCGGAACGTCGGCCACTGTCCGCCTGGGACAAGCAGTGCACCCGATCCGATGACACCCCGCACAGCGGACAGGCCACGGCGCGCTGGGCGTCCGTGCCCGCACCACGATCCGCTCATCCTCGCCGGGCACATCCCCTACGACCAGCGGCGACAGCCCCGAAATCACGGTACTCACAAACTCGTCGACATTCTTCACGAATGTCAACAAGCCTCAGGACTCTCTGTCACCACCGATAGCGAGCACACTCTGCTCCGGGAGGGTAGCGGTCGTCGTGCGTGCCCCAGTGTGCAGCAGCCGCCTGTAGGCCCAGGTCAGCAGAGCGATCACGGCTGCCATCAGGGTGGCGTTGACTGCGTACTTGGCAGTAAGGGAGGTGTGTCCGCCCAGCGGCTCGACCACGAACGAGAGCGCCGTGTTCACCACGAGGGCGGCGCCGCCGACCATGAGTGCGTGGCGTCGGTCCCAGTCCCGGCGGCGTGACCAGAACAGCAACAGGCAGCCGCCCAGTGAGAGCACTGTCACGTCAAGAACGCTGCCCGACCAGCCGGCGGGCGCGAGTTGGTGGGTGGTCATCACCCCCACAGCCCCGCCGCCGACCAGCCACGGCGGGGGCACCCGACCCGAGAAGGCCGCAGGGCGGCGTGGCAGGGCGAACGCAGCCGCAGCAAGGGCGGTAGCGACAGCCGCGGTGGCGCCCAGTTGTGTCGCGCTCGCCATGAAGTTCCTGGTGTGCTCGTGGAAGAACACCACAACCGCCAACGCGTACAGCACGAGCAGTACCGTTATGCCGACGCGCCCCAGCCATGGACGGTCGGCCAGTCGCGGAACACAGGATTCGATCACCACGATCGGTGCCGCGAAGCTCCAGATCACGTGGCCGACGACGAAGTTCATCAGATGGTGGACGCTGATGCCTGCGGCGGGGACGAGGGTGGGCAGACGCTCCTGGGACCAGGAAGGGTCGCTGATGAAGTGCGGGTTGAACAGGCTCTGGTCGATCAACCCCGCCTGGAACAGTCCGAAAGCTGCGCTCAGCAGAAGAATGCTCGGCCATCCCCGGCCGGTTCGGCGCGCGACCTCTCTGATGAGGACGGCCACCGTTCCATAGAGCGGGGCCAGGAACAACAACCCGGAAACCAGCTCCCACGGGCGCCCGATGATGCTGTCGTAGCCAATGAGGTATTCGGCACAGACAGGAGACAGAACGAGGAGTGCCAGCACCGCTGCCAGTCTGCGGAACAGCGGTGGCCGCCGGGGTGAGACGGAACTCTCGGATTTCATACGGATCCCTTGGGTGCGCAGTGCAGGAGGCGATGCAGGGCGCCGCTTCTCGCAGGCGCCGACGGAATTTCCCCGACTGTAGGCACGACGTACCGGCCGGTGGATCAGCCTTTGGTCTGTCAAGGCACAACGAAAGTTCCGCGCATCAATCTGCTCGCACTCCACTCCCGGGCCACTTCGTCCAGTCCGCCGGGCCGTTTCGTTTGGTTCAGCGGGCGGACCAGGTGAAGATGCCCGCGCGGGGGAGTCCGGCGAGGTTGAGGGTCGTGGTCTTGTCGTATCGAGTGGCCGGGCCGCGCCACTGCTTCAGGCGGTTGATGCACCGCCCGACGGTGGTGCGCTGCTTGTACGCTTCCCGGCCGCAGGCGGGTGGCCCGCCGCCTTGACTGCCGCGCCGCAGGCGGTGGGCTTGCTGGTCCGCAGGCACGGGGATGACAGCCCGGACGCCTCTGCGCCGCAGATGGGTCCGGATCGTCCGCGAGGAGTACGCCTGCTGTGTGCGCAGACTGACCGACCACGAGGGCAGAAGCTCGCAAGAAGAGCGCCGTGAACACCCTGGCTCGGTCGAGGCGAACTCCGGGCCACTGCGGCAGCGCACCGTCGCCAACTCCAATCATCGCCACCACATCCCCCAGACACGAGCCCTCCGCGCCTACCAGCGCAGGCCCAACACCAACGCCGGCCTCCCAGACGTCACCCGCAGCTCAACGCCGTGAACGCGCCCGTATCCGCGCTGAGAAGGGCATTCGCTGGGGCGGCAGCCACTTCCAAGTCGCGACTTGAGCCGGCCCGGCGAAACCCAGAGGGTCGCAGCATCAGCTTCGGCTGCGCAGCATCGACATCAGCAGTCCGTGGGTCTCCTCGTCGGCGGCGACCACATGCCCACGGCCTGCCTCACCTGTCGGGGCACCGTCGATGCCGGTGACAACGCAGCCGGCAGCCCGGCGCACAGCGATGCCGGCCGCGAAATGGACGCTCCTGGAGAGGTCGCCGCCATCGGTGATATACGCGGCGCGCTTGCCGGCAGCCACCCAGGCCAGCGCCGGCGTCGTGAACGCGACCCGGGGCCGGAAGCGTTCGATGAACTCAGGGTGGGCCGGCAGATTCACGGCCCGGAACCGAGGCGCACTCGGGAACGGCGGATCCAGGTTGACGTCCACCAACCGGGTGGCGGGGGTGGGCGTCAGCAGTGCGTCGTCGGTCCCGTCATGCCGCACCCGGGCGGTCTCCCCGTGGGTGAAGAACACCTCGCCGCTGAACGGGTCGGTCACGGCCGCCGCCCCCTCGCGCAGCGAGACGTTGACGGCCACCAGCATGTTGCCGACGGCGTAGTTCAGTGTGCCGCACAGAGGATCCACCAACCACTGGCGCACAGCGTCAGCGTGGCCGTGTTGCCCGCTTTCCTCGCCGAGCACCGCGTCGTCGGGCCGTGCGGCGCGGATGACGCCGAGGATCGTCTTCTCGGCCTCCACATCCGCGTCGGTGGTGAAGTCCCCGGCACCCTTGTCGATGCGGTTCAGCCGCTGGCCGTAGATGCGCGCGGACCACGTCCGCGCCGGCCTGCGCCGCGGCTGTCGCGACTGCCGCATCGTCGGAACTCGCATACGACTCGATCATGTCGTGCAGACTGTCGAGGCGAAGCTGCCGCCCGGCGAAACTTTCCAGTCAGCGCACTGGCCGACCGTGTCACACGTCAGCCGTGTCACCGCGTCCGTCGCCCGGCGGTCGGATGACGGCGCACGCGGCCGTGCCGCCCGGGAGACGGTGCCGGTTGGCGGCGATGAGGCGGTAGCCCAGGTGGGCGACCCAGCGGACGGGCGGCAGGGTCAGTAGGGCGCCGGCGACGGTCCAGGCGCCGTCCGCGCTGAGCAGAGCTTTCGCCACTGCCTGCGCGCCGCCGTACACGGTACCGAGCGGGGTCACCCACAGCACCTCGTGTTCCGCACGCTCGCGGGTGACTCCGAGGGCGGCCAGGTCGGCGGACTGCCACGGTTCGCTCTCACAGCGGGGACGCACATGGCGTTCGCCGAAGCGGAGCGCGGCGGTGCAGAAGGCGCAGTCCCCGTCGTAGACGAGAACCGGGTGTACCGGTCGTGCCGGGTGGCCGGACGGGACCCGAGGCCCGCTCGGCAGGGATCGGGTTCGCATGCGGTCATCGTCCCGCACCGGCTGGGGCGCGCGCAGCTCCGGCGTGCGCCGGTTCGTGCTCGGCCTACGGTCTTTCCATCGCGAGCCTGCCGGCGAACGCGATCATGGCAACCCCGCCGCCGGCCTTCAGCGCCCGGATACGGCGTCTCCTCCCCAGGAACCAGCTCCGCAGGGAGCCGGCCGCACAGACCCAGGTGGTCTCGATGAGCGCCTGGGTGACGCCTCCCGCGAGGCCGATGATCAGCAGCTGGGCGACAGGATGTCCGAGCGAGTGGTCGACGAACTGGGGCAGGACGGCCATCAGCGACACGACACTCTTCGGGTTGGCGACACCCACCAGGAAGCCCTGGCGCACTGCTCGCGTCCTCGATGTCCCGCCCGGGACATCGCCTGTGGCCGAGGGCTCGTCCTCGGAGCCGGACCGGGCGGCGCGCAGCGCACCGACGCCCAGCCAGAGGAGGTAGCAGGCGCCCGCGACCTTGACCGCCATGAAGAGCTTGGCCGAGGTCGCGACGATCGCTCCGAGGCCGGCGACTACGAGCGCCAGCAGCACAAGTCCGCCCAGGGCATTTCCCAGCACGATCCACATGGCGGATCGACGCCCCAGCGTGACGGCACGGCTGGTCGCGAGCAGGACGGAGGGCCCCGGGATCGCCGACAGCACCGCTGACAGAGTCAGGAATCCGACGACCAGGCTCAGATTCACGGGCACAGGCCGGACGATAGCCGACGGGGGATTCCCCCGGGACCCTTGCCGTTCGGGCCGGTACGACATGCCTCCGGCGAGCCGGGCGGACCGCACCGACCCTGGCGACGATTCCGTGCCCCGATCCAGCGGACTTCCCCGCTCACCGCACTAGTTGCCGTCGCCCGCGCGGAACGGGAGGGTCAGCCAGGGGCTTTCGGGGTCGGTGGTCAGGACGCGGTGGGCGGTCAGCATGTCCTCGTACCACGACCCGAACTCCTCCTCGTCGAAGTGCAGGCAGCGGCCCAGGATGTACCCGGCGGAGAAGTCCTCCCAGGAGCGGTAGCCGACCGCACTGACCCGGCCGGCGCGCAGGACGGCGTCCTCGGCCTCCGGCAGTGTGCAGAAGCGGGACGCCAGACCGAAGCGGGCCATGTTGGCGGCGCGGCCGTAGTCCCAGGCCGCCGCGGAGCGCACGAACCGCCCCTCGGGCAGCAGCCCGTCGGCGCGGAACCGTGACTCGTACCGGGTGATGCGGCCGATCAGCCGCTTCACCCCGTCGATCTGCCACTCCACCTCCTCCTCGCTGGGGCCCTCGGTCCGGGTCACCCCGTCCGGGGTCAGCTCGATGGTGGCTGTGGCGATCCGCTTGCGCAGCACCCGTTCCGCCGCCTGCCGCCAGTGCGCGGGCTCCACCTGCCCGCCGAAGTCCTGGGCCAGACTGTGCCGCAGACCAAGAGTGAACTCCCACACCGGGCTGCTCATCTCGTTGGTCAGCAGCTCCTCCTGGTACTGCTGCCACTTCTGCCGTGTGGTGACGCCCCACCAGCGGTCGAGCGCCCGCCGCTCGTCGGTGTAGCCGTTCCCGTGGCCGAGGGAGTTCCAGTAGACGCCGTTGTTCACCGACAGCAGGGCGCCGCAGGCGAGTCCGCGTGCGACGGGTCCGGAGCGCGGGCCGCCCAGCCACAGCGTGCGGAGGGTTCCGTGCGCGCAGACGTGGTCGACCCGGTCGGCGTGCTGCTTCCACAGTGCGCACAGCGACCGGCTGGCCGGGAAGTACGCCTCGCAGGGCGAGCCGGGATTGACGGCCAGCCACTGCGGGTCCTGAGCGGACCAGTCCCGGGCGTAGTCGCCGAGGCTCTCGGAGATGAAGACCGGGTCCTCGACCGGCGCCGGGAGCATGGCCTCCGTGTACACGGCCGCACACCAGCTCTGCACCTCCGCGCGCCAGACCGGTTGCATCCGGGCCGGGAGGTGCCCGGGGTTGGCGTCCAGCCACGGCCGGGAAGCGAGCCGGTACAGGTACTGGCCCGCCAGCACATCCAGATAGCCCGCCCAGTCGTGCCGGCACTTGGCCTCGTACAACCGCTGCTCCACCACACTGGGAGCCTCCGCCCACGCGGGCGCCGCCGTGTCGGCCCCCGCTGCCCCCGCGGCCTCTTCGGCCGCCCCCCGCTTCCACATCTGTCGCCCTCGCACTCAGTTGTCGCCGTCGGCCGCGTTCTGTTCGCCGTCCCACCCTGCCCGACGGCTCAGCGGGGCGGTCGAACGGCCGGGGCATCACCATGTTGGCGAACACCAGCAGGCTCCCGCGCAGATGGTCTCTCCCCTTCCACGCCTTCCAAGGTGGTGGCGCGCGCCTGGTTTCCGGATGCACACCATGCGGAGCGGGCGACGGCATGGGCACGCGCGGACCGCTGCGGGCATGGGTGGGTGACCTCCGGCGACTCGCTGAACGCGGAGCGGGGCGCTCACTTGCTCCGAGAACGACCGAAAGTGACCATCGGGTCAACGCGCGGTCAGATGATCAGGGTAGCGCCGCGCGGGCGGAAGTGCATGTGCCAAGGGCGTGGGGCGTGCATGCGACGGTGGCGTTCGCCGGTCCTAGATCGTTTCTTGTGGTGGACTGCGGTGAGGGAACGTGATCCACACGACGTACGCGGTTGCCCTCGTCAGCGGGGCATACGCCGTCCCAACTCCTGTGCCCTCGCGCGGAGGCCCGCTGACCAGGTTGTGCCTTCCGCAGGGGCGGACACGCCTGCCACGGTGGAGACCTGCACCTCGTCGAGCGGGGCTTCCGAGGCGGCTCCGTGTCGCGTCCAGTCCACCTTGATCCCGGCACGTTCCGCCAGAACGAGCACTGTGGCAGTGAAGCCTTCGCAGAGCGCGTGCCGGATCGTGTGGTGCGTCTTTCGATGCTGTGCCAGAAGGGCGCTGACGAAGATCTCGAAGGTGTCGGGGCTGATCTGGCACTCGTCGTTCACCATCGGCCCGATGCCCGACGGAAGGTCCAGTTCCGCTTCGAAGACGCCTACCTGGCGTTGGAACATGCGAGAGACTCCGTTGGACGGATTCCACAGTGTCTCGTCGCCGATGTCGAAGTACTGACTCATCTCGGTGCCTCCAAGCCGGTCAGGACACGGCCCTCTCGGCTCGACGGCTTCGTATTTCGTACCCGTCGATGCGCCGCGGGCGAACCCCCGGGGGGGTTCAGAACAGCAGGCGGACGGCCGGTATCACCACGTAGACGAAGACCAGCAGGCTTCCCACCGCTGCCGCGATGACCCGTCCCCGCGTGATCCTTCCCCTGCCCACGCCCGCCGAGCGGGGTGGTGCCCAACCGGCCCCGGGGTGCGCTCCGTACGGGTTGGGCGGTGCGGTGGGAAGGCGCGGGGGCCGCTGGGCCATCGGGCGGTGACCTCCGGGGCTGGTGGGTCGGGAGGGACGCTTGCTGCTGCGCTCATCCGACCGACGGTGTGCACCGGGTGTGCCCCCGGTCGCCGGATGCACCGGATCCGTCGGCTGGGTCTGATCACCAGGTCACCAGGCCGTCACGTGGTCGGATCTTCAGGATAGCGGTCTGCCCGGGGCCTTCGTGCTTCGGCCGCCGCATCACGAGGACGTTCCCGGATGCGTCGGCGACGACACTGCCGCGCCCGGCCGCCCGGCCGCCCGGCCGTCCGGGCTCCCGGTACGGTCAGTTCGCGGCGTTCCGGGAGCGGAGGCGGCGGAGCATCCGCGGGTCGGTGAAGCCGACCTCGTGCGCGGCGGTGTCGGTGGTGGCTCCGTGGGAGAGGAGGTGCTCGGCGCGTTCGAGGCGGAGGGTCTGCTGGTAGCGCAGCGGGGTCAGGCCGCCGGTGGCGCGGGTGAACAGGCGGGTCAGGGTGCGGGCGCTGACCCCGGCGTCGGCGGCCAGCCGGTCCAGGGTGAGGGGTTCGGCGAACCGGGTGTCGATGAGGTCCTGGACGCGGTGCACGGTGTCGTCGAGGTGCGAGCGGTACCGCAGGACGGCGCTGGCCTGCGGCTCGTCGCCGTTGCGGCGGGCGTAGACGACCATGCTCCGGGCCACCTGCGCGGCGAGCGCGGGTCCGTGCCGTACGGACAGCAGGTACAGGGACAGGTCGATGCCGCTGGCGATCCCGGCGGAGGTGACGACCCGGTCGTCCGTGGTGAACAGGACGTCGCGAACGACCTCGGCGTGCGGGAATCGGCGGGCGAGTTCGTCCTGGAGTTCGTGGTGCGTGGTGCAGCGCCGACCGTCCAGCAGCCCCGCCTCACCCAGCGCCTGCGCCCCCGAGCAGACGCTCGCCACCGTGCCGCCGCCTGCGTGGTGCGCGGCGATGCGGGCGAGCGTCCCGTCGCCGAAGGGGTGCGGGCCGCGGCGCGCGGAGTGCCAGCCCGGCACCACGAGCAGATCGTCCCGGTCCAGGTCCGGGGGCCATGCGGTCTCGGCGCCCAGCGGCAGGCCCTGGGCGCTGTGGATCAGCTCCCGCTCGCCGACGTAGTCGAGTCGGTAGGGCTTGCCGAGCCCGGCCGCGGTGCTGAAGACCTGGGCGGGGCCGGCGAGGTCGAGCAGATGGACGCCCGGGGCGAGGAGGAGGACGACGCGGGTCACGCGGAGGATGCTGCCAGGTGTGCGGGGTTCCCCTCCACGGGCCCGGCCGCCGCTCCGGTGTCCGGCCCGGCCGCGAGTTCGGCCTCCCGCTCGGCTTCCAGTTCGGCGACGGTGGTGATCCGTGCGAAGCGGTCGCGCAGTACCGCGACCGTCCGATCGACGACGGCCTCGGCGCTCAGGCCGCCGACGGGGTTGGTGGTGGTGGCGTCCACGGGGAACGACACCCGGTAGCCGAGGTCGCTCGCGATCCGGGTGGTGGTCTCGACGCACTGTTCGGTGCGGATGCCGCAGACGACGAGCTCGGTGACGCCCGCGCCGGTCAGCAGCTGCTGCAGCGGTGTGGTGGTGAACGCGTTGTGCGAGGTCTTGCGCAGCACGGGTTCGTCGGCGGACGGCTGGTCGAGTTCGGACATCAGCCGCACCTGGCCCTGCTCGGGGTCGAAGACGTTGCCGCTGCCGGGTTCGGTGTGCAGTACCCAGATCACCTGGTCCCCGGTGGCGCGGGCGAGCCGGACGAGCCTGTTCACCGGCTCGGTGATGTCCGGGTCGGCGATGGTCGTCCAGAGGTCGGTGCGGGCCCGGAAGGATTCCTGGACGTCGATGACGATCAGCGCTCTGTTCATGCCGACAGTCTGGTCGGCGGCGGGGCGCCGGTGACAGGCACGATCGGGGCCGGTGGCGGAACGATCCGGTCACCCCCGTGCCAGGGGTGCCATCCCGTGTCCGGCTCCCCGCTTGCCGCTCCGCCTCCTCTCGGTATCCGCTCCGCCTCCACTCCCCCCTGGGATTCCCGCCTTTGCTGGTTCGGACCTATTGCCCCCGCGTATGCCCGCCCGTAGCCTCTCGCGCAGTTGTGCAGAGCGAAACGCACGTTGCACATGTTGCAACCGCATGCTTGGGGGTCGCGTCATGACGGTCGGCAAGGACAGACAGCACAGGAACGGGCGACGCCTTCTCGCCCCATTCATGGCACTCGGGCTGGCGGCAGCGGCGCTCGCCGGATGCGCACCCGGCACCTCCGGCGGCGAGGGCGGCGGCGACGAGAAGAGCGGCACGGTCCGCGTCTGGCTCTTCCGTGAAGTCGGCAACAAACCCAAGGAGAAGGTCGTCCGCAAGGTGGTCGACCGGTTCGAGAAGCAGCACGACGGCGTGCGGGTCGACGTGCAGTACATCCCCGTCGACAGCCGGGCCGAGAAGATCAAAGGAGCCTTCAACGACCCCGACTCGGCGCCGGACGTCATCGAGTACGGCAACACCGACACCGCCGGATACGTCGCCGACGGCGGACTGGCCGACATCAGCGCCGAGTTCGCGAAGTGGGACGCCGCGGACGACCTGGACCCGACCGCCGAGAAGTCCGTCACCGTGGAGGGCAAGCAGTACGGCGCGCCGCTCTTCGTCGGGGTCCGCGCCCTCTACTACCGCACCGACGTCTTCGAGGATCTGGGCCTGAAGCCGCCCCGCACACTGGACGAACTGACCCGCACGGCGGAGCAGATCCACGCCGAGCGCGAGGACATGTACGGCATCGCTGTCGGCGGCGCCTACACCTACGGCGCCATGCCCTTCATCTGGGCGCACGGCGGCGCGCTGGCGGAGAAGGACGGCGAGGGGACGTTCCAGGCGGCCGTCGACAGCCCCGAGGCCCGCAAGGGCATCGCCGCCTACGCCTCCCTCTTCGGCGACGGCAACTGCCCTGCGGCCAAGTGCGCGGCCATGGGCGGCAACGACACGGTGGAAGCGTTCGCGGGCGGCAAGGCCGCCATGGCCATCGGCGGCGACTTCAACCGGCAGGCCATGGAGGACGGCGCGGCCGCGGGGAAGTACGCCGTCGTCCCGCTGCCCGGCACCGAGAAGGGCAGCGTGGCGCCCGCCTTCGCCGGCGGCAACAATCTCGGCGTCCTCAAGAGCACCCGGCACCGCAGCCTCGCCGTCGACCTGGTGGAGCAACTGGCGGGCAAGCGCACCCAGGAGCGGCTGTTCGACGCCATGGGCTTCCTGCCCACCTTCGCCGGCACCCGCAAGAAGGTCGCCGCGCGGGAGCCGTTCGTCGAACCGTTCGTGGCGACCCTGGAGGCGGGTACCGAGTTCGTGCCCGTCAGCCCGGCGTGGGGCAGGATCGACGCCTCGCAGATCCTGCCCGGGATGTTCCAGCGGATCGTCAGCGGCAAGCAGGACGTGGCCGAAGCCGCCGCCGACGCGGCCGGGAAGATGGACGAGGCATTCCACCCGTGAGCGTCCGGGATCGCGCGTCCGCCCGTGCCCCCGCCCGCGATCGCGGGCCCGCCCGCGCCCGGCCGCTCCGGCACGCCGGCTGGACGCCCTGGCTCTACCTCGCTCCCGCGCTCGTGGTGCTGGCCGGGCTGCTCGTCTACCCCGTCTACCAACTCGGGCTGATCTCCGTACTGGAGTACACCCAGGCGCAGGTCAGCGGCGGCGAGCCGACCAGCTTCCAGGGGCTGGCGAACTACGCCGAACTGCTGGGCGACGCCCAGTTCTGGGACGTGCTGCTGGCGACGCTGGTGTTCGCGGGCTGCTGCGTGCTGGGCACCGTGGCGGTCGGCTGCGGGCTGGCGGTGCTGCTCACCCGGATCCGGGCGCTGCCCCGGCTGCTGCTGATGCTCGCGTCCCTCGGCGCCTGGGCCACCCCCGCGATCACCGGTTCCACCGTGTGGGTGTTCCTCTTCGACCCCGACTTCGGCCCGGTCAACCGGATGCTGGGGCTGGGCGACCACTCCTGGACGTACGGGCGGTACAGCGCGTTCACGCTCGTCCTCCTCGAGGTCGTGTGGTGCTCGTTCCCGCTGGTGATGGTGGTGACGTACGCGGGCATCCGGGCCGTGCCCACCGAGGTGCTGGAGGCCGCCGCACTGGACGGTGCCGGGGTGTGGCGGACCTGGCGCAGCGTGCTGGCGCCGATGCTGCGCCCGGTGCTGATTGTGGTGACCATCCAGTCGGTCATCTGGGACTTCAAGGTCTTCACCCAGATCTATGTGATGACCGACGGAGGGGGTATCGCCGGGCAGAACCTGGTGCTGAACGTCTATGCCTACCAAAAGGCGTTCGCCTCGGCCGAGTACAGCCTCGGCTCGGCAATCGGCGTCGTCATGCTGCTGATTCTGCTCGCGGTCACGCTGGTCTATCTGAAGCTGCTCCGCAGGAACGGGGAGGAGATATGAGCACGAGACCGGTAGCACGCGCCCGGGCGCGGCGGCCCTGGCGTTCCATGGCCGACGGCGCCGCCGTGCTCATCGCCGCGGCGGTCGCATTCCCGCTGTACTGGATGGTGCTCTCCGCGTTCAAACCGGCCGGGGAGATCCGCTCCGACCGGCCCGTTCCCTGGACGCTCTCGCCGTCCCTCGACGCGTTCCGCCGCGTCTTCGCACAGGAGGATTTCGGCCGCTATTTCCTCAACAGCCTGCTGGTGGCGGGCACGGTGGTGGTCGCCTCGGCCCTGCTCGCCTTCCTCGCCGCCACCGCCGTCGCCCGCTTCCGGTTCCGGCTGCGGACCACGCTGCTCATCCTCATCCTCACCGCGCAGATGGTGCCGGTCGAAGCGCTGACGATTCCGCTGTTCTTCCTCATGCGGGACATCGGGGCCCTCAACACCCTCCTCTCTCTCGTCCTTCCGCACCTGGCCTTCTCGCTGCCGTTCGCCATCTGGATGCTGCGCGGATTCGTGAAGGCCGTTCCCGAGGCCCTGGAGGAGCAGGCGTTCATCGACGGAGCCGGCCGGACGCGCTTTCTGTGGCAGATACTCTTCCCGCTCGTCCTGCCCGGACTGGTCGCCACGAGCGTCTTCTCCTTCATCTCCACCTGGAACGACTTCCTCTTCGCCAAGTCGTTCATCATCAGCGCCACGGAGAACTCGACCCTGCCGATGGCGCTGCTCGTCTTCTTCGACACCGAAACCCCCGACTGGGGCGGTGTGATGGCCGCCTCCACGGTGATGACCGTGCCCGTGCTCGTCTTTTTCGTCTGCGTGCACCGCCGCCTGGTCTCCGGGCTCGGCGGGGCCGTGAAATAAGGAGGACCGAACATGTCGGCCACTGGCTGGGCGGGGCTCGTCCCGCGTGCGCGCGAGGTGCGGCAGGACGACGGCCCGCCCTTCGTGTGGGGGAGCGGTACCGCGCTCGTCGCCGGCCCGGGGGCGCGCGGCGCCGCCCGCTGGCTGCGCGGCCTCGCGGCGCTCCCCTGGCGCGAGGGGCCCGGGACGCCGGAAGCCCCCGGGACGCAGGAGCACCCCGAGTATCCCGAGCACCCCGCGAACACTGTCGAGTTGCGCATCGACCCCGACCGCGCCCCCGAGTCCTACCTGCTGCACGTCACCGCCGACCGGGTGCTCGTGGCGGGCGGGGACGCCGCCGGGGTGTTCCGCGGGGTGCAGACACTGCGCCAGCTGCTGCCGCCCGCGGCGTTCCGCCGGGCCGCGACCGCCGGCTCCTGGGAGGTGCCGGCCGGCGCCGCCGAGGACGCCCCGCGGTTCGGCTGGCGCGGGCTGCTGCTCGACACGGCCCGGCACTTCGTGCCCAAGGACGGCGTACTGCGCACCCTCGATCTGCTCGCCCTGCACAAACTGAACGTCCTGCACCTCCATCTGACCGACGACCAGGGCTGGCGGATGGAGATCCGCCGCCACCCGCGGCTGACCGAGGTCGGCGGCTGGCGCTCCCGCACCCGCGTCGGCCACCGCGCCTCGCCGCTGTGGGACGAACGCCCGCACGGCGGCCACTACACCCAGGACGACCTGCGCGAGATCGTCGCGTACGCGGCGGAGCGGCACATCACCGTCGTGCCCGAGATCGAACTGCCCGGTCACTCGCAGGCCGCCATCGCGGCGTACCCGGAACTCGGCTCGGCGGACGGCGGCGCGCAGGTGTGGACCGACTGGGGCGTCAGTCCGCACCTGCTGGCTCCCACGGACGAGGTGCTGCGCTTCTACGAACAGGTGCTGGAGGAGGTGCTGGAGGTCTTCCCGTCCCCGTTCGTGCACATCGGCGGGGACGAGACGCCCAAGGACCAGTGGCGGGAGTCGGCCGTCGCCCAGGAGCGCATCGCCCGCGAGGGGCTGCGCGACGAGGACGCCCTCCAGGCGTGGATGGTGCGGCACTTCGACCGCTGGCTCGCCGAACGCGGACGCCGGATGACCGGCTGGGACGAGATCCTCCAGGGCGGCACGCTGCGGGACGGGCTCACTCCGGGAGCGGTCGTCTCCTCCTGGCGGGGGTACGAAGGGGGCGTCGCCGCGGCGCGCGCCGGCCACGATGTGGTGATGTGCCCCGAGCACGAGCTGTACCTCGACCGGAGGCAGGCGCCGGGGGAGGACGAGCCCGTGCCGCTGGGGTACGTCTCCACACTGCGCGACGTGTACGGGATGCAGCCGGTACCCGCCGAGCTGGAGCGGGAGGGGCACGCGGAGCGGGTGCTGGGGGTGCAGGCCAACATGTGGACCGAGTGCGCCGAGAACGTCCAGCGGCTGGACTACCAGATGTTCCCGCGGCTCGCCGCCGTCGCCGAGCTGGCCTGGTCCGGACCGGGCCACGCCTACGACGATTTCGCGGCGCGCCTGGCGGAGGCGCACCTCGCCCGCCTCGACGCCTGCGGGGTCGGCTACCGTCCTGCCGCCGGGCCCCGGCCCTGGCAGCGGCGGCCCGGGATTCCGGGGCGCCCCCTGGAGTGAACAGGCCGCCCGGCGCTCCCCTTTCCGTCATCCCCTCGCTTTCCCCGATTTCACCACCATTCCACGGCGGACACGGGTCAAACGGTGCGAAAGTGCCCATCCCCCGCCCTCGTGCCAGGCGCGGGCCGAGATGTGCCAGAGTTGCCTCGTCCGGGCTGTGAGCACGTACCGTACGGCAGTGCAGCCGGGAGCCCGGTATGTCGGGGAAGGGGCAGCAAGGTGAGCACGCACGTACGGCATGCACCAGACGGCGGACGAGCCGCGCAGGCCGTGCCCCCTGCCGTCATGCTGCCCGCCACCCTGGAGGAGGCCGTCTCGGCGCTCTCCGCCGTACCCGCCGCCGTACCGGTCGCCGGGGGCACCGACCTGATGGCCGACGTCAACTCCGGCCACCTCCGCCCCGCCGCACTGGTCGGACTCGGCCGGATCAGCGAGATCCGCGGCTGGTCCTACCAGGACGGGCACGCCGTGCTCGGCGCCGGACTCACCCACGCACGCATGGGCCGCCCCGACTTCGCGGCGCTCATCCCCGCGCTCGCCGCCGCGGCCCGGGCCGCCGGGCCCCCGCAGATCCGGAACGCGGGGACGCTCGGCGGCAACATCGTCAGCGCTTCGCCCACCGGGGACGCGCTGCCCGTGCTGGCCGCGCTGGAGGCCACCCTCTCCATCGCGGGCCCGGAGGGGGCACACCGCGAACTCCCGGTCAGCCACCTGCTCGCCGGAATGGACATCCTCCGGCCCAGCGAGGTCGTCGGCTATGTGAAGGTTCCGCTGCTGCACGCCCCGCAGACCTTCCTCAAGGCCACCAGCCGTACCGGGCCCAGCCGCGCGCTGGCCTCCGTCGCCGTCGTCCTCGACCCGATGCGGCGCGGCGTGCGGTGCGCGGTGGGCGCCGTCGCACCGATGCCGCTGCGGCCGCTGGAGGCCGAGCAGTGGATCGCCACCCTCATCGACTGGGACGGCGACCGCTCGCTGGCCCCCGAGGCGCTGACCGCCTTCGGCGAGTACGTCGCGATGGCCTGCATCCCCGACCCGCTTCCGGCGGGCCCCGAGGACAACCCGGGGCCCGCCCCCCAGCTTCCGCCCGCGGCGCTGCACTTGCGGCGTACCGTGGCGACACTGGCCCGCCGGGGACTCGGGAGGGCTCTCGCATGAGCGGCACACCACAGGCACCACAGGGCAACGGGAACGGACACCGGAACGGGGGCGCGGGACCGCACGCGGATGCGGAGCCGCACGGACATGTGAACGCGCACACGGACACGGACGAGTACGGCAACGGCGCGGGCGGCGCCGCACAGTACGGCGGCGATCCCTGGGCCGCGCAGGGCGCCGCACCCGACCCGTACGGCCGGCAGCCGGAGCCCGACCCGTACGCCCGGCAGGCGGAGCACGGGCAGCACGTGCCCAGGAGTTGGGGCGGCGGCGAGTACGACGCGGACGCCACCGCCTTCGTGCAGCTGCCCAGCGGCGGCTTCGGCGAGCTCGCCGAAGCCGCGCCGCTGGCCGCGCCCGGCACCGGGCAGGGCGGCTACACCCCGCCGTCCATCGACCCCTCGCAGCACCCGGCGGACGGCACAGCCCCGGGCCCCGCCGCCGATCCGGCCGCCGGGCAGCACTGGGTGCTGCCGTTCGCACCCGGGAGCGAGCCGGGCGCCCCCGGCCCGGGACCGCAGGACCCCGGCGGCGACGCGCAGGCAGCGCAGTACGCCGCGGCACCCGAACCCGGCCACGGCACACTCGGCGGGCCCGGCCCCCACCCGCAGGACACGCCGCACCCGCCCGCGGCCGACGGCTCAGCCGGGCTCGGCCAGGGCGCGGCAGCGGCGCTCGCCGGCTCGCACGAGGCCCGTACCGGCCGCCGCCCCCTCGGCCCGGGCGTGGCACCCGCCTCGGCTCCGGACGGCAACCCCGCCTCGACCGCACCCGGAACCGCGCCCCCCGGTGCGCCCGCGCCGGGCCCGCACGCTCCCGCGGCCTCCGCGTCCGCGGCCCCGGAGGCGCCCGCGCCCGCCTGGACGCCCTCCTCGCCGACATCGGCCCCGCACTGGGACTCCGCGGCGCCCGCCCCGGGGCACGCGCCGCACCCGGACGTCCCCGGACCGCCGCCCGCACCCGAACCGGGCGGCGCCGACCGCCCCTTCCCGGGCGCGCCGGACGTGCCCGCGTACCGGTTCCCCAGCGCCCCCACCGCGCACGGCCCCGCCGGGACACTCGACGCCGAGCCGCGGCACCCCGGTGACCCGGACGCCGCGCCACCCGCCCCGCCGGAGCACCCGCGGCAGCCCGAGGCGCAGCACGGAACGGGCGGACAGCCCGCCGCCGATCCCGGGATCGTCGCCGCCGACCCCCCCGCACCGCCCGCCGTGCCGGAGCACCACGCGGACGCCGAGGTGACCTCGCTGGCCGAGGCCGCCCCGGCACCGGTGCCCGCGCAGCGGACCGCCCCCGAGCAACCGGCAGGCACCGGGCCGGTGGAGGCCGCGGACGCCGGGGCGGCAGCCCCCTCGGGGGAGCCCTCCGGCGGCTACCCGGAACCTCTGGGCGACCTGGCGGACGGCTCCGCCGCGGCCGCGCCCGACGGCGCCCCGGAACCGGTCCACCCGCCCGGGGACGGCGCCCCGGAGGCGCCCGGGGACGGCGTCCCGGAGGCATCCGGGGACGGCACCGCCCCTGTGGCCGGAGAGGAAGCAGCTCCGGTCCCCGAGACCGTCCGGACCGAGGACGAGCACCCGCACGTCTCGTACGAACTGCGGGTCAACGGGGTCGACCGCCCCGTCGCCAGCGCCTGGATCGGTGAGTCGCTGCTGTACGTGCTGCGCGAGCGGTTGGGCCTCGCCGGAGCCAAGGACGGCTGCTCGCAAGGCGAGTGCGGCGCCTGCTCGGTGCAGGTGGACGGGCGGCTCGTGGCCGCCTGCCTGGTGCCCGCCGCCACCGCCGCCGGCAGCGAGGTCCGCACCGTCGAGGGCCTGTCGGTCGACGGCGCCCCCTCGGACGTGCAGTGCGCGCTCGCCGAGAGCGGCTCCGTGCAGTGCGGGTTCTGCGTACCCGGACTCGCGATGACGGTGCACGACCTGCTGGAGGGCAACCACGCGCCCACCGACCTGGAGACCCGCAAGGCGATCAGCGGCAATCTGTGCCGCTGCTCGGGATACCGCGGGGTGGTGGACGCCGTCCGCACCGTGGTGGAGCAGCGCGCGGCCCGGGCCGAGCACGAGCACGAGGCGCCGGAGGCACACCCGGCCCCCGAAGCGCAGCCGGCCCCCGGCGGGCAGCTCCACGCCCCCGGGCCCGACCCGCAAGGCGGCTACGAAGCCGCCGGGTACGGACAGCAGCCCGGCTACGAGCCCGGCCCGTGGGTTCCCGGCGGCTACGAGCCGGCCGGCCATCAGCAGGGCGGTCACGGCCCCGGCGGGCACCCGGCGCCGCCCGGCACCGACGGCTATGGCACCGACGGTTACGGGGCTGACGGCTATGGCACCGACGGCCACGGCGGCGCGCCCGGCTACGGGCCCGACCCGGCAGCGCCCGGATACCCGGGCCCGCCCGAGGCACCCGGCAGCCACGACAGCGGAACGTGGGACGAGGGCGGCTACGGCGCCCACATCCCGCACCAGAGCCGGTACCCCGGGAACGGCGGCACGTCCTGATGCCCCCGGCCCCCGCGGCAGCGTCCCCCACACCCGGGTGCACCGCGCACGCACCCTGCACAGAAAGGCGGCGGCATGACGGAAACGGCTGACGGGCACCCCGGCGCCGGAGGCGCCGCCCCGCTGCCGGGCCCCCGCGGCGAGCCCGACCCGCACGGCCTGGGCGTCTCCGTCCTCCCCACCGACTCCTACGCCAAGGCGCAGGGCACCTTCCCCTACGCGGCGGACCTGTGGGCCGAAGGGCTGCTGTGGGCCGCGGTGCACCGCTCGCCGCACCCGCACGCGCGGATCGTCTCCATCGACACCGCGGAAGCCGCCAAGATGCCCGGCGTGCTGGCCGTCATCACCCACGAGGACATCCCCGGCGACTCCGCGCACGGACGCAGGATCGCCGACCAGCCCGCGTTCGCCCGCGACGTGGTGCGCTACTTCGGCGAGCCGATCGCCGCCGTCGCCGCCGACCACCCGGACACGGCGCGGCTGGCCGCCGCGGCCATCGCCGTCGAATACGAGGTGCAGGACGCCGTCACCGACCCGGAGAAGGCGTTCGAGGCCGAACCGCTGCACCCGGACGGCAACCTGCTGCGGCACATCCCGCTGCGTTACGGCGACCCCGAGGCCACCGGCGACGTGGTCGTCGAGGGCCTCTACCGGATCGGCCGCCAGGACCCGGCGCCGATCGGAGCCGAGGCCGCGCTCGCCGTACCGCGCCCGGACGGCGGCGTGGAGATCTACACCGCCTCCACCGACCCGCACACCGACCGCGACCTGGCGGCCGCCTGCTTCGGACTCCCGCCCGAACAAGTCAAGATCGTCGTCACCGGGGTGCCCGGCTCCATGGGCGACCGCGAGGACGCGGCGCTCCAGATCCCCCTGGGACTGCTGGCGATGCGCACCGGCTGCCCCGTCAAGATCGCGCTCACCCGCGAGGAATCCTTCCTCGGCCACGCACACCGCCACCCCACCCTGCTGCGCTACCGCCACCACGCGGACAACGCGGGCAACCTGGTCAAGGTCGAGGCGCAGATCCTGCTGGACGGCGGCGCCTACGCGGACACCTCGTCCGACGCGCTCGCCGCCGCCGTCTCCTTCGCCTGCGGGCCCTACGTCGTCCCGCACGCCGTGATCGACGGCTGGGTCGTCCGCACCAACAACCCGCCCTCCGGCCATGTGCGCGGCGAAGGCGCCCTCCAGGTGTGCGCCGCCTACGAGGGCCAGATGGACAAACTCGCCGAACGGCTCGGCCTCGACCCCGTCGAGGTGCGCAGGCGCAACGCCATGGCCACCGGCGACCTGCTGCCCACCGGCCAGACCGTCACCTGCCCGGCACCCGTCGCCGAACTCCTCACCGCCGTCCACGAGGCGCCGCTGCCGCCGCTGCCCAAGGACGCGCCCGAGGACGACTGGCTGCTGCCCGGCGGCCCCGAAGGTGCCGGCGACCCTTCGGCCGTGCGGCGCGGCGTGGGCTACGCGCTCGGCATGGTCCACATGCTCGGCGCCGAGGGCACCGACGAGGTCTCCACCGCCACCGTCAAGGTCAGCGGCCCCGTCGCCACCGTGATGTGCGCCGCCGTCGAGTCCGGCCAGGGCTTCGACACCCTCGCCCGGCAGATCGTCCAGGAAACCCTCGGTATCGAAGAGGTGCACGTCGCCTCCGTCGACACTGACCAGCCGCCCTCCGGCGCCAGCGGCCGCGGCCGCCACACCTGGGTGTCGGGCGGCGCGGTGGAACGGGCCGCGAAGATGGTCCGCACCCAGCTCCTGCAGCCCCTCGCCGCGAAGTTCGGCATGTCCACCGAACTGCTCACCATCTCCGAGGGAAAGATCACCTCCTACGACGGCGTGCTCTCCACGACAGTCGCCGAAGCCTTGGAGGGCAAGGAACTGTGGGCCACCGCGCAGTGCCGCCCGCATCCCACCGAACCGCTCGACGAATGGGGCCAGGGCGACGCCTTCGTCGGACTGGCCTTCGCCGCCGTGCGCGCCGTCGTCGACGTCGACATCGAACTCGGCGCCGTACGCGTCGTCGAGGTCGCCCTCGCCCAGGACGTCGGCGCCGTCCTCAACCCCCGCCAGCTGCGGGCCCGCCTCGAAGCCGGCATCACCCAGGGCATCGGCACCGCCCTCACCGAACATCTGCGGGTCGCCAAAGGCGTTGTGCGGCACGCCGACTTCACCGCCTACGCCCTGCCGACGGCGCTGGACGCGCCGGACATCCGCATCGTCAAGCTCGTCGAGGAACGGGATGTGGTGGCGCCGTTCGGGGCGAAGGCCGCGTCGTCCGCGCCGGTCGTCACCACGCCGTCCGCGGTCGCTGCGGCGGTGCGGGCTGCGACGGGGCGGCCCGTCAATCGGATGCCGATCCGCCCCCAGGCCGCGGTCAGCTCCTCCTGACCCGGGCGCCCCCCGGCGGGGGCGCCGTCTCCCTCTTTTGCGGGCCGCCTTGTGCGGGCGGGGTCGGCGCGTGGAGGCGCCAGGTCAATAGACGCCTCCCCGGCCCTTCCGCAGCCGAGGGCCGCCGGGGGACCTTCCGCTGCGGGAGCGCTCGTGTTGGGCCACGGACAACGGAGCGTCAACCTCCTCCGCCGTCGAGCAGCCAGTTGAACCGTAGGCGCAGTGCTCGTTCCGTGCTGGCGACCAGGGTGGCGAGGGTGAGGGCGACGTTGCCCCACAGGGACAGGTCCACCGGCGCGCTGAGGGTGCCCGTGTGCCGGGCGACGGCCTTGGACGCGGTGAGCTGTTCGAGCAACTGCGGGATGAGCACCGACAGCGCGGTGAGCAGTACGCACACCGAGAGGACACCGATCGCGCGGCTGAGGAGGGGATGTGTGCGGCCGAAGCGTGCGCGGCGTCCTTCGGCGGAGGCCGGGTCCGGGACCAGTTGGTGTTCGGAGCCGGTGTCGGTGACGTAGTGGCAGCGTTTGAAGCCGAAACCGCTCATCCTCACCTCGACGGTTCCGCCCGGTACGGGGAACAGCGCGGGGAGTTTGGACTCGGCGTGCAGTCTCCCGTCACGGTAGAGGTGGGCCCTCACGTCTCCGGACGACTGGTTCATCCAGTGCCGCACGTCCACGGAGTAGCGCGCCCGCCCACCGTCGCCGTCGGGCAGCCGGAGGTGGAAGAGCCCCCGGAACATCGTCTGCCACCAGCGGAACGGCTTGAGGGGCCGCCCGTCACCGGGTTCGACACGACGCACCGCCCGGCGGTGCCGCCGCTTCTCGAACATGCGTGCTCCTCCGGTCACCCTGCCGGACAGGTCCGGTCCCCGGCCGGGCGCTTGCCGGTGGTCAGGAACGCTGTGGTGGCGTCGTTGGCACAGGTGCTGCCGCCGAACGGGTAGACACCGTGGCCGCCCTGGTCGACCAGGACCATCCTGGCCCGGTCACCCAGCGCCTGCCGCAGTTTCCTCGCTCCTGCCAACGGCGTGCCCGGGTCGCGCGCGTTCTGGACCATGAGCACGTTCTCCGGGCCCCGGTCGCTCACCTGCACCTGCACCGGCTTCTCGATCCCCTTGCGCGGCCAGAACGCGCACGGCGTGATGCTTCCCGTGGAACCGCCCAGCATCGGGTACCGGCGCCGGTCGTGCGCCGCGGTGCGCTGGTAGTGGCCGATCTTCTTCGACCAGCGGGAATCCGCGCAGATGACGTAGTGGCGGCCGGCCGGTGCGTTGTCGTTCTCGGCCGCAGGCGGGCCGCCGGACGGAGGTTTGCCCTTGTCGAGCGCCTGCCAGATCTCGGCCAGTTCGGGCAGCTTCCCCTCGACGAACATCTCCTCCAGCGTGATCGCGCGAAACAGCGTGCCGTCCACGCCGCCGACGGGCTTCCTGTCCAGCCGTTCGGCCAACTCGCGGAACTTCGCCTTCACCTGCCGGGGAGTGCTGCCCAGCCCGTACTCCGGTTTTCCGGCCGCGAAGGCGGCGAAATCCGGGAAGCGGTCCTTCATGCCGCGTGCCAGCAGCCGGAAGGCGGTGGCGTCGTACCCGCCGGGCCCCAGGCTGCTGTCCAGCACGATCCGGTCACCGCGCTCGGGGAACAGCGTGGCGTAGACCGCGCCGAGCCAGGTGCCGTAGGAGGTGCCGAGGTAGGAGATCTCGGACTCGCCCAGTGCCGCGCGGATCCGGTCCATGTCGCGGGCCGTGTTCGCGGTGGTGGTGTGCGGCAGCATCCAGGCGCTCTCCGACGAGGCGCACTGCTGTGCGACGGTCCGTGCGAACTTCGCCTCGCGCGCGACGTCGCCCCCGGAGTGCGCATAGGCCGGGAAGTTGCCGCGCGCCTGCTGCTCCGGGGTCAGGTCGCAGGTCACCGGGGAGCTGCGGCCCATGCCGCGGGGGTCGAAGCCGATCACGTCGTAGGAGTCGAGCACCTTCTGGGGCAACCCGGCTCCCGCGAGGGCGGCCGGGTAGCCGAGCCCGGACTGCCCGGGGCCGCCGGGATTGGTCAGCAGCACGCCCCGGCGCTGTGCGGGCTTTCTGCTCGCCAGTCGGGAGACCGCGATCTCGATCTGCCGGCCGTCCGGTTTCCGGTAGTCGAGCGGAACCTTCAGCGTGGCGCACTGCAACGTGGCCCCCGCGCCGCCCTTCTGCGGGCCGGCCCGCTTCTTCCCCTCGGACTTCTTCGTGTCCCCTTCGGACTCCTTCGTGCACGGGCCCCATCGCAGGGCCGGCGATGCGGCCTCGTTGCCCTCTTCCTCGCCTGCGGACGCCGACGTGCACGCCACCGTGGTGGCGAGAAGCATCGCGCCGACAAGAACGCGGGACAACGGCGACTTCCCGCGCGTCCGGCTGTCCTTCGGCAGGGGCGCGCGACGGCGGCGGAGTGGTGGGGGAGCAGTCCGTGCCGAATCGGTCCCCTTCCGCCGACCGGCCGCAACAACGGCTCGCCATGCCTGCTTTGTCTCCCGAGATATCGGCATGACACGACTCTCGCCCGCTGCCCGTGCCGCCGCGTCGTCCCCACGGTCGCAGCCGGCTTCGACCGTCGGCGAGCCGTTCTCCGACTCCGGTCGGGGAGGCCTCCCCCTGTGGTCTGAGGCGCAGACCGGATGGGTTGGCGATAATGCGCGGGTGACGACAGATCTCGTGCCGCGGCTCACGGGACGCCGGCAGGTGTGGCGGCTGGCCGCGGCCGCCGCCGTGGGCATACCGGTCTGGATCGCCACCGGTGTGCTGCTGCACCACAAGGAGGTTTCCGGGCCGGACTCCTGGTTCCTCATCGGCGATCCGCTGGTGGCCCTCGGCTGTCTGGCCCTCCTGTGGTGGCGCGGGCGCTTCCCGCGGGCCGTCGCCTTCACGGTCACGCTCGTGGCGACCGTCTCGGCCCTCGCCACCGGGGCCGCGCTGCTGGCCATGGTCTCGCTGTCCGCCCGGCGCCGTCCGGTGGAGACCGGGGCGATCGCTCTGACCCACGTCACGGCGTCACAACTCGTCCCAGGGCTCTACTCGATCCCCGCCTCCACGGCGACCTGGTGGTGGGCCGGACTCGCGTTCTCGGCAATGACCGCAGGTCTTGCGGTGGCCGTGGGCACGGCCGTCGGGGCGAGACGCGTCGAAGTGCGCTCCCTGCGGGAGCGTGCCGAGAGCGCGGAACGCGAACAGTCCGCCCGCGCGGCGCAGGCGCGGGCGCAGGAGCGCAACCGGATCGCGCGCGAGATGCACGACGTGCTCGCCCACCGGATATCCCTGGTCGCCATGCAGGCTTCGGTGCTGGGCCACCGCGGCGATCTGACCGCCGAGGACAGCGGTGTGCTGATCCGCGGTATCGCCGACGGCTCCCACCAGGCGCTGGAAGAGCTCCGCGACGTCCTCGGTGTGCTCCGGACCGATCCCGACCAGCCGGAGGCACCGCAGCCCTCCCTCGACTGCATCCCGGAACTGGTCGCTGATGCCTCCGCGTCCGGACTGGACGTCACGCTCGTCGACTCGGTGACCGGGTCGCCCTCGACGGCCGTCGGGCGCACCTGCTATCGCATCGTCCAGGAAGGACTCACCAACGCCGTCAAGCATGCCCCGGGTGCCCGGGTACGCGTCACTCTCGACGGCCGGCCCGGCGGCACGCTCGAGGTCGGTGTGCACAACACCCGGGCCACCGAGCGGGCGGTGGGAGCACCGTCGTCGGGATCCGGGCTGCTCGGCCTCGAAGAGCGCATCGCTCTGGTGGGGGGCCGGCTCTCCCACCACCCCACGCCCGGGAACGGGTACCTCCTGACCGCACGACTGCCCTGGCCCTGACCGCACCGAGAAAGGAGCCCCTCAGTGGAGAGCGACCGCGAACCGGTACGTGTCCTCATCGCCGACGACGAACAACTCGTGCGGATGGCCTTGCGGCTCGTCGTGGACGGCGAACCCGACCTCAGCGTGGTGGCGGAGGCCGCCGACGGGGACGCCGCGATCGCCGCGGTGGACCGGTGGCGGCCGGACGTCGTGCTGATGGACGTACGCATGCCCGGCCGCGACGGCCTCAGCGCCACTCGTGAACTTCTCGGCAGGCCGATGCCGCCCCGGGTCCTGGTACTGACCACGTTCGACTCCGACAGTCTGGTACTGGGTGCGCTGCGCGCCGGCGCACTCGGGTTCGTCCTCAAGGACACCCCGCCCGCACGCATCGTCGAGGCGGTGCGCACGGTCGCGGACGGCAAACCCGTACTCTCCCCGGCAGCCATGACGCGCGTGATCGCCGCGGCCACCGCGACGGACTCCGCCCATGCCCGTGACGCCCGCCGCGAAGCGGTACGGGAGAAGATCTCCGCGCTGACCGAACGGGAACGCGAAACGGCCGGAGCCATCGCCGAGGGGCTGGACAACCCGGACATCGCGCAGCGCCTCGGTATCAGCGTCGCCACGGTCAAGGCGCACACCAGCAGCCTCTTCGCCAAGCTGGACCTTCGCAACCGGGTACAGGTCGCCCTCCTGGTACGCGACGCGGAAGGCCCCCAGGAGTCGTGAGGCAGCCGTCCGGCACCCGGATCCCCCGCACACGTCGGTCCATGAGCTGGTCGGAGAAGGCGGGGGAGCGGACCAGGCGGAGACGCCTTCCCGGTGACAGGAGTCGCGCCCCCGCGACGGGGTCAGGTCGTGAGGAGGACGCCGCCGTAGGATGCGCCGGCGACGACGATCCAGGCGCAGAGTCCGAGTCCGGCCACCCGCATCCCGGTGCGGGTCAGCGACGGCAGGTGCACCGCACTGCCGAGGCCGAACAACGCGGCGGCCAGCAGGATCTCCTGCGCGGTGGCGGCGCCGTCGAGTACGGCGCCGGGCAGCCACGCAGTGGTCCGAAGGGCCACCATGCCCAGGAAGCCCAGCACGAACAGCGGTACGAGGGGAGGGCGCCGGCCTCGGGGAGGGTGGCCCGCTCCGCGGCGTTGTCGTACGGCGAGGACCATGGCCGCGACGAGGGGCGCCAGCATCAGCACGCGGAGGAGTTTGACGAGGACGGCCTCGTTCAGGGCCTGCGGGCCGCCGGTCTGGGCGGTGGCGACGACCTGGCCGACGTCGTGGACCCCGGCGCCGACCCAGCGTCCGAACTGTGCGGCGTCCAGCCCCAGGGGCCCGTGGAGGAGGGGCAGCACGAGGATGGCGAGGGTGCCGCACAGTGTCACCAGTGCGACCGAGGTGGCGACGTCCTCCTCCTCGCTGCCCCGCACCTCGCTGACCGCTCCGATCGCGGAGGCTCCGCAGATGGAGTAGCCGGTGGCGACGAGTACGGGCTGGTCGCCGGGGAGTCCGAGCCTGCGGCCGAGCCAGACGGTGCCGAAGAAGGTGGCGACGACGACGCAGGCGACCATCGCCACGGTGGCCCAGCCCAGTTCGAGCACGTCGCCGAGCGCGAGTTTGAGCCCGAGCAGCACGATGCCGAGCCGCATCAGCCGTTTGCCGGCCAGGGTGAGTCCGGGGCGGGCGGTGCCGCGGACCAGGGTGCGCAGCCCCGGCAGGTGTGCGGCCGCGATGCCGAGCACGACTGCGGCCGTCAGCATCGGAACGGCGGGCACCAGGAGGTGCACGGCGGAGGCCGCGGCCACGCCGAGCACGGCGAACGCGAGGCCGGGCAGCGGGCCCGGCTTCCGCGTGGGCGCGGGTGTGGTGGCGCCGGCCGCCGCGGGCCGGTCCGCGACGCGGGGGGTCTCCCGCGTGCGGCTGCCGGAAAGTGCCATCAGGCGTCGGCCGGAAGGTCGTACACCCGGCGGACGCTGCTGCCCAGCCGTGAGATGTCCGCTCCGTAGATGTGCAGGGAGACGGCCGGGCCTTCGCAGCCGTTCCACACCCGGTGGATGTCGCCGGGCGGGGCGAAGCCGCAGACGGCTCCTTGCGGGTTGACCACGTCCTCGGTGGCGACGAGGCGTGCGCTGCCGCCCGCGGCCTCCGCGGGCAGCAGCCGGTAGCGGCGCTCGTGCTCCTCGCCCTGGTGCACGCCGGTCACGCACCAGGAGACGTGGTCGTGGATCGAGGTGCCCTGTCCGGGCAGCCACACCAGGGCGACGACGGAGAAGCTGCCGTCGCGCTCCGCGTGCAGGATGTGCTGGCGGTAGCGCTCGGGGTCGGGTGCGCACTGGGCGTCGGTCAGCAGGTCGTCGGCGCCCAGGTGCGGTGCCAGCTTCTCGCCGACCAGGTACGCGGTCACGTCCGGCGGCAGCCCTCGGCCGACGGCCTCGCGCACGTCCTCGACGAGGGCGTGCAGCCGCCCGGCCGTCCGGGCGGCGGATGGGGTGGTCGTCGTCGCAGTCATACGGGCAGCGTCGCGGTGGGCACGTATCACGTCCAACGACGGTTCCTTGGCCCCTCCCTCGTATCTGCTTATGGGAGGGCGGCTCTGCTTGGGGGAGGGCGGCCCGGTCGGCTCACGGCAGCCGAGTCCGTTCGGCGCGGAGGAGCCCGCCGCACTCCGCCCGTGGGTACGGCCCCGGGGGGAGGGGCGCCGGGCCCATGTGGGGGAGGCGCCGCCCCTGTGGCACGAGGCCTCCGCGCAGCGGTCAGCAGCCGACGCGGCGCTCCGCGACCGTGCGCAGCGCCGCCAGTACGCGTGCTGTGGCGGGTATCTCCAGGTGTTCGCGCAGCACGTACGCGGAGACCTGGCGGCGTGAGGCGGGGTCGAGCGCGCGGCCCGTGACCTTCCGGTGGACGAGGAAGGAGAGCACCAGTCCCGGCACCATGGCGACGCCGAGCCCTTCGGCGACCAGGCTCTGCACCACCAGGTTGTCGTCGGTGGTGAAGGCGATCTCGGGTGCGAACCCCAGTTCGGCGCATTCGTGCAGGAAGTTGGCCCGGCAGCGCAGGCAGCCGGCGATCCAGCGTTCGTCGGCCAGTTCGCGCAACTGCACGGCGCGGCGCCGGGCCATGGGGTGGCCGGTGGGCAGCAGGACGGTGAGCTGGTCCTCCAGCAGCGGGATCTCCACCAGTTCCTCGGGCACCTGTTCGCGCAGTCCGGGGTAGGTGAAGGCCAGGGTGATGTCGCACTCGCCGCGTACGACCCGGCGCAGCGATTCGGGCGGCTCGTCCTCCTGGAGTTCGACGCGTATGCCGGGGTGTTCGGCGGCGAGTTCGGCGAGGGCCTCGGGTACCAGGGTGGCGCCCGCGCTGGGGAAGGCGCAGACCGTGACCTTGCCGGCCCGCAGCCTGGTGAGGGACTCCATCTGCTGCCGGGCGGTGCTGATGCTCTCCAGGATCACCTCGGAGTGCCGGGCCAGTGCCTCGCCCGCTTCGGTGAGCCGCATCCGGCGGCCGGCGCGCACGAACAGCGGGGTGCCCACGGACCGCTCCAGCGCCTTCATCTGCTGGGTGATCGCGGGCTGGGTGTAGCCCAGCGCCCGGGCCGCCGCGGAGTAGGAACCCGCGCGCACCACTTCGTGGAAGGTCTTGATGTGTCGCGAGTCGAACATGGCAGAACCATAAGCAGATTTTGGGTCGGCGCGGCAGGCGGGGTTCCCCGCTTCTGGATCACTCTGTGGGCACTGCCGCCCCGGTGGACTCCTGTGTCTCCTCCGTCACGGGTGTGCGGCGCTTCGTCGGGGCCGGGCCGTCGCGGGGGCCGGGTCGCAGCCGTCGGGCCACCGCGACGCCCGCGAGGGCGACGACTGCCGAGACGGCGTACACGGCCGCGAACGCTGCCGGCTGCGCGGCGTCCGGGCCGCCCGCGCCCGCGGCTTCCGCGCCGCCGGATCCGGTGACGGTGACCGAACCGCCGCCCAGCGCGGCGAACAGGGTGCCGGTCAGCGCGAGCAGCAGCACATTGGAGAGCCCGTCGCTCAACTGGAGCGCGGCGGAGTTGCGTCCGGCCGCCTGCGGCGCCGAGAGCCGCAGCAGCAGGACGCTGAGGGAGGAGATGGTCAGGCCCATGCCGAAGCAGCCGATCCCCATGGCCAGCGCCAGGCACCAGACGGGTACCGACTCCACCAGCACCAGCGGCGTGCAGCCGACGGCGAAGGTGACCAGGGACATGCCGAGGACGACGAGCCGTTCGCGGTACGGCTCCAGCCGGGGCCGCGACTGGGCGAAGGAGCCCAGCGCCCACAACGCACCCCCGGCGGCGAGGGTGAGCCCGGCGAGGGTGACCGACAGCCCGCGCTGGGTCACCAGCATCAGCGGGACGAAGCTCTCCGCGACGATGAAGGAGCCGGCCGCGATTCCGCGCAGCAGTACGACGGAGGGCAGCCCGCGGGCCGCGCGCAGGGTCCCGCGGGGGAGCAGCACCCGCAGCGACCGGGCCAGCAGGACGAGCCCCGCCGCGGCGGGCAGCAGCGCGCTCCAGCGCAGGTCCTGACCGGCGTACTGGAGCAGTCCGGCACCGAGCGCGGCGGCGACCGCGAGCCGGATCCGCCGCGCGCCCTCGCCTCGCTCGCCGCTCCCGTCCCCGGGAGTACCGGAGGCCGGGGGCGGTCCGGAGGCCCGGCGCCTCAGCGGCGGCAGCATCACCAGCAGTGGCAGCGCCACCAGCACCGGAATGCCCAGGAACACCCAGCGCCAGCCCAGTTGCTCGGCGACCGTGCCGGAGATCAGCGGCCCCACCACGGAGGGCACCACCCAGGAGGCGGCGAACGCGGCCATCACGGTGGGTCGCAGATGTTCGGGGAAGGCGCGGCTGACGGTGACGTACAGCGCCACGATCACCAGTCCGCCGCCCACGCCCTGCACGGCGCGGCCGAGGATGAACAGCCACATGGTCCCGGCGGTCCCGGACAGCAGGAGGCCACCGGCGAAGAGCGCGATGCCGGTGGTCAGCGGCGGCAGCGGGCCCCGGTGGTCGCACCACTGGCCCGAGGCGACCATGCCGACCACGGAGGTGGTGAAGAAGGCGGAGAAGGCGTACGCGTAGAGCGGGATGCCGTCCAGTTCGTCGGCCGCCAGCGGCATGGCCGTACCGACGGCGGTCGCCTCGAAGGCGATGAGGAGGACGACGGAGACGATGCCGAAGGTCAGCGGCCGGTGGGCGCTGCTGAGCACGGTCTCCCGGCGGCGGGTGGCGGGATCGTCCGGCGGTACGGCCGCGGGGCCGGGCTCGGTCGCTGACATGCCCACCACGGTAAGCGCCGCCCGGGGAGGGGGACACCTACCGTGGTGGGAGTTGCCACTCGGCCGCCGGTCCTGGTCCCGGCCGCGGTTCCGGCCGGTGGCCGCCCGCGGTGCCGGTCCGCGAGCGGCCGCCGCCTCAGCCCTCGACCAGCTTCATGTACCGGTCCCAGTCCCAGTGCTTCCCGGGGTCGGTGTGGTCGTTGCCGGGGGCCTCGCTGTGGCCGATGATGTGCTCGCGGTCGAGCGGGATGCCGTGCGCGTCCGCGAGATGGCGGGTCAGCGCGGCGGAGGAGCGGTACATCGCGTCGGTGAACCAGGACGGGTCGTCGACGTATCCCTCGTGTTCGATGCCCAGCGCGGAGGAGTTGGCGCTTCTGGCGTGGTAGGCGGTGTCCGCGTCGCGCACCGTCTGGGTGACCGCGCCGTCCGAGGAGCGCACCACGTAGTGGGCGCTGACCTTGGCCTCGGGGTTCTGGAACCAGCTTATGGTGCCCGCGTAGGAGCCCTGGGTCACATGGATGACGATCGTGTCGAGGGCCGCGCTGCGGCCCTCGGCGTAGTTGGCCGGATCGGCCGGCATCCACGCGGCGTCCGGGTAGTCGGCGCTGCGGGTGGCGGGCCCCGGCCCGGTGGTGCCCTTGGCGGGGTGGACGTCCCGGGCCGCGACGGACACCCGCTCGCCGTCCGGGGCGCGGCCCCGGACGCCCTGTCGCAGGATCCGGTAGACGTTGTCGGCGTACAGCCGTGCGGCGGTGCCGCGGGCGCCGCTGTAGCGGGCGACGGCCGGGTACCACGCGTCCGCGTCGGCGCGTTCTGACGCGTCGAGTCCGAGGGCGTCGGCGTAGCCGCGCAGTACGGCCGCTCCGCCGCGGATGTTGGCATCGGTGTCGGTGCGCAGCCGTGCGGTGGACTTCCCGGTGAGCTCGGCCGCGCGTTCGAGGGTGTGCCGGTCGGGGTTGCTGACCAGGTGCATCACACCGAAGCCGTGCGCCTGGCTGGGGGCGCCGTCGTGGCCGTCGAAGTGGGTCTCGCCGTAGCCGACGGCGGCCAGTACGTCGCGGGGTATCCCGTACCGCTCGGCGGCCGAGGAGAAGGAGGCGTTCATCGAGGGGGTGGGGTCGCTCGGGCCGGCCGTCGCGGGCTGGACGCCGGCCAGCAGCGCGGCGCAGCCCAGGGCGGTGCCGAGGGCGACGGTGACGCGCGTGCGCGGCCTGCGGGCATGCGGAGGTGCGGGCATGTCGTGCTCCTGTTGTGGGGGGATGGAGCTCAGGCGCCTGGGGCGTCACAGTACTCATGTGACCCATGCATGACAACGACTTCGGTGCTGCCCTCGCCTTCGGTGCCCGGCCCCAACCCGTCACCGGTGCACGCGAGTTGGGCCTCCCGACGCGACGGCGCCGGTGCCGCGGCCCCCACCGCGGCACCGGCGCCGTCCGCAGGGCCGGCGGGTTCCGCCGGCCCCTCGCCGGATCAGCGGGCGAAGCTGGAGCCCAGGTGGGAGCCCGCCTCCGGGGCACCCAGGGTCTTGGGCCCGTAGGAGACGACGCCGTCGGCCGTCAGCCCGCCCGTGGTGCCCCGCAACACCCACACCGCGCCCGCGTCCACGGCGTCGCTGCCGCCGTCCTCGGTGGGCGCGCCGACGGCCAGGTCGTCCCGGCCGTCCCGGTCGGTGTCGGTCATGGTCAGGGCCGCGCCGAAGCGGTCCCCTGCCTCGACCACTCCGGGCACACCCGAGCTGCCCTGGTCCCAGTTCTTCGCGCCCGTCCCGGTCAGCCCGTTCTTGCCGCCGAGGAGCTGGACGACGGCACCGGCGTCCTTGCCCGAGGCGCCGCTGCCGATGTCCTCGCCCGGCACACCGACCGCGATGTCGGCGTAGCCGTCGCCGTTGACGTCGCCCGCGGCCAGGGCCTTGCCGAACTCGTCGCCCTCCTCGTTGACGCCGGGCACACCCGGGCTGTTCTGGGTCAGCGTGCTCGTGCGGTGCGCGCCCGGGCCGTCGGCCGAGCCGTAGAGCACCTTGAGCGTGCCGTGGTCGTGCGGCAGGTCCTCCACGACGCCGCCCGGCACGGTGCGGATCACCAGGTCGCCGAAGCCGTCCTTGTCCACGTCGGCGATGACGCCGGTCTCGGCATCGGTGACATGCTCGGAGGAGGTGGCCAGCCCGCCGGTCGAGCCCTGGAAGAACTCGCTGCTCTCCGACATCTCCTCGAAGGCGTGCGTGGTGACGAGGTCGTCGACGCCGTCGCCGGTGACGTCGCCCGCCGTCAGCGACGTCGGCCCGAACAGGTGGCCGGTCTCGCGGGTGTCGCTCCTGGCCGCCTCGCCGTCCCGGCCGAAGCCGCCGTACAGCACCGTCAGCCCCTGGTCGAAGTCGCCGGTGCCCACGGCGAGGTCGGGCTTCTCGTCGCCGTCGAAGTCGCCCGCGACGAGCCTGGTGACGCTCTTCACCCCCGAGACCTGTGTGGCGCTCGTGAGGCCCTTGCCCTTATCGCCCCACAGGATGACGACGCCCTTGTTGCCGCTGACGGCCAGGTCGGCGACGCCGTCCCCGTCGAAGTCACGGGCCGCGGTGTTGCGGCCGAAGGCCCCGTAGGTCTCCGCGCTGCCCGGCACGCCCGCGGAGTTGGCGCTGAAGAGCTGGCGGCGCGAGACGTCCGCGCCCTTCGCCGAGCCGTAGGTCACGGTGAGGAACCCCGCGTACGACTTGCCCGAGACGGTTGCGGTGGGTGCCGCCGCGACGGTCTCGGCGTATCCGTCGCCGTCGAAGTCGGCCTTCGGCGCGGCGGCGCTCCGGGCCGCCGTGGTGGCGCCGGGCGCCGCGGCGCTCTTCGCCGGTGCCGCCACCGACGGGGTGGCGCAGAGCAGACCGGCGGCCAGCGCGGCCGTCACGCCGACGGCGCGGGCGGCCACGGCGGTGGCGCTCGCCGTCGCTGTACGACCGGGTGTGGTGCGGGGGGTGGCACGGTCGAGGTGACGCACTCGTCCTCCTGAGTCGTTGTGCTCCGGACTCCAGCGGCAGGGAGAACAAAAGGAGTTGAGCCTGCGGGGGCGGACCGGGACCGGGGCTTTGGTCAGTCGTCCGTGAGACCTGCGAGGCGGGTGAAGGGTTGCCCCGCGGCAGCCGGTTCGTTGCCGGGCGGCCACCGGACAGCCCTCGGACGGCCACCGGGTGGCCGCCTCGCCGGCCCGGTCGTACGCCGTGCCGCGGACCCGGTCGGCCGCCGTGCGGGACCCGCGTGCGCCGGGCACCGGAGATCCGGGCCGTGCCGTCCATCCGGAGCACTCCGCGGAATTCCGTCCGGGTGCGACGGCACTGTCAGGGCCGCCGCGGCGCTCTCCGCGGGGAGGATTCCGTTCCGGGCGGCAGCCCCTCTTTCGCGGGCGAACAGCCGCGGATGGTCAGCAGAGAGGAAGCAGGAATGCTCGTGCGGGGAAGATTCTCACGCGCCACCGGTGCCGCCGCCGTCCTGGTGTTCGCGCTGTCCGGCTGCGCGGGCGAAGGGGACGGAAAGAATCCCGGCGCCACCGGACGGCCCCGGCCGACCGCCGGTGCCGACAGGAGTGCCGGCACGACCGGCGCCCGGCCCGGCCCCTCGGGCCCCGCGGCCGCCTCAGCCGCGCACTCCGCCGCGTCCTCGGCCGCCCCCACGGGCCGGGCGGCCCCAGCGGACGAGGACTCCGCGGCCGGGACCGGCCGCCCGGCGGACTCGGCGTCCCCTCCCGCATCCGCCACCGGCGCCACCGCCACCACCCGGCCCGGCGGCAGCGGCACCCCGCGGCAGCGCGGGGCCGCATCCCGTGCGGGAATCGACGCCGTGCAGGGCACCTGGTACTTTCCGTACCGCGTCAGGGGCCGGGCCGTCACCTTCACCGTCACCGGCGGCTCCTACACGGTGCAGGGCGTCGGGGCACGCTGCTCCGGAACCGTCAGCCGCGGCCTGCGGCTCGGCGGCAGTTGCCGGGGCAGGGCGATGACCGGGCGGGCGGTGCTCGGCGACGGGGGCCGCAGCCTCACGCTCGACTGGGACAACGGCAGGCCGGACCGGTTCTCCCGCGCCCGGCCCCGGTGATCCGGCGGGCGGCCGGGCGCATCGACCCGGCGCCGCTCCGGACGCCCGGCACCCCCGGTAGGGTTGGCGCGGCTGTGCCGGCAGGCCGCCGCCGTACCTGATCCCGTCGTCATCCCGTCGTCCCGGAGACCGTGACTACCACCCCCACCACCCCCAGCAACAACCACCATCTGTCGCCCGCCTTCCCCGGCCGCGCCCCCTGGGGCACGGCCAGCAAGCTGCGGGCCTGGCAGCAGGCGGCGATGGACGCGTACCTGGAGCGGCAGCCGCGCGACTTCCTGGCCGTCGCGACGCCGGGCGCCGGCAAGACGACGTTCGCGCTCACCCTGGCCTCGTGGCTGCTGCACCATCACGTCGTGCAGCAGGTCACCGTCGTCGCGCCGACCGAGCATCTGAAGAAGCAGTGGGCCGAGGCGGCGGCGCGGGTGGGCATCAAGCTGGATCCGGAGTACAGCGCGGGCCCGCTGAGCAAGGAGTACCAGGGGGTCGCGATCACCTACGCGGGCGTGGGTGTCCGGCCGATGCTGCACCGCAACCGGGTCGAGCAGCGCAAGACCCTCGTCATCCTCGACGAGATCCACCACGCCGGGGACAGCCGCTCCTGGGGCGAGGCCTGCCAGGAGGCGTTCGAGCCCGCCACCCGGCGGCTCGCGCTGACCGGCACGCCGTTCCGCTCGGACACCAACCCGATCCCGTTCGTGGAGTACGCCGAGGACGGCGAGGGCATCCGCAGGTCGGTCGCGGACTACACCTACGGGTACGGCGACGCGCTCGCCAACGGCGTCGTGCGGCCCGTCATCTTCCTCTCCTACAGCGGCAACATGCGCTGGCGGACCAAGGCCGGGGACGAGATCGAGGCCCGGCTCGGCGAGCCGATGACCAAGGACGCCATCTCCCAGGCGTGGCGCACGGCGCTGGCGCCGCGCGGCGAGTGGATGCCCGCCGTGCTGCGCGCGGCCGACCACCGGCTGACGGAGGTGCGCAAGGCGGTGCCCGACGCGGGCGGCCTGGTCATCGCCTCCGACCAGGACTCGGCCCGCGCCTACGCCAAACTGCTCCGCGAGATCACCGGGACCCGGCCGACCGTGGTGCTCTCCGACGACACCGGCGCCTCGCAGCGCATCGAGGAATTTCGGACCTCGGAGAATCCTGCCGACCGCTGGATGGTCGCCGTCCGCATGGTCTCCGAGGGCGTGGACGTGCCCCGGCTGGCCGTCGGGGTGTACGCGACCACCGTCTCCACCCCGCTCTTCTTCGCCCAGGCCGTCGGCCGCTTCGTCCGTTCCCGGCGGCGCGGCGAGACGGCGTCGGTCTTCGTGCCGACGATCCCCACCCTGCTGACCTTCGCCAACGAGATGGAGGTCGAGCGCGACCACGTCCTCGACAAGCCGAAGAAGGGCGGCGAGGACGATCCGTACGCCGAGGAGGCCGACCTGCTCGAGGAGGCGGAGCGGGAGCAGGACGAGGAGGGCGCCGACGGGGACCAGCTGCCCTTCGAGGCGCTGGAGTCGGACGCGGTCTTCGACCGGGTGATGTACGACGGTGCCGAATTCGGCATGCAGGCCCACCCGGGCAGCGAGGAGGAGCAGGACTACCTCGGCATCCCGGGGCTGCTGGAGCCCGACCAGGTGCAGATGCTGCTCCAGAAGCGGCAGGCCCGGCAGATCGCGCACAGCAGGAAGCGGCCGGACAGCGAGGCCGATCTGCTGGAGACGCCCGCCGACAAGCGGCCCGTGGTCACCCACAAGGAACTGCTGGAGAAGCGCCGCACGCTGAACAATCTGGTGGGTGCCTATGTGCACCAGAGCGGGAAGCCGCACGGGGTGGTCCACACCGAGCTGCGGCGGGTGTGCGGCGGGCCGCCCAGCGCGGAGGCGACCGCGAACCAGATCGAGGCCCGTATCGCCAAGGTGCGGGAGTGGGCCACCCGGATGAGCTGACCGGGCCCGGTGCGGGCGCCCCCGGCGCGCGGCGGGCGGATCCCGGCGTGCGCCGCCGTCCCCGGAGCCCCCGGGAGAATCCGTTCGGCGGGTCGACCGTCCGGCGATCCGGTCGGAGAACAGGAATTCATTCGGCAACCGTTCGGAAATTCCACGGAAATTCGTTCAAAAGGCGCTCCGGGCGAGAGGAGGCGTTCCGAAAGGAATACGAGACCGTACCTTCGGGACGTTTGCGGCGAAGGCGGTCAGGCGGCGCCCGGATTCTGGACAGACTCTTCCGGTCAGCGGTGCTGCTCGCTAAATTTCCCGGACACACAGCCCGTGGCGAGGTGCCGCGGGCGGCCGGTTATCCCGTTGACACTCAGTTTGCCCAGCTCGCTGCGCAACAGCTCTTTCCAGTGCCACCGCGACCGGCGGCCTCCAGCGCTGCGCGCGGGGTGCCGACCCAGGCCGGGGGCCGGGGGAGGTGGCTCTCGAACGCGTCCGCCCTCGCGGCTGCCGTCACTCACCCGAGGGAGGGGGGCGTCGTGACCGCGGAAACCTCTCAGACGCTCGACCGAGGGCTGCGTGTCCTCAAATTACTGGCCGACACCGACCACGGCCTCACCGTCACCGAGCTGTCCAACAAGCTCGGCGTCAACCGCACCGTGGTCTACCGGCTGCTGGCCACACTGGAGCAGCACGCCCTCGTCCGCCGTGACCTCGGCGGCCGGGCGCGGGTCGGGCTCGGGGTGCTGCGCCTGGGGCGGCAGGTCCATCCGCTGGTCCGGGAGGCGGCGCTGCCCGCGCTGCGCTCGCTGGCCGAGGACGTGGGCGCCACCGCGCACCTCACCCTCGTCGACGGCACCGAGGCACTGGCCGTCGCGGTGGTCGAACCGAGCTGGACGGACTACCACGTCGCGTACCGCACGGGGTTCCGCCATCCTCTCGACAAGGGTGCGGCGGGCCGCGCGATACTCGCCGGGCGCGGTGTCGACGGCGAGCGCGGTCCCGGCTTCGTGCTCACCCACGGGGAGCTGGAGGCGGGTGCCAGCGGTGCCGCGGCGCCGGTGCTGGGCGTGAACGGGATCGAGGGCAGTGTGGGCGTGGTGATGCTGTCCGAGACGGTGCCCGAACAGGTCGGCCACCGTGTGGTGCGGGCCGCCGACGAGGCGGCCGCCGCGCTGCGCTGAGCGGTCCGGGCGTGGACCGGTACGGGGTCTGCGTACCGGCCCGCGCCCCGGTCGGTAGATTGCGGGGGTGTCCGCATCCAGCACCCGCGCCCCGGGGACCGAAGGCCCGCGCCGTACCCGCCGCCGCACGCTCGCGCTCTGCGTGCTGCCCGTCGTCCTGCTGTTCGTCGTGGCGCTGTCCGCTCCGCTGCCGTTCTCGCTCGCGCAGCCCGGCGAGACCGCGAACGTGCTCGGCCGCAGCGACGGCAAACCCGTGATCACCGTCGAGGGCGCCGAGACGCACGGCAGCGACCAGGGGCGGCTGCTGTCGGTCACCATCGCCGCGACCCGGCCCGAGGCCACCGTGCGGCTGCCCGGCGTGGTGCGGGCCTGGTTCCGCGACGACCGGGCGGTGATGCCCCGCGACGCCGTCTACCCGGGGGGCGGGGACACCGAGGACGCCGAGAAGCGCATCTCGGCGGAGATGGAGGACTCGCAGCACAAGGCCGTCACCGCCGCGCTGCGCCAACTGCACCGCTCCCCGGAGAAGGTGCGTGTGAAGCTGCGACTGGGGGATGTCGGCGGCCCGAGCGCGGGGCTGTTCTTCGCGCTCGGCATCATCGACAAGCTGGACGGGGACGGCGCCGGCGCCGGGCTGACCGGCGGCCGCACCGTGGCCGGTACCGGCACCATCGACGCGGACGGGAAGGTGGGTCCCGTCGGCGGCGTCCCGCTCAAGACGCAGGCGGCCCGGCGCGACGGGGCGACCTGGTTCCTCGTTCCCGAGGAGCAGTGCGACGACGCCGGTGCGCAGCTGCCCTCGGGCCTGCGGCTGGTGCCGGTCGGCTCGCTCCAGGGCGCGCTGGACGCGTTGGAGGAGATCCGTACCGACGGCAAGGTCCCCGCCTGCTGACCGCGGGCCGCTACGGGGTCCTGCGCGGTGTCACTGCCCGGCGGAGTCCTGTGCGGCCTGCCGTACCAGCGGCACGATGCGCAGCGGTACCGGGTTCTCCATGACGATGGCCGTGGAGGCGCGGACGATGCCCTCGATGCCCACGACCCGGTCGATGACCCGCTGGAGGTCGGCGTTGGAGCGGGCGACCAGGCGGCAGAGCATGTCGCCGCTGCCGGTGGTGGTGTGCAGCTCCAGCACCTCGGGGACGCCGGCCAGGTGCGCCCGTACCTCCGCGCCTTGGCCCTGCCTGATCTCCAGCGTCGCGAAGGCGGTGACGGGGTAGCCGAGCGCCGCCGGGTCGACCTGCGGGCCGAAGCCGCGGATGGCGCCGCTCGAGGTGAGCCGGTCCAGCCGGGCCTGCGCCGTGCCGCGCGCGACGCCGAGCCGCCGGGAGAGCTCCAGCACGCCGATCCGGGGCTCTTCGGCGAGCAGTTCGAGCAGCCGTCCGTCCAATCGGTCGATGCCCATGGGTTGCCTCTCCGTGAGTATCGGCGTAGTGCGCCGGGGTGCTGCACACATTGCACACATCGTCCGCCCAGCCCCGTGTCCCACTGAACAATCTGCCCAGTCGAAACGCAAACTATTGCGCACCTTGTGGCCCGGCGGGACGCTGCCGCCATGACTGCTGCATCCGGAAAGACCACCGACCCGGCAACCCCCGAGACCGCACGGCAGGCAGATCCCTTCCCGGTCAAGGGGATGGACGCGGTCGTCTTCGCCGTCGGCAACGCGAAGCAGGCAGCGCACTATTACTCCACGGCCTTCGGCATGCGGGCCGTCGCCTACGCCGGTCCGGAGAACGGCAGCCGGGAGACCGCCAGCTACGTGCTGGAATCCGGCTCGGCGCGGTTCGTGTTCACCTCCGTCATCCGCCCCACCAGCGAGCGCGGCCGCTTCCTGGCCGACCACGTCGCCGCGCACGGCGACGGCGTCGTCGACCTGGCCATCGAGGTCCCGGACGCCCGGGCCGCCTACGCGTACGCCGTCGAACACGGCGCCCGCGGCCTGGAGGAGCCCTACGAGACCAAGGACGAGCACGGTGTCGTGGTCCGGGCCGCCATCGCCACCTACGGCGAGACCCGGCACACCCTGGTCGAACGCACCGGGTACGACGGCCCCTACCTGCCCGGCTTCGCCGCCATGGACCCGATCGTCGAACCCCCCGAGCGGCGCTTCTTCCAGGCCATCGACCACTGCGTCGGCAACGTCGAACTCGGCCGGATGAACGAGTGGGTCGAGTTCTACAACCGGGTCATGGGCTTCACCAACATGAAGGAGTTCGTCGGCGACGACATCGCCACCGAGTACTCCGCGCTCATGTCCAAGGTCGTGGCCGACGGCACGCTCAAGGTGAAGTTCCCGATCAACGAGCCCGCCGTCGCCCAGAAGAAGTCCCAGATCGACGAGTACCTGGAGTTCTACGGCGGCTCCGGCGTCCAGCACATCGCCCTGGCCACCAACGACATCGTCTCCGCCGTGAAGAGCATGCGCGCTGCCGGTGTGCGGTTCCTGGACACCCCCGACACCTACTACGACACGCTGGGGGAGTGGGCGGGCGAGACCCGGGTGCCGGTCGAGACGCTGCGCGAGCTGAAGATCCTCGTCGACCGCGACGAGGACGGCTACCTGCTGCAGATCTTCACCAAGCCGGTCCAGGACCGGCCCACCGTCTTCTTCGAGATCATCGAGCGGCACGGCTCGATGGGCTTCGGCAAGGGCAACTTCAAGGCGCTCTTCGAGGCCATCGAGAGGGAGCAGGAACGCCGCGGCAACCTGTAGCCCGCCGTGCGGGCGCCGGGTGGGCGGGGAAGCCCCCGGCACAGGGGGCTGCGGGGCTTCCCCGGGCGCACGTGCGCTGCCACGCTGAGAGGATGAGCGAGCTCCTCGAACAGCTCCGGTCCGCACTCCCCGCCGACGCCGTGCAGACCGACCCCGACGTCCTGCGCGCGTACGCCGCCGACACGGCCGGCTTCTGCCCCGCGGGCCGCCCGGTCGCGCTCGTGCTGCCGCGCACCGTGGAGCAGGTGCGGCACGTGCTGCGCACCGCGTACGCGCGGCAGGTCCCGGTGGTGCCGCAGGGCGCCAGAACGGGGCTTTCGGGGGCCGCCAACGCGGTGGAGGGCTGTCTGCTGCTCTCCCTCGTCCGGATGGACCGCATCCTGGAGATCGACCCCGTCGACCGGATCGCCGTGGTGGAGCCGGGCGTCGTCAACGCCCGGCTCTCCCGCGCGGCGGCCGAGCACGGCCTCAGCTACCCGCCGGACCCCTCCAGTTGGGAGACGTGCACCATCGGCGGCAACATCGGCACCGGTTCCGGCGGCCTGTGCTGTGTGAAGTACGGCGTCACCGCCGAATACGTCCTGGGCCTCGACGTCGTGCTCGCCGACGGGCGGCTGCTGTCCACCGGCCGCCGCACCGCCAAGGGCGTGGCCGGCTACGACCTCACCAGGCTGATCGTCGGCTCCGAGGGCAGCCTGGGCATCGTCGTGCGCGCCGTCCTCGGACTCCGTGCCCAGCCGCCCCGGCAGCTCGCGCTGGCGGCGGAGTTCCCCTCGGCCGCCGCGGCCTGCGACGCCGTGTGCCGGATCATGGCGGCGGGCCACACGCCCGCGCTGCTGGAGCTGATGGACCGCACCACGCTGCGCGCCGTCAACGAGATGACGCAGATGGGGCTCCCCGAGACCACCGAGGCGCTGCTGCTCGCGGCCTTCGACACCCCCGACCCCGCCCCGGAGCTGCGCGCCGTGGAAGAGCTGTGCACGGCCGCGGGCGCGAGCGAGGTGGTACCGGCCGCCGATCCCGCCGAGTCCGAACTGCTGCTGCAGGCGCGGCGGGCCGCGCTGACCGCGCTGGAGGCGGTCAAGGGCACCTCGATGATCGACGACGTGTGCGTCCCGCGCAGCCGGCTGGCCGAGATGCTGGCGGGGACCGCGGAGATCGCCGAGCGGTACGGGCTGACCATCGGCGTCTGCGCGCACGCCGGGGACGGCAACACCCACCCCACCGTCTGCTTCGACGCCGCCGACGAGGACGAGGCCCGCCGGGCGCGCGAGTCCTTCGACGCGATCATGGAACTGGGCCTGCGGCTGGGCGGCACGATCACCGGTGAACACGGCGTCGGACTGCTGAAGAAGGACTGGCTGGCGCGGGAACTGGGCGAGGTGAGCCTCGAACTCCACCGGGCGGTCAAGGCCGCCTTCGACCCCACCGGGATCCTGAACCCGGGAAAGCTGTTCTGAGGACCTGCCGAGGGCGGGTCCGGGCCTTGAGCGCCGGGTGCCACCGGTGTACCCGGTTACAGGGCCTTGACGAGGCGGCCTACAGCTCCAGCGGCTCCAGCAGCCGGTGCGGGCGCAGCAGGGCGCGGCTGACGGCGTCCTGGCGGGCCGTGGGGCCGTCGGCGCCGGGGGCGGGGCGCAGCTCCACATCCTGCGGCGGCACCGCGGCCGTTCCGCAGGTCGCGCATCCGCCGCCGGGGCCCAGCTGCTGCCCGCAGTCGGCGTGCACGTACAGCCGCCGGGCCGGGGCGCCCTGGGAGGCGAACTGCTGCCCCCAGGTGAGCAGCGCGAACAGTGCGGGCCACAGGCGGCGTCCCGGCTCGGTGAGGACGTACTCGTCCCGGGGCGGGGACGCCTCGTACCGGCGCCGCTCCATGACGCCGGACTCGGTGAGGGTGCGCAGCCGGGTGGAGAGCACGGCGCGCGGGATGTCCAGGTGCGCGAGGAAGTCGCTGTAGCGGCGCACACCGTAGAAGGCGTCGCGCACGACCAGCATGGTCCACCGCTCGCCGACGAGTTCGAGGGTGCGGGCGAGCGCGCAGTCCTGGGCCGCGTAGTCCTTCTTCAGCGCCATGGCCGCCAGCTTACCAAGAAGTCGATTCGTTCATTGAACTTTGGGTGCTAGCCTGCCCCGGTCAAGCGGGTTCAATGAATGAATCCGCTGGTCGCCGCTCTTCACCCACCGCCTGCCCACTCCGAGGAGCCACCTCGTGCCGACCGCACCGAGACCGTCCGCCGCCCGTCCCGGTGCCGTGCTGGCCGCCACCAGCCTGGCCACCTTCGTCGTCCTCATGGACTACACGGCGCCGATGCTCACCCTCCCCGGCATGACCGCCGACCTCGGCACCTCGCTCGCCGGCCGCCCCTGGCTGCTCAACGGCACCCCGCTCGGCCTCGCCGCCGTGCTCCTGGTCGCGGGCAGCTTCGCCGACGACCACGGACGCAAACGGGTCTTCGTCGGCGGCCTCGGCGCGCTGACGGTCACCGTCGCGCTGGGCGCCCTCGCCACCGGCACCCTCGGCTTCACCCTGGCCCGGATCGCCCAGGGAGCCGCCGGGGCCGCCGTCCTCGCCAGCAGCCTCGGACTGCTCGCCCACGCCTTCCCGGCCGGACCGGCACGCATCCGGGCCACCGGAGTGTGGGGAGCGGCCCTCAGCGGCGGCATCGCCGTCGGCCCGGTGGCCTCCGCCGCACTCGGCACCGTCGACTGGCGCCTGTGCTACGCGGTCTTCGCCGCCGCCGCGCTCCTGCTCACCGTCTTCTCGGCCCGCGTCCTCACCGAGTCCCGCCATCCCCGCCCCGGCCGCCCGGACCTGGCCGGTGCCCTGCTGCTCGGGCCCGCGCTGACCGTCCTGCTCGCCGCCCTCACGCTGGGCCGGGACGGCTGGCTGCGTCCGCAGGTCCTGGGCCCGGCCACCGCGGCCCTGGTTCTGTTCGCCGCCTTCGCCGCGGTGGAGAACAGAGCCGGCGCACCTCTGCTTGACCCCGCGCTCTTCCGCCGCCCGGCCTTCCTCGCCGCGACCAGCGGCGCCCTGTTCACCGGTCTCGGCGTCATCGGCCTGTTCAGCTACCTGCCCGCGCTGCTGCAACAATCCCTCGGCATGTCCGAACTGGACACCTCCTGGCTCTTCCTGCTGTGGTCCGGCACGGCGCTGCTCGCGGCCCTCCAGGTGCGCCGGCTGCCGGCCCGGTTCGCCGCCCGCCACCAACTCGCCCTCGGCTTCGCACTCTCCGCCGCCGGCGCGCTGACCATGCTGGGCGCGCTGGCCGCCGGCTCCTGGGCCCGCACCGTGCCCGGGTTCTTCGTCGCGGGCGTCGGCAGCGGACTGCTCAACGCGGCGCTGCCCCGGCTAGCCGTCGAGAGCGTCCCCGCGGACCGGACCGCCATGGGCTCCGGGGCCAACAACACGGCGCGCTACCTCGGTTCGTCCCTGGGGCTCTCGCTCACCCTCGCGGTCTCCACCACCGCACCCGGGGCCGACCCCGCGCAGGCCCTCGCCCACGGCGCCGACCGTGCCCTGTACGTAGCAGCCGGACTGATGCTCACCGGCGCGCTGGCCGCCCTGCTGTGCCGCACGCGGCGCTCCCCGGCCGCCCCCGCCCGTCCGGAGGCCCCGGCACCGGCCGTCGCCGAGCCCGCGGCGCCCGCCGGGCCGGTCGGCCCGGCGGCCCGGTCCGCGGAGCCCACCGCCTGAACCCCGGCCGCCGGGTCCCGGACCGGCAGCCGCCCGTCCCCGCGGAACACCCGCCGGGCGGGCGGCAGCCGCCGCGCCGGTCACCCCGGCAGCCCGGTCACTGCTCCAGCAGGCCGGTCAACTGTTCGTCCAGGCCCAGCGCCTCCGACTCGCTGCCCGGCGGCACCGCCCGCAGCACCCGCTCCAGCCAGTCGGCCACCACCTGGTTCGGCGCCTCCAGCAGCGCGTCCCCATTGGGCGAACTCAGCGCCAGGCAGAGCACGTCGCGGCCCGCCACGGAGGTCGGCCACACCCGTACGTCACCGTCCCCGCACGGCTGCGCCACCCCCTCGACCAGCAGTTCGCGGGCGAACGTCCAGCGTACGGGCGTGTCGGAGTGGATATGGAAAGTCATGTGGACGGCGTAGGGGTCGTCCGTGCGGTAGCTGAGCCGGGCCGGTACGGCCACGCTGAGCTCCGGCGCGAGGACGAGCCTCATCTCCACTTCGCGTTCGACGACTGTGTGCATGCTGTGCGCCCTTTCGTGTGCTCCCCGGATCCCCGGATCCCCGGTGCGGGCCGCCGGGAAGGGGCCCGCACCGGACAAGAGGCGGCAGGGCGCGGTTTCTTACACGGGTTCGCGGAAGTTTTTCGCCGGGCACCCCGCGCGGGTGACCTCCAGGTGGTCTCCAGGTGGCAGCCGGGGGCGCTCCTGCCGAGTGACCGGGTGCAATTCCACCTGGTCGGGGCGCGGGCGACGGGGCGTCGGCAGGGCGCCGGCGGGTCCCTCGAAGGCGGTCCACCCGGCGACTGCTTCCGCCCCGCGCGGTCTTCTTCGTTACTGTCCTCCTTACCGTCCTGCCCGGACGGTGAGGAGGAGCCCGCCGCGCCGCGAGCGGCGGGCCGTGCGGCCGCACCACCGCGGCCCGGTCGAATGCTTCGTGCGTGAGGGGAGTTGGGGGCTGTGGGACCCTCCGGTACTCATGGTGAGGTGCCCCGTGCTGGGTACTATCCGGATCCGTCCATCCCCGGATACATCCGCTACTGGAACGGCTCGTCCTGGGTGCCCGGGACCAGCCGCCCCGAGCCACGTGAGGGTGAACCCATGCCCGCGCCGCCGCCCGTGGCGTCCTCGCCCGCGGCGGCTCCCGCCCCGCCCGCCACCGGCGGCCAGGAGGGCCCCGCGGGCCCGCCGAGCCCCCGCCGTTCGACGGCGGACGAGACCGGCCCGGTCTTCCTGGACGAGGGCGGCGACGGGGACGGGCCCGGTCCGCAGCGGCCGGCCCCGGGCCCGGAGCCCGCGGCGTCCGGGGCATCCCCCGGCCCGGCCCCGGCCCGGCCGCAGTCCGGCCCGGGGCAGTCCGGTCCGCCGCAGGGCGGCTTCGGACCGCCCGCCGCCGACCCCCGGGGCAACTGGGGCGGCGACGCGCGGGCGGCGGAGCCCACCGAAGCCGAACCGGGCCCGGCGCCTGAGACTCCGCAGCCGGGCGGCCGGGAGAAGACGGTCGGCCTGCGCCGCTCCGAGGTGCTCCGTACCGGTGACCGGCCCCCGCAGGCCGGGGCGCCCGCCCGTCCGGCCACGGCCGGGGACGCCGCCGCTCGCGGCGGCCCGCCGGCTTCCGACGCGTCGGCGGAGGGCGGGGCGCCCGGTGCCGCTCCGGTGCCGACGGCCGTGAACCTGCCCGAGCAGTCCGCCCCCGCCGCGGCGTCCGCACCGCCGGGCCGTCCGGCGGCGATCCCGGCACAGAGCCAGGCACAGGGTCCGGCACAGAGCCAGGCACCGGAGAACGGCCGTCCCTCCCCGGGCGGATACGCGCCGGACCGGGGCGAGCCGAATCCGTCCGGTACCGGGGGCACTCCCGCCCCCGGCCAGGCCCCCGGGCCCGGCCGACCGGCACTCGCACAGGAGGCCGCCGGGGCCGTGGCGGAGCGGCCCGGGCAGCAGACGGCACTCGGCGCGGGCCCGGTGGCGCTCCCCGCGCAGCAGGGACCACCCGCCGGGCTCGCCCCGGTGCCCGGGCCGGGGCAGGACCAGGCCGGGCGCCCGCCCGCCGCCCAGCAGCCCGGTCGGCTCCCGGAGTCGGCCGCGCCCTCCTGGTCGCAGCCGGCGGGGGCGACCGCCCGGCCGCAGTCCGCGGGGCAGGACGCCGTCACCCCGTGGCGGCCGCCCGCCGACGACCCGTTCGCGCGGGCCGCGCAGCAGGAGGCGCGGCCCGGGTCGCTGGGCATGCGACTCGGTGCGCGCCTGGTCGACCTCGTGCTGACGCTCGGGGTGGCCGCGGGGGCTGCGTTCCCCTTCGTGGACCGGACGATCGACCACATCGACGCCAAGGTGGAGGCCGTGGAGCAGGCGGGCGTCACCCAGCGGGTATGGCTCGTCGACGGCACGACGGGCGGCTATCTGGCGCTCGTCCTGGGGGTCGTACTGGTCTTCGGGCTGGTCTACGAGGTGCTGCCGACCGCCCGGTGGGGCCGCACGCTGGGCAAGAAGCTGTTCGGGCTCTCGGTGGTGAACATCGAGGGCTACGGAACGCCCTCGTTCGGCAAGGCCGTGCTGCGCTGGCTGGTGCACGGGGTGCTGGGGCTGCTGGTGGTCGGCGTGGTCAACGCCGCGTGGTGCCTCTTCGACCGGCCCTGGCGGCAGTGCTGGCACGACAAGGCGGTCGGTACGTTCGTCGCCAAGGGGCGCGCGGGCGGCGGCGAGCTGAGGCTGTGACCGCGGGGGTGCCGGACCCGGTGCGGCGCGTGCCGGTGCGGGGAACCCGCCCGCCGCGGCGCACGCTGAGCCGGGGCACCCGCTGAGGTAGCGGCTACCGCGAGGTCGTTCGCCTCGGGGACCGGAGGCGAACGGACCTGTCCGTCCCCCGAACAGCCCGCCCCGGATGCGGTGGGCTCCCGTGGGCGGTGCACTCGGGCCATGAGTACGGACCAGCCGGAGAACGATCCGTTCCGGAAGCCGCAGGAGCCGGGGCAGGAGCCGCAGCGCCCCGCCGCGGGCGGACAGCCGCCGGGGCAAGAACCGCCCGGCGCCGGGGCTCCGCCGCCGGGCGGACCGGGTACGCCGTACGGCAATCCGCCGCCGCCCCCCGGCGGCGGCCCCGGAGACGGCTACGGCGGCGGATACGGCGGCGGTCCGGGCGGCCCCGGGGGGCCGGGCAGCGGCGGCGGAAGCCCTTATGACAACCCCTACGGGGGGCCGGCGGGCGCCGCGGACCCGCTGGCGGGGATGGCGCCGTTGGCGTCGCGGGGCAAGCGCCTGGTGGCCCGGATCATCGACGCGCTGCTGGTCGCCATCCCGATCGGCATCATCGCGGGCGTGGTCGAGGGCGGCTATTCGACCGACACCGGAATCGACTACTGGCCTCAGCTCGGCTACACCCTCGTCTACTTCCTCTACGAGGGGCTGATGCTGACGAACTCGGGGCAGACGGTCGGCAAGAAGCTGATGCGCGTCCGGGTCGCGATGCTGCAGAACGGTGCCGTACCGGCGGGTAGTCCGGGATGGCTGCGGGCGGCCGTCTACCAGATCCCTCCGCTGGTGCCCTGCGTGGGTTCACTGTTCTGGCTGGTGAACGTGCTCTTCTGCACCTGGGACAAGCCCTATCAGCAGTGCCTGCACGACAAGGCGGCCCGCACGGTGGTGGTCGCGGCGGACTGACGGCTCCGCCGCCCCGGCGCGCTTCGCGGTCCGGCCGGGCCGGTGCGCTCCGGGAGCCCCCGGCGCGGTGGCCGGGGAGCCCGGGAGGGGGCGGCGGGCACGGGTCAGTTGCGGGCCCCCAGGCCCGCTGTCGCGGCGGGAGCCGGGGCGGCGGCCGTCCGCGCGGCGGGAGCGGGGTCGGGCCGGGCCGCCGGTGTGCGGGAGCCGACGGCGGCGGGGACGCGGGCAACGGTCCGGCGCCGCCGCAGCGTTGGTCCGGCGGCGGGGACGGCCACTGCCACCAGCAGGCCGAGTGCGAGGGACGCGAGAGCGATCACGGCGATCCAGGCGCCCGAACGCGTCTCGGAGAGCAGCAGCATGGCGAGCGTGGCGCAGCTGACGGTGGCAGAGCCGTAGACGAGTTGGGCGGGGTGCGGACGCGGCATGGCGGATCCGTCCTCGGGGGTGTGGGCACGGTCTGAACGGGTGAACAGGTCGATCTGCGCGACGGGTTGCCTCGGTACAAACGGGGCGCCATCGAACGACTCTACGGTCCGGCATGCCCTTGCGGAAAGCGCGGCAAGCGTGAGCTGACCCACGCCGTAGTTGCATGGGGGGCGCACCGGCGCACAAGGCTCCGCTTGTTCCAACTGGCGGACGGCGGGCGGGTCTTGCGGGGGTCGCACGCCGCCCGTGGCGGGCGCGGGTGGCGGAGGGCGGTCCGGTGCGCGGTGCATGCTCCCGTACCGGTGTTCGCACCCGCTATCTGATGGGGAGTTGGGGATTCCGCTTAGTCGGACGTTCCGGCTGGTTCTCCGCACTGCCAGCGGTTGGGCCAATGGCGACGTCGAAAGTAGTAGTCCTTTCAATCAGCCGCGACAAAACACGTAAAGTGGGGCAAAACACTCAACAAGATGGCACAGTTACGGACGGTCAGGGGGGTCTGAAGTTCCACAAACGGGTGGCCGGGTACAGGTGATCGACGGTCGTGCAACCCAGGTATGAATTTGTTTGCATCGTTGCAGGTCAAAACATGATCATCCGTTACCCCCTGGCGATCGGCGCTCGATCGCGTTTAGATGCATGGTGGGGATGCCTCACGGCGGCCCCGTATCGACCGACCCGAACGAGTCTCACGGGGGAGATGGTGATCATGTCAGGAGGCGGATTCGTCAGGCTTCCGGACGGCAGCGTGATCGTCGCGCTGACGCTTCCGGCGCCGCGCGAGCCGCACAGTGCCGCCGCCGGTGCCGCCGCCCCGGGCACGCGGAGCGGCAGCGGAGGCGGAGCCCGTCGCTCCGCCGTCGCTCCCGCCCCGGGACGCCCCGGGCTGCTGCCGGCCTCGCGGCGCTGGTCGGCGTTCGCGGACGAACCGCACACGGTGCGTGAGGCCGCGGTGCGCAGGCCCAGCGAGGAGCAGCGCGTCCGGGTGCTGGTGCACGCCGGCAACCGCGCCCGCGCGCTGACCAGGCTGCGGAACCTCGGCCTGCGGGCGATCTATCTGCGCGGCAACGCGGAACCGCCCACCGCGGACGAGGTCACGGCGGTGCTGCACCACCCCGAGGGGCTGGTCTGGCGGGCCGTCCCGGACGACGACCGCAACTCCTGGCGCCCCATCGCGGCCCTGCTGCGCGTCACCCCGGCCTGACCCCGCGTCCTTCGACGGCGCCCCTGCCTCCGGCTCCCTCGCGGGGCCGGAGGCAGGCGTGCGGCCGCACGCCTGCCCGGGCCCGCGAGCGGCCCTGTCCGGCCCGCGCGAGGGCTCCGTCTAGGCGGGAGCGACCACGGGCTTGCCGGTCAGCTCCACGCCCTCCTCGCGCAGCTCGTCCAGCGCCCGCTGGACGGTCTCCTCGGCGACGCCCGCGGTCAGGTCGAGCAGCACCTGGGTGCGGAAGCCCTCGCGGGCGGCGTCCAGCGCCGTCTCGCGTACGCAGTGGTCGGTGGCGATGCCGACGACGTCGACCTCGGTCACCTGCCGTCGGCGCAGCCAGTCCGCCAGCCGGACGCCGTTCTCGTCGGCCCCCTCGAAGCCGCTGTATGCGGCGGTGTGGGCGCCCTTGTCGAAGACCGCCTCGATGGCGCCGGACGCGACGGCCGGCGTGAAGTTCGGGTGGAAGCCCACGCCCTCGGTGCCCGCCACGCAGTGCGGCGGCCAGGAGTGCCGGTAGTCCGGGTCGGCGGAGAAGTGGTCGCCGGGGTCGAGGTGCGCGTCCCGGGTCGCGACGACATGGCGGTAACCGGCGGAGGCGTCCCCGACCAGGTCGGTGATGGCGGCCGCGACGTCGGCGCCCCCCGCGACGGCGAGGCTGCCGCCTTCGCAGAAGTCGTTCTGGACGTCCACGACGATCAGTGCCCGGTGCATGGTGCACACCTTTCGGCTGGTGGGTCGGCTGGGAGGGGGTGAACCGGGGAGCGGCGGGCCGCGCCCTCGGCGGACGTGAGCAGGAGCCGCCGCCCGTCACCTCCGAGACTAGACACTCGCGGGGCCCGGCGGCAGGGTGCGGACGCCGCCGCCGCGGCTCGCCGTACCGGGGGTTACACGTGCTCGACGGGGAGTACCGCCTCGCCCCGGGAGAGCTGCGTCGCGGACATCGGCAGCCGGGCACGGGCCGCGCGGTGGCGGTCGCGGGCGGCGTCCAGGGGCTCGCGGCCGACGACGGTGCCCCGGTCGACCAGCTTCACCTGGAGCAGGTGCTCGGCCAGCTCGGGCGGCACCTCGCCGGTGCCCACGATCTCCGCCGTGGCGACCCCGTCCGCGTCCACCGGCCGGGCGGCCCACTTGGCGCCGCCGATGGAGGTCTTGCCGCCGGTCGACCGCTTGGCCACCGGGCGGAGCGGTGCCCCGGGGGTGTCGGAGTCGGCCCGGGCCACCAGTTTGTAGACCATCGAGCAGGTCGGGTGGCCGCTGCCGGTGACCAGCTGGGTGCCCACGCCGTAGGCGTCCACGGGGGCTGCGGCCAGCGAGGCGATGGCGTACTCGTCCAGGTCGCTGGTGACCACGATCCGGGTCCGGTCCGCGCCCAGTTCGTCGAGCTGCTGGCGTACCCGGTGGGCCACCAGCAGCAGGTCCCCGGAGTCGATCCGGACGGCGCCCAGCTCCGGGCCGGCGACCTCGACCGCGGTGCGCACCGCCTCGGCCACGTCGTAGGTGTCCACCAGCAGCGTCGTACCGCTGCCCAGGGAGTCGACCTGTGCGGTGAAGGCGTCCCGCTCGGTGTCGTGCAGCAGGGTGAAGGCGTGGGCGCTGGTGCCGACGGTGGGGATCCGGTAGCGGAAGCCGGCGGCCAGGTCGGAGGTGGTGTCGAAGCCTCCGACGTAGGCCGCCCGGGCGGCGGCCACGGCGCCGAGTTCGTGGGTGCGGCGAGCGCCCATCTCGATCAGCGGGCGGTCGGCCGCGGCCACCGCCATCCGGGAGGCCGCGGCGGCCACGGCGGAGTCGTGGTTGAGGATGGAGAGGATCACCGTCTCCAGCAGCACGCACTCGGCGAACGTGCCCTCCACGCGCAGGATCGGGGAGCCGGGGAAGTAGACCTCGCCCTCCGGGTAGCCCAGGATGTCGCCGCCGAAGCGGTAGTCGGCCAGCCGTTCGAGGGTCGGCTCGTCCACCACCCGGGTCTCGCGCAGGAAGTCGAGCAGCTGACCGTCGAAGCGGAAGTTCTCCACCGCGTCCAGTACTCGCCCGGTGCCCGCGACGACACCGTAGCGGCGGCCCTCGGGCAGCCGCCGGGTGAAGACCTCGAAGGCGGAGCGGCGTTCGGCCGTCCCGGCGCGCAGCGCGGCCTGCAGCATGGTCAGCTCGTACTGGTCGGTGAAGAGCGCGGTGGACGGCACCTCCACCGGCAGCCCCGTCTCCAGCCGCCGGGCGTGTTCCTGCCGGGAGTCGTGCGGGGGCTGCCCCCCTGGGGAATCCAGCACTGCTGCCTCACCTCGTGTGTTCGGGCCGGTCGCTGCGAGCGTACCCCGGATCTCGTCATCCTGACGATATACGGGGCTCGGGGGAGCTGTTTGGGCGCCCCCGGGTGCCGAGTGGCAGCATGGGACCCGTGAGTGTCGCCCCCACGGAGATCGAGCGCCCGGAGACCACCGAGGAACCCGTAGAGGTTCCCGAGCCGGATGTGCCCTGGGTGACCGTCGTGCACAACGACCCGGTCAACCTCATGAGCTACGTGACGTACGTGTTCCAGGCGTACTTCGGCTATTCGAAGGAGAAGGCGAAGAAACTGATGCTCGACGTGCACCACAAGGGGCGCGCCATCGTCTCCAGCGGGACCCGCGAGGAGATGGAGCGCGACGTGCAGGCCATGCACGGCTACGGCCTGTGGGCCACGCTCACCCAGGACCGCTGATGGCCGGACACTTCGAGCCGACCGGGGACGGCGGCGCCGCCATCGCGCTGGACGAGGTGGAGATCTCGATCCTGCGCAGCCTCGCGGTGCAGCTCCTGGAGCTGATCGGTCCGGGCAGCGAACCCGCCGACCGGCCGCAGCCCCCGCAGGGCGCCGAATCCTCCGGCCCGACGGGCGGCGCGAGCATGGAGGAGGAGCTGGCGGGCATCGAGGCGGTCTCCTGGCCGCCGTTCTCCGAGGGGCCCAGTGAGCCGCCCGCCGACCCGGTGCTGGCCCGGCTCTTCCCCGATGCCTACGGCCCCGGGCCGGACGCCGCGCCCGCCGAGGACCTGGCGCCCGGCAGCGACGAGGCCGCGCGGGCCAAGCAGGACCGCGCCGCCTCCGCGGAGTTCCGCCGCTACACCGAGAACGACCTGCGGGCCCACAAGCGGGAGGCCGGGCTCGCGATGGTGCGGGCGCTGGACGGGCTGACGCCGGGGGAGCGGGGCGCCGTGCTCACCCTGACCCCGGAGCAGTCCCAGCAGTGGCTGGGCGCGCTCAACGACCTGCGGCTGGCCATCGGTACCCGGCTGGAGGTGAGCGACGACAGTGACGACGAGCTCTACCGGCTGCCCGACACCGACGAGCGCAAGCCCATGGTGATGGCCTACCTGTGGCTGGGCGGTCTGCAGGAGACCCTGGTGGAGGCGCTGCTGCCGGGCACCGGCGCCGACTGAACCGCTCCCGCGGAACCCGCCGCCCCGGCGGCCCCGCATGGGGCCGCCGGAGTGCGCGCGGCCGGTTCCCGACGCGGAATCCCGGCCGGTTCCCGGCCCGGCACCACGTGGCGCGGGAGCAGCGTCCGCGCGGCACGGCATCGTCGTGACGGATGCGCCCCGGAGTCCGCGCCGTTCACCCGGTCGGGTATTCGTGCGCGATGCCGGACGACCCTCGCGCCGCACGCCGCCGCGGCGCGCCTGCTGGGGCGACCGCCGGGGTGTTCCGCCGCGCCGCCGCCGGCCGCACCGCCTCCGTGCCGTGCGCCCTGCGTCGCCGAGCGCTCCGCGTGGTACGTCTCCCCGCGTCCGGCTGCGGCCCCGGGTGCCGTCCCTGCCGTACGGCGGCGCACCGCGGGCCGGCCGCCTGCCCGGACGACTCCGGCCGGGGATCGGGCGCGATCCGGAGCGGGCCGGACCGGTACGGCGAAAGGCGCACCAGATGACCTCCGAGGTCGAGGACCACGATCCGGTACCGGACCCGGCGTCCGGCACCGCGGCGGAAGGCGCCGACGGCGCGGCCTCCGGCGGCGGCTCGCCAGAGGGCTACCGGCGGGGGCTGGGCGGCCGGCAGATCCAGATGATCGCCATCGGCGGCGCCATCGGGACCGGGCTCTTCCTGGGCGCGGGCAAGTCCATCCACAAGGCCGGACCCAGCATCATCCTGGCGTACCTCGTCGCGGGCGCCGTCATCTACGTGATCATGCGCGCGCTGGGCGAACTGCTGATGTACCGCCCGGTCTCCGGCTCGTTCTCCGAGTACGCGCGCGAACTGCTCGGGCCCTACTGGGGGTTCGTCACGGGCTGGACCTACTGGCTCTTCTGGGTCGTCACCGGCATCACGGAGGTGACGGCCGCCGCGACCTATGTGAACTACTGGTGGAACGTCCAGCCGTGGATCTCCGCACTGGTGTTCACCGTCGCCCTCTACGGCATCAATCTGATCTCCGTGAAGCTCTTCGGGGAGCTGGAGTTCTGGTTCTCGATGATCAAGGTGACCGCGATCGTCGGCATGATCCTGATCGGCCTCGGGGTGCTCACGCTGGGCTTCTCGCAGGCCGGTGACACCGCGTCGGTCGGCAACCTCTACCAGCACGACGGGATCTTCCCCAACGGCGTCGGCAGCACCCTGATGACGCTGCAGATCGTGATGTTCTCGTTCCTCGCCGTCGAACTGGTCGGCGTCACCGCGGGCGAGGCAGCCGACCCGGCCAAGGTGCTGCCCCGGGCGATCCGCACCGTGCCCTGGCGGATCGCGCTGTTCTACATCGGGTCGCTGGTCGTCATCCTCTCGGTCGTCTCCTGGACCGCGTTCGAGCCGGGCACCAGCCCGTTCGTCGCCGCGTTCCAGCGCATCGGGCTGCCCGCGGGCGCGGCCGTCGTCAACTTCGTGGTGCTGACCGCGGCGCTCTCCTCCTGCAACTCGGGGATGTACTCCACCGGCCGGATGCTGCGCGACCTGGCGCTCAACGGCCAGGGCCCGCGGCTGTTCACCCGGCTCTCCGGCACCGGCCTGCCGTTCGTCGGGACCACCGCCTCGGCCGCGCTGATGTCGGCCGGCGTGTGGATCAACTACGAGTGGCCGTCCAAGGCGTTCGACTACGTCGTCTCCTTCGCCACCATCTCCGGCATGTGGGCCTGGATCATGATCCTCTGCTCGCAGCTCCGCTACCGGGCCAGGGCCGACCGGGGCGAGCTGCGCCGCTCGGACTTCCGGATGCCCGGCGCGCCCTGGACCGGCCTCGCGGCCCTGGCCTTCATCTTCCTGGTGATCGCGCTGATGGGCTTCGACCCGGACGCCCGGGTCTCGCTCTACGCCGCACCGATCTGGGCGCTGCTGCTGACCGTCTCGTACTTCGTGGTCAAGGCCCGCACCCCGCACGTCTTCGCCCGGCCGGCTCCGCCCGTGGCCCCGGCCGAGCAGCCGGAGCAGCCCTGAGCCGCCCCGGCGCCGGACACCGCCGCTGACCGCCCCGGGCACCGCTGCCGCGTCCGCCCCTGCCTCCGGCCCGTCCGGGCGGTACCGACCGGACGGCCCTCTCCGGCGGGCGGTGCCGGGCGCGTGCTTATCCTTGCCCCCATGCTGACCATCACCCAGGAGCTGCACGACCGGATCGTCGCCCACGCCCGCGCGGACCACCCGGACGAGGCGTGCGGCGTGCTCGCCGGACCGGTCGGCAAGGGCCGCCCGGAGCGCTTCGTCCCGATGCTGAACGCCGCGCGCTCGCCGACGTTCTACGAGTTCGACTCCTCGGACCTGCTCAAGCTCTACCGCGAGATGGACGACCGGGACGAGGAACCGGTCGTGATCTACCACTCGCACACCGCGACCGAGGCGTACCCCTCGCGGACGGACATCTCCTACGCCAACGAGCCCGGTGCGCACTACGTGCTCGTCTCCACCGCCGAGTGCGGCAACGAGGAGGGTCCCTTCTCCTTCCGCTCGTTCCGCATCGTGGACGGCGAGGTGACCGAGGAAGAGGTCGCGGTCGTCGAGAGCTACTGAGTACCTGCTCAGCGACCTGTCCCCGACCATTCTGAGACGGTTCCGTCCGCATCATGAAACCGGCATCCGATTTCCCGTCCGGGAATCGTTACGATGAGCCCATGGTTGTCCCCGACGTGAGCGCATTCGAGAAGGCCCCGGGCAGTGTGCTCGTGGCGCGCCTGCACGTCGACCTGTGCCGCCTCGCCAGCGCGATCTGTCCGCTGTCCTGACGCGGCGCCCCCACGGGTGCCGCAGTGCGCGCCCGGGCCCCGTCATTCCCCCTGCCCGCGGTACGGGGCATGCGCGCGCAGCCATCCGCACGCCGAACAGCCAGCCCTCTTTCCTCTCCGACGGGAGCTCTCTCATGGCCATCGAGGTCCGCATTCCGACCATCCTCCGCACCTACACCGGCGACCAGAAGGTCGTCGAGGGCACGGGCGCCACCATCGGTGAGCTCTTCACCGACCTGGAGAGCCGCCACACCGGCATCCAGGCGCGCCTGGTGGACGGCGGCGAGCTGCGCCGGTTCGTGAACGTCTACCTCAACGACGAGGACGTGCGCTTCCTCGACGGCATCTCGACCCGGCTCGGCGACGGCGACAGCGTCACGATCCTCCCGGCCGTCGCCGGGGGCTCCGGTGCGCGGCCGTCCGGCCGGCGCCTGGGCATGCGCTGATGCGCTACGACTCCCCGCTCGAGGCGGTCGGCAACACGCCTCTGGTCCGGCTGGCCCGCCTCTCGCTCTCCGACGAGGTGCGGATCTGGGCGAAGCTGGAGGACCGCAACCCCACGGGCTCCATCAAGGACCGTCCGGCGCTGCACATGGTCGAACAGGCCGAGAAGGACGGCCGGTTGCGGCCCGGCTGCACCATCCTGGAGCCGACCTCCGGCAACACCGGCATCTCCCTGGCCATGGCGGCCCGGCTCAAGGGCTACCGCATCGTCTGCGTCATGCCGGAGAACACCAGCGAGGAGCGCCGCCAGCTGCTGGCCATGTGGGGCGCCGAGATCATCTCCTCGCCCGCGGCGGGCGGCTCCAACACGGCGGTCCGGGTGGCCAAGGAACTGGCCGCCGAGCACCCGGACTGGGTGATGCTCTACCAGTACGGGAACCCGGACAACGCGGGTGCGCACTACGCCACCACCGGCCCCGAGATCCTCGCCGACCTGCCGTCCGTCACCCACTTCGTGGCGGGCCTCGGCACCACCGGCACCCTGATGGGAGCGGGCCGCTATCTGCGCGAGCACCGTCCGGACGTGAAGATCGTCGCAGCCGAGCCGCGCTACGACGACCTGGTGTACGGGCTGCGCAACCTGGACGAGGGCTTCGTGCCCGAGCTCTACGACGAGTCGGTGCTCACCACGCGCTTCTCGGTCGGCTCCGCGGACGCGGTGACCCGCACCAGGGAACTCCTCGCGCAGGAGGGCATCTTCGCCGGAGTCTCCACCGGCGCCGCGCTGCACGCCGCGATCGGGGTGGGCCGCCGGGCCGTGAAGGCGGGGGAGAGCGCCGACATCGTCTTCCTGGTGGCGGACGGCGGCTGGAAGTATCTGTCGACCGGTCTGTACACCGCCGAGTCCGACGAGGACGCGGTCGCCGCCGTCCAGGGCCAGCTCTGGGCGTAGCGGCACGGCCCCCGGGACCGCTCCCGGTTCCGGCACCCGGTCAGTCGGCCAGGTGCCGGACCCGCTCCCAGGTGTCGGGGTCGACCTCGCCGCAGCGGGTGCGGAGCCGGCCGAGCCCGGCCTCGGCCAGGATCTCCGGCTCCAGATAGGCGGGACCGGCCGCCGCGTCCTCCGGAAGCACCGGAAGCGCGGTGGGCTCCGGCGTGAGCCGGGCCAGCCGGGCGCCGTCCGTGCGCACCGCGAGGACGAGGAAGAGCGGCTCACTGCCGTCCGGGAGGCTGGTCCGCCAGATCTCCCCGGGCCGGGGGCGCGGCGCAGCCCGCCCGGTCCGCGGCTTCCTGCCCCGCCCGCCCGGTTCCGCGGGACGGCGGGGGCCCAGTCGGCCCCGGCCGTCCACGAGCGCCGCCACGAACGCGAGCAGCACGACGCCGCCGAGCGCCAGCCACCACCTGGTGTCCATGTCCGTTCCGCCTCCGCCACGCCTGCGAGGTGTCCGGGGTGTCCCTCCCGACACCGTGCGGCGTTTGCGCGGGGACCGCCCGGGGAACGACGCTACCCCGCGCTGGTGATTCCGCCCACACCACCGCCGCATCGAGGAGCCGACCCGACCCGCGCGGCTTACGCTCGGAAGTCCCCTCGTCAACCAGATGGGGACTTCTCCCGCAGCCGTCAACGGAGGTTCCCGCTCCATGAAGCTCACCGTCGTCGGCTGTTCCGGGTCGTTCCCGTCCACGGAATCGCCCTGTTCGAGCTATCTCGTCGAGGCCGACGGCTTCCGGCTGCTCCTGGACATGGGCAACGGCGCGCTCGGTGAGCTGCAGCGCCACTGCGGGCTCTACGATCTCGACGCGATCGCACTCAGCCATCTGCACGCGGATCACTGCATCGACATGTGCGGCTACTTCGTGGCCCGCTACTACCGCCACGAGGGCGGCCGTTGCACTCCCATCCCGGTCTACGGTCCGCCCGGCACCGAGCAGCGGCTCACCACTGCCTACGCCGACACCCCGTCCGAGTCGTCGATGAGCGAGGTCTTCGCCTTCCGCACGCTCACGCCCGGCGGCAGCTTCGAGGCGGGCCCCTTCCGGGTGCGCACGGAACGGGTCGAGCACCCGGTGGAGGCGTACGCGTTCCGTGTCGAGCACGAGGAGAGCGGGCGGGTCCTCACGTATTCGGGTGACACCGGGCCCTGTCCGGCGCTCGAACTGGCGGCGCGGGACGCCGATCTGTTCCTGTGCGAGGCGTCTTTCACGGACGGCAAGGAGCAGATCCCGGGTCTCCATCTGAACGGACGGGAGGCCGGGGAGGTCGCGGCCCGGGCCGGGGCCGCGCGGCTGGTGCTCACCCATGTACCGCCGTGGACGGATCCGCAGATCAACCTGCGGGACGCGAAGGCGGTCTTCGCCGGGCCGGTGGAGATGGCCCGGGCCGGCGCGGTGTACGAGGTCTGAGAACCGGCCGGCGTGCCGCGGCGGCGGAGGCCGCGCGGGCACGCCGGCGCGTGTCACTTGGTCAGGTCCTCGACCTCTTCGTCGGGTTCGCGGCCCGGGGTCTTGATGTCCAGCTTCACGATCAGGAAGCGGAAGATCACGTAGTAGACCGCCGCGAAGCACAGTCCGATCGGGATGATCAGCCAGGGTTTGGTGGCCAGGCTCCAGTTGATGGCGTAGTCGATGAAGCCCGCCGAGAAGCTGAAGCCGTGGTGGACCCCGAGCATCCAGGTCACCGCCATCGAGAGGGCCGTGAGCACCGCGTGCACCACGTACAGCACCGGTGCGATGAACATGAAGGTGAACTCGATCGGTTCGGTGATGCCCGTGACGAACGAGGTCAGCGCGAGCGAGACCATCATGCCGGTCACGGCCTTGCGGCGGTGCGGCTTGGCGCAGTGCGCGATCGCCAGCGCGGCGGCGGGCAGCCCGAACATCATGATCGGGAAGAAGCCGGACATGAACTGGCCCGCGCTCGGGTCGCCCGCGAAGAACCGGGCGATGTCGCCGTGCACGACGTCCCCGGAGGCGTTCGTGAAGTCACCGAGCTGGAACCAGGCGACCGTGTTGAGGAACTGGTGCATGCCCACCGGGATCAACGCCCGGTTGATCAGACCGAAGATGCCCGCGCCGGTGGCGCCGAGCCCGGTCATCCACTCGCCGAACGCGGTGATGGCGTCCCCGATCGGCCCCCATATCAGGGTGAAGGCCACGCCGACGACGAGGCCGACGAAGGCCATGATGATCGGCACCAGCCGGCGGCCGTTGAAGAAGCCCAGCCAGTCCACCAGTTTGGTGCGGTGGTAGCGCTGCCAGACGACCGCGGCTATCAGCCCCATCAGGACGCCGCCGAGCACTCCCGGGTCGTTGTAGACGGCCGGGGTGTCCTCGCCCGCCTTGACCACGGCCTCGTGGACGGGGAAGGCCTCCAGGACGTTCTTGTAGACGAGGAAGCCGACGAGCGCGGCGAGCGCCGTGGAGCCGTCGGACTTCTTGGCGAAGCCGATGGCGACGCCGATGCAGAACAGCAGCGGCAGGTTGTCGAAGATGGCGCCGCCCGCGCCGGCGAACGCGGCGGCGACGTCGTGCCACTTCAGCCCCTCGTCGCCGAAGACGTCGGGCTGGCCGAGCCGGTTGAGGATGCCTGCGGCGGGGAGGACGGCGATGGGCAGCTGCAGGCTGCGTCCGACCTTCTGCAGTCCTTGGAACAGTCCGGAGCCCCGCTTCTTCGCGGGAGCAGCGGTGTCCGTACTCATGGGGGTGTTCCTCCAGGTGGAGCGGGCGCTGCACAGGGAGGAGGCAGCCCGCTGGTGGTCTAGTCCACGTAGTGGTGTAGACCATTAGTAGCACGGCCCCCGCGCACGGCGGAACGGTCTCTTCCGGGTGATCTGGGCAACGTCCGGCTGCTGCCCGCGGCCGCGGGAGCCGACGGCGGGCAGGTGCCGGCTCCGCGCGGGGCGCCGCTACCGGGTGATGTCGTTCTCGATCTCCTCCGCGATCTCCTCCGGCTCCCGCCCGGGAGTCTTGAGGTCGAACACGGAGATCACGACCCGGAAGATCACGTAGTAGACCACCGCGAAGCACAGTCCGATCGGGATGATCAGCCAGGGTTTGGTGGCCAGGCTCCAGTTGATGACGTAGTCGATCAGTCCCGCGGAGAAACTGAAGCCGTCGTGCACGCCGAGCCCCCAGGTGAGAGCCATCGAGACACCCGTCAGCAGGACGTGGATGACGTAGAGCACCGGGGCCACGAAGAGGAAGGAGAACTCGATCGGCTCGGTCACCCCGGTGACGAACGAGGTCAGCGCCGTCGAGAGCATCAGGCCGCCGACGACCTTGCGGCGCTCCGGCCGGGCGGCGTGCGTGATGGCCAGCGCGGCGGCGGGCAGCGCGAACATCATGATCGGGAAGAACCCGGTGAGAAACTGCCCGGCGTCCGGGTCGCCGGCCAGGAAGCGGTTGATGTCGCCGTGCACGATCTCGCCGTCCGGCTTCTTGTAGCTGCCGAACTGGAACCACATGAAGGTGTTCAGGAACTGGTGCATCCCGATCGGGATCAGCGCCCGGTTGGCGATGCCGAAGATCCCCGCCCCCCAGGCGCCCAGGTCCGACATCCACTTCGAGAAGCTGGTGAGCCCGTCACCGACGGGTGGCCACACCCACTGGCACAGCACCGCGAAGACCAGCGCGACGAAGGCCATGATGATCGGCACCAGCCGGCGGCCGTTGAAGAAGCCCAGCCAGTCCACGAGCTTCACCCGGTGGAAGCGCTGCCAGAACCACGCGGTCAGCAGCCCGACGATGATGCCGCCGAACACCCCCGGGTTCTGGAAGGAGGCGGCACCGGCGGCGGTGCTGTCCTTGGCCAGGCAGGTGCCCAGCTCGGCGTCGTAGCTGGTGCCCGAGGGGCAGTCGGGGAACTGCTGGAGGATGTTGTAGTAGACGAGGAAGCCGGCGACGGCGGCGAGCGCGGTCGAGCCGTCCGCCTTCTTGGCCATGCCGATGGCCACGCCCACGCAGAACAGCAGCGGCAGTCCGAGCGCCGAGTCCAGCAGCGCGCTCCCCGCGCCGAGGAAGACCTTGGCCACATCCGTCCAGCCCAGTCCGTCGTCGCCGAAGATGTCCGGCTGGCCGAGCCGGTTGAGGATGCCGGCGGCCGGGAGGACGGCGATGGGGAGCTGGAGGCTGCGGCCCATCTTCTGCAGGCCCTGGAAGAATCCGGAGGTCCACTTCCTCCCCGGCCCGGCTGCGGCGTTGGCGCTCACGGCCCCTCCTGACTGGTCGGCCGCCCGTCCGCCGACCGGGCGACTGACGCATACTGGTGTAGACCACTACTGGATGCGGGGGCGTCCGCCGTGCGGCGGCCGACGCCCTCGCGGCACCAGTAAGCGTCATCATTCGCCAGACAGCGCACCGGCGCGCGCAAAGCTGGGCTGATCGTGGGCTAACGTGACAAAAGATCCACCGATGCCAGCAACGCCACAGCGTCCACCGGGCGGGAACACAGGAGAAGGACATGGCCAGCAAGGCTGAGAAGATCGTCGCCGGACTCGGCGGGCTCGAGAACATCGAAGAGGTCGAGGGCTGCATCACCCGCCTCCGCACCGAGGTCGGCGACCCCTCCCTCGTCGACGAGGCCGCCCTCAAGAGCGCGGGCGCCCACGGCGTGGTCAAGATGGGGACAGCGATCCAGGTCGTCATCGGCACCGACGCGGACCCCATCGCTGCGGAGATCGAAGACATGATGTGAGCCGACCCCCGGCCGGGTCCGACCCCCGGCCGGGTCCGACCCCCGGCCGGGTCCGACCCCCGGCCGGGTCCGACCCCCGGCCGGGTCCGACCCCCGGCCGGGTCCGTCCGCCGCCCGGTGGCCCGGGCCCGCGTTCGGCCCGCGCCCCCGGCCGGGGATACGCTCGCCCCCATGTCACGTATCGACGGCCGTACGGCCGAGGAGCTGCGCCCCGTCACGATCGAGCGCGGTTGGAGCAAGCACGCCGAAGGCTCCGTCCTGGTCTCCTTCGGCGACACCCGGGTGCTGTGCACCGCCAGCCTCACCGAGGGCGTGCCCCGCTGGCGCAAGGGAAGCGGCGAGGGCTGGGTCACCGCCGAGTACGCCATGCTGCCGCGCGCCACCAACACGCGTGGCGACCGCGAGTCCGTGCGCGGCCGGATCGGCGGCCGTACCCACGAGATCTCCCGCCTCGTCGGCCGCTCGCTGCGAGCCGTCGTGGACTACAAGGCGCTGGGCGAGAACACCATCGTGCTCGACTGCGACGTCCTCCAGGCGGACGGCGGCACCCGCACCGCGGCCATCACCGGCGCCTACGTCGCACTGGCCGACGCGGTGGCCTGGGCGCAGGAGCGCAAGCTCGTCAAGGCCAAGGCAAAGCCGCTGACCGGCACCGTCGCCGCCGTGAGCGTCGGCATCGTCGACGGCGTGCCGATGCTCGACCTGCGCTACGAGGAGGACGTGCGCGCCGAGACCGACATGAACGTCGTCTGCACCGGCGACGGCCGCTTCGTGGAGGTGCAGGGCACCGCCGAGGGCGAGCCCTTCGCGCGTGAGGAGCTCAACGGGCTGCTCGACCTCGCGGTCGCCGGCTGCGCCCAACTCGACGGTGCGCAGCGCACGGCGCTGGGGCACTGAACCGCAGCGGTCGCCGCCCGGAATTCCGAGCGGCCCGGGGAACTTTGCTCCCGCTTTACGCGTCTGACGGGGTGCGGGCCGCACGTGTCGAACCGTGCGGCCCGACCAGTCTCGGGGAGGGGACGCTGAGGTGTCACGCAGGAGGACTGTTCTGACAGCGGCTGCCGTCACGGCCGTCGTGCTGACCGTACCGGCGATGGCGAGCTGCTCGGCCGTCGACCGGACACTGGACTGCGCCGGTACGGCGGTGACCGTCGCCCGCTCCGTGGACGACCTCCGGCAGGCCGTCTCCGACGCCGGCGAGGACCCGGCCCAGGCGAAGCAGGCCCTGGACCGGATCGACAAGAACCTTGCCGCGATATCCGAGGAGACCGACGACGGCGACATCGCCGAGTCCGTCTCCCGGCTGCAGAAGGCGGCCGACAGCGTCCGCTCCGACGTGGAGGCCGGGCGCACCCCGCGGACCGGGCCGGTGACCGACGCGGCCGATCAGCTGACACAGGTCTGCACCCCCGGCTGAACCGCGCCCCGGGCGGGACGATACTGGGTGGCCATGAGCACCCAGCGCCTGATCCTCGCCACCCGCAACGCCCACAAAGTCGTCGAACTGAAGGCGATCCTCGCCGACGCGGGCCTCGAACCGGACCTGGTGGGCGCGGACGCCTACCCCGAGGTGCCGGACGTCAAGGAGACGGGGGTGACGTTCGCGGAGAACGCGCTCCTCAAGGCGCACGCCCTCGCCCGGGCCACCGGGCTGCCCGCCGTCGCGGACGACTCCGGGCTCTGTGTGGACGTACTCGGCGGAGCACCCGGCATCTTCTCCGCACGCTGGGCCGGCCGGCACGGGGACGACGCCGCCAATCTGGACCTGCTGCTGGCCCAGCTCGCCGACATCGACACCGCACACCGCGCCGCCCACTTCGAGTGCGCGGCGGCCCTCGCGCTGCCCGACGGCACCGAACGCGTCGTCAGCGGACGGCTGCGCGGCACCCTCCGGCACGCCCCCGCGGGCGCCGGCGGGTTCGGCTACGACCCGATCCTGCAGCCCGAGGGCGAGTCCCGGACCTGCGCGGAACTCGACCCGGCGGAGAAGAACGCGATCAGCCACCGCGGCGAGGCGTTCCGCGCGCTGGCCCCCGCCGTGCGGGAACTGCTCGGCTCGGACTGAAGCCCCTCAGGGTGCGCGAGGGGGGACTCGAACCCCCACGTCCGAAGACACCGGCACCTAAAGCCGTCCCGTCTACCAATTCCGGCACTCGCGCGCGCACGTATCGTACTGCGCCGGTGTGCCCGCGCACCGGGGCGGGGGCGGGCGCACCGGCGCGGGCCCGGAGCGGGGCGGAGGGCGGATGCCTTCCCGCGCGCCGGGGACGGGTGTGACGGGTCAGAACGTGGGCTCGTGGTTCTCGGATCGGGCCAGTGCGCGGGCCTCCTCCGGGGTGCTGACCGAGGGCGGCGAGCCGGCCAGCGGTCTCCGGGCCGTCTCCTTCATCATGGCCACCGCGATGATGCCGAGCAGCGCCGCGCCGGAGGCGTAGTAGGCCGGGGCGAGGTTGTCCCCGGTGCTGTCCACCAGGTAGGTCATCACACCGGGCGCGGTGCCGCCGAACAGCGAGGTCGCCACGTTGTAGCCGATGGAGAGCGAGCCGTAGCGCACATCGGTGGGGAAGAGCGCGGGCAGCGTGGCCGACATCGTGCCCAGCAGGCACACCAGGCAGGCGCCGAGCACCAGCAGCCCGACCAGCACCGCGGCGAAGCTGCCCTGCTGGAAGAGGGCGAAGACCGGGACGGTCAGCACGAAGAAGCCGACCATGCCCGCCATCAGGACGGGCTTGCGGCCGAAGCGGTCGTTGAGGTGCCCGATCCGCTGGATGACCGCCGCCATCGCCACCATCGTGATGATGGCCGCGACCAGCTCCATGGAGTTCTCGTACCCGAGGGAGTCGGTCAGATAGGCCGGCATGTACGAGAGCAGCATGTAGTCCGTGACGTTGTAGGCGGCCACCAGACAGATGCACAGCAGCAGGGTGCGCCACTGCTCGGAGAAGATGGACCGCAGTTCCTTCTGCGGCACGTTCTCCGAGAGCTTCGGCTCGCTCGCTTCCGCCGCGCCCGCCTCGGGCGCGGGCGCGAACTGCTCGGCGCGCTTCCGGAAGGCCGGGGTCTCGTCCAGCTTCATCCGCAGATACAGCCCCACGACCCCGATCGGCCCGCCCACCAGGAACGGGATGCGCCAGCCCCAGCGCAGCATCGCGTCGTCGCCCAGCGCGGTGTTCAGCACCAGCACCAGTGCGGCGGCGCCGGTGTAGCCGGTGAGGGTGCCCAGCTCCAGGAAGCTGCCGAAGTAGCCGCGCCGTCTGTCCGGCGCGTACTCCGCGATGAAGGTGGCGGCGCCGCCGTACTCGCCGCCGGTGGAGAAGCCCTGCACCAGCCGGCACAGCAGCAGCAGTACCGGCGAGGCGAGGCCGATGGAGGAGTAGGAGGGGATCAGCCCGATGCAGAAGGTGCCCGCCGCCATCAGCACCATCGTCAGGGCGAGCACCTTCTTGCGCCCGATGCGGTCGCCGAGGGGGCCGAAGAACAGTCCGCCCAGCGGCCGTACCAGGAAGGAGGCCGCGAAGGCGGTGAAGGAGGCGAGCAGTTGGGTGCTGCCGCCGCCGGGGAAGAAGACCTTGCCGATGGTGACCGCGAGATAGGCGTAGATCCCGAAGTCGAACCACTCCATGGCATTACCGACAGCGGCGGCCTTGGTGGCACGCTTGACCGTCGGCTCGTCCGTCACGGTGATGTCGCTGAGGCGGACTTTCGGATCCCGTCTGCGGCGCACGGCGCGGAAGAGGTACCGGTGCCGCTTGAGCGCGGCCGGGTCCGGGGGCTGGTCCTCGTGCTTCATCCCCCATGGGTACCACCCGTTCCACCTCCCTATACGGACCGCTTCCGGAGGCGGCGCACGATCACTCCGAAGCCAGCCCCAGGTCCCGCAGCAGCTTTGCGACGTGCCCGGTGGCCTTCACGTTGTACAGCGCCCGCTCGACCCGGCCCTCCTCGTCCAGGACGACGGTGGAGCGGATGACGCCGGTGACGGTCTTGCCGTAGAGCTTCTTCTCGCCGAAGGCGCCGTACGCCTCCATGGTCTCCTTGCCGGGATCGCCGACGAGGGTGACCTTCAGCGACTCCTGCTCCCGGAACTTCGCCAGCTTCTCCGGCTTGTCGGGGGAGACGCCGATGACGTCGTAGCCCTGACCGGCCAGCAGTTCGAGATTGTCGGTGAAGTCGCAGGCCTGCTTGGTGCAGCCGGGGGTCAGCGCCGCCGGGTAGAAGTAGACGATCACCTTGCGGCCCCGGTGGCCGGACAGCGAGACCTCCTTGCCGTCGGCGTCCGGCAGCGTGAAGTCGGGGGCGGTGTCGCCGGGCTCGAGTCGTGCGCTCATCGGGGCTCCTTCGTCTCCTGTGGGTTTCCTCCGGCGGCCGCCGCGGTACTCACCTGCACATGCGGTACGTCTCCGCGGTGGCGGCGGGGCCGACCCTGCCCGAGCGTAGCCGGAGGCCGTCGATCGGGGGTGCCGTGGGGCGGCGGCCCCGGCGAGCTGACAGGATGGCCGCTGACACACGGTAGGACGCAGGACTGACAGCGACGGAGGCAGCTCGGTGCCGGAAGCCAGGACCCCCGCGGACATCGAGGCGGACATCATCCGCAGGCGGCAGGAACTCGCCGTCGCGCTGGACGAGATCGCCGTGCGCGTTCACCCGAAGACCATCGTCGGCGACGCCAAGGCGCGGGCCGCCGCCGCGGTGGACCGCACGGCGGGGCGTGCGTACGTGGTCGCCAACCGCGCGGTGTCCGACGTGCGGGCCCAGTTCGTCAGCGAGGACGGTGCCCCGCGGCTGGAGCGTGTCCTGCCGGCCGCGGTGCTGACCGCCGTCCTGGTCGGCGGCGCCCTCACCCTCTCCTCCCGGCGCAGGCCCGGCGGGCGGCGGGCTCGCCGCCACCGCAAGTGAGGCGCTGAGATACGGTCTCCCGGTGAGCCCAAAGACCTCCTCCCCCGCGCACGACGACAAGCTGCCGATCCGGATGCTGCACGACCGCGTGCTCGTGCGGACCGACACCGGCGAGGGTGAGCGCCGCTCCTCCGGCGGCATCGTGATCCCCGCGACCGCGGCCGTGGGACGCAAGCTGGACTGGGCCGAGGTGGTCGCCGTCGGCCAGCATGTGCGCACGGTGGAGCCCGGGGACCGGGTGCTCTACGACCCGGAGGACCGTGCCGAGGTCGAGGTGCGGGGAGTCGCCTACGTCCTGATGCGCGAACGCGATCTGCACGCCGTGGCCGCCGAACGCCTCCAGGACACCGACGACTCCACCGGTCTGTACCTCTAGGACCGCCCGAACCGCCCGCCGGGCCTGCCGGCCCCCCGGACCTGCCGGCGACCCGGTTCCGTGGCCCGGCCCCGCCCGGTCAGTGGCCCGAGGTGGCCTTGAGGCCGACCACGGCCACCAGCAGCAGCGCGATGAAGAAGACCCGCGCCGCGGTCATCGGCTCGCCCAGCACCAGCATGCCGACGACGGCGGCGCCCGCTGCGCCGATGCCGACCCAGACGCCGTAGGCGGTACCGATCGGCAGGGTCTTCACGGCGAGGGCCAGCAGCACCATGCTGGTGGCGAACCCGGCGGCCGTCAGCACGCTGGGCCACAGCCGGGTGAAGCCCTCGGTGAAAGTGAGGCCGATCGCCCAGGCCACCTCGACGAGACCGGCGACGACGAGCAGGATCCAGGCCATGACGGCACCTCCGTGAGTTCGACTGCGGGGGTGCGTCGTCGTTCCGGGCCCGGTACGGCGCGTCTCGTCGGGACCGGCCCGCGAACGGGGCCGGTCCCAGGACCGTAGCAAACCGGGCGCCCGGGGGTGGTGGCCCGGCTCACCCGCCGGTGGCCCGCGGGGGCGTCCGTGCACCGCGGGCAGTGGATCACCGGGCAGGTCACCGGGGCAGGTCACCCTGGAATGTCGCCGGGAACGGCCCGGGGGCCGGTGGGCGGCACGACGCCCACCGGCCCCCGGAGGAGTGCCGCCTCAGAGCCCGCCGGGGTCCCCGGAGGCGGCGTCGCCCCCGGGGCCGCCGTTCCCGTTCCCGCCGACGACGCCGTCCCCGCCGCCGGGGTCGCCGCTGCCGCCGCTGTCGGCGCCGCCCGTGGCCGGAGGGCTCTGGGGCGGGCTGGACGGCGGCCTGGAGGGCGGGGTCGTCGGCGTCGACGGCCGGTCGCTCGGCTCCTCGGGCTTCGAGGGCTCGTCGCTCGGCCGGTCCGACGGCGCTTGGCTCGACGGATCCGTGCTGAACGGCGGTTGGCTGGGCGACACGTTCCCCTTGCCGGCCGTGTCCAGGTCGAAGTCCTTGGCCGGGCGGCCCTCCAGCGCCTTCTTGGTGTAGGCGGCCCAGATCTGGGTCGGGAAGCCGCCGCCGTTGACGCGGGGCCGGCCGCCCGTTCCGTAGAGCGGTTCCTGGACGGCCGTCTTCGGGTTCTGCCCCATCACCGCCACGACGGTGGACAGGTCCGGGGTGTAGCCCGCGAACCAGGCCGCCTTGTCCTCCTCGGCGGTGCCGGTCTTGCCCGCGGCCGGGCGTCCCGCGGCCTGGGCCGCGGTACCGGTGCCGCCCTGGACGACGCTGCGCAGCGTGGCGGTCGTGGAGTCGGCGGCCTCCCGGGGGACGGCGTGCACGGGGTCGGGGTCGGGCAGGCTGATCACCTCACCGCCGCGGGTGGCCTTCTCCACCATGCTGTAGTGGCCGTGCTTGCCGTGGTTGGCCAGCGTGGCGTACGCCTCCGCCATGTCGAGCACCGAGGCCGTGGTGACGCCGAGCGCGATGGAGCCGTTCTCGGTCAGGTTGGGCGCGTCCTCGGGGATGCCCAGGTCGATCGCGGTCTCCTTGACGTTCTTGGGGCCGACGTCGATACCCATCTGGGCGAAGACGCTGTTGACCGACTTGTCCATCGCGGTCGAGACGGGGATCTTCCCGTAGGAGTGCTGGTCCTCGTTGGCGGGCGCGTACCCCGTACCGCGTCCGTCGCTCACCACCTCGCGCTTGTTGGTGCCGTCGTAGACGGTGTCGGCCCGGATGAGCCGGCCGTCCTGGGTGGTGGACCGGTTCTGGACGGCAGAGGTGAACAGGAACGGCTTGAACGTGGACCCGACCTGGTAGTCCCGGCGGGTCGCGTTGTTCGTGTACTGCTTGGTGTAGCCGATGCCGCCGTACATCGCCACGACCTTGCCGGTCTTCGGGTCGACCGAGGCGCCCCCCGCGCGGACGTAGCTGTCGACCTTGCGGTTCTTCCGGTCCAGCTTCGCCATCAGCTCGTCGTCGACCGCGTCCCGCATGGCCTTCTGCTTCTTCGGCTGGAACGTGGTGGTGATCCGGAAGCCGCCGGCCGCCAGCCGCCGCTCGTCGATGATCTCGTTGCCGATCAGGTAGTTCTTGACCGCGTCCACGAGGTAGCCGCGCTCGCCGGACAGGTTCCGGGGCGGCTTGACCTTGTGCGGCTCGGGGAACTTCATGCCCGTGCGGTCGCTCTTGCTCAGCCAGCCCTCCTTGACCATGCCGTCCAGCACGTAGTTCCAGCGGGCGACGGCGCGGTCCTTGCTCTCCGGGTGGGCGCGGGTGTCGTAGGCGTTGGGCGAGTTGACCAGCGCGGCCAGGTAGGCGCCCTCGCCTGCGGTCAGCTCGCCGACGTCCTTGCCGTAGTAGGCGTGCGCGGCCGACTGGATACCGTAGGCGTTCCGGCCGAAGTAGCTGGTGTTGAGGTAGCCCTGCAGGATGTCGTTCTTGCTGACCTCGTTGTCCAGCTTCAGCGCGATGAAGAACTCCTTGGCCTTGCGGGTGACCGTCTGGTCCTGGCTGAGGTAGTAGTTCTTCACGTACTGCTGGGTGATCGTCGAGCCGGACTGCCGCTCGCCGCCGGTCACCATGTTCCAGCCCGCGCGGGCCATCGCCTGCGGGTCGACGGCGGACTCGTGGTAGAAGTCGCGGTCCTCGGCGGCCAGCACCGCGTGCTGGGTCGTCTTCGGCACCTTGCCGAGGGTGACGTTCTCCCGGTTGATGTCGCCGTCCCGGGCGATCTGGCTGCCGTCCGCGTACAGGTAGACGTTGGTCTGGGCCGCGGCGGCCTCGTTCGGGGCCGGAATGCTCACCAGCAGGTATCCGGCCACGAGCGCGCCGGACACCGCCAGGACGACCAGCAGGAAGGCGCCCAGCACCATCCGCCAGGTGGGCAGCAGCCTGCGCCAGCCGGTACGTCGGCGCTGCTGCTTCTTCTTGGCCTTCTTGGCCTTCTTGGCGGCTTTGCCCTGCTCCGCCTCGGGGGTGTTCGCCATGAGACTGCCGCTCTCCTCGGATGCGGGACCGTCCCCGGCCGGGCCCTGCCCCAGGGGAACGGCGGCAGTCGCGGCCGGGTCGGCCGGGGACGGCGGTGCGGGCTTCTCGGGCGGGTCGGACGCCCCCGCCGGAGCGGACCGTCCGTCCGGTTCCGGCTCCCGGGGCGACGCGGATGTCTCGGGGGTCGCGGGCTGCCCGGAGCGGGCGGACTGCTCGGCCGCGGATATGGAGCGCTCCGGCGCCCCGGCCGGCTCCTCGTCCGCGGCGCCCGGCTTCCCCTTCGCGGCGCCCGGCTGCGCACTCTGCGCGCCCGGCTGCTCGTCCCGCGCGTCCGGCTCCGGCGCGGCGGCCTTCGGGGCGGTGCCCTCCGCGGGCTGCCCCGGGCGCGCGTCGGCCGCCGTGCGCTCCGGCGGGGTCCCCGCACCCCCCTCGGCAGCCGCGGCGCTCTCGGCCTCGGCCGGGTCCGGCTGCTGCCGGGGGGGCTGCGCTGGCGGGCCGTCCGACTCCGGCTCCCGGCCGTCGGCGTCGCGGTTCGGCTCGTCACTCATGTCTGCAGGGACTCCTCGTCCAATGGCGGGCGATGCTCGTACGCCCCGTAGAACACTTTCGCACCCGCCGTACCGGAGAACGGCCGCGGGGCCGTAGCCCGGCCCGGTGGATATTCGATGGTCGTCCACCCGGCCCGTGGACTAGGCTCGCTGGCTTCGTCCACGCGCGGTGTTTCGCACGGCAGTGCTATGGAAGAGACGGTGGAGGGGCCAGAAAGGATGCATCTGCTCCGTCTCCATTTCGCCGTGGCCCTGAGCGGCTTCCGTCGCTATGCCACCTACCGCGTCGCCACGGCGGCCGGAGTCTTCACCAACACCGTCTTCGGCTTCATTCTCGCCCATACGTTCCTGGCCCTGTGGCACGAGCGCCCCCACCTGGGCGGATACGACCAGAGCCAGGCGCTGACCTTCGTCTGGACCGGGCAGGCACTGCTGGCCGCCGCGGCGCTGATGGGCGGCGGCTTCCAGGACGAATTCCAGGAGCGGATCAGGAACGGCGACGTCGCCATCGACCTCTACCGGCCGGTCGACCTGCAGACCTGGTGGCTCGCCGCCGACCTGGGGCGGGCCCTCTTCCAACTGCTCGGCCGCGGCGTGCTGCCGCTGGCGCTCGGCTCCCTCGTCTTCGACCTGGCGCTGCCCGCCTCCCCGGGTACATGGCTGTGCTTCCTGGCCGCGGTGCTGCTGGCGATCGTGGTCAGCTTCGCGGTCCGCTACCTGTTCGCGCTGTGCGGGTTCTGGCTGCTGGACGCGACGGGCCTCGGCGCGCTGTCCGGGCTGCTGAGCGTCTTCTTCTCCGGGATGCTGCTGCCGCTGTCCGTCTTCCCGGGCGGTTTCGGCGACGCGGTGCGGCTGCTGCCGTGGGCCGCGATGCTCCAGGTGCCCGCCGACGTGCTGCTGGGCACCCACCCCGGCGGCGCGGCGGCCGGGCTCGCCTTCCAGGCCGGGTGGGCAGCGGTGCTGCTGGCCGCGGGACGCCTCCTGCAAGCCGTCGCGACCCGCAAGGTGGTGGTCCAGGGTGGCTGAGACCGACCGGCGGCCGCTCGTCGCCGGAACCGGCGGCGGCGCGCTCGGCGCCGCGCTGGGCCGCGCGGCCTGGGCGGTGCGGGCCTACTGCTTCATCGCCGCGATGTGGGTGCGCTCGACGATGGCGTACCGCACCTCGTTCGTGATCATGCTGGCGGCCAACTTCGCGACGACCGCTCTCGACTTCGCCGCCATCATGCTCATGTTCGGCCAGGTGGACGCGCTGGGCGGCTTCACGCTGCCCGAGGTCGCCTTCCTCTACGGCACCTCCGCCGTCGCCTTCGGCCTGTCGGACCTGCTGCTGGGGTCGGCGGAGCGGGTGGGCCGCCGGGTACGCGACGGCACCATGGACGTCCTGCTGACCCGCCCGGTGCCCGTCCTCAGCCAGCTCGCCGCCGACCGGTTCGCGCTGCGCCGGCTGGGCCGGATCGTCCAGGGCTCCCTGGTGCTGGGCTGGGCGGTCTCCCGGCTGGAGCTGGAGTGGACCGCGGGCCGGGTCGCGCTGCTGATCTCCATGCTGCTGTGCGGCACCGTCATCTTCGGCTGCGTGTTCGTCGTCGGCGGCGCCTTCCAGTTCTGGGCGCAGGACGCCTCCGAGGTGCAGAACGCCTTCACCTACGGCGGTACGACGCTGCTCCAGTACCCGCCCACCGTCTTCGGCAAAGAACTGGTGCGCGGCGTGACCTTCGTGGTGCCGCTGGCCTTCGTCAACTGGCTGCCGGCGCTGCGGGTGCTGGGCCGGGACGATCCCCTGGGCCTGCCGGACGGGCTCGACCTGGCCGCCCCCGCCGTCGCGCTGCTGTGCTGCGCCGTGGCGGGCGCGGCGTGGCGGGCGGGGCTGCGCTCCTACCGCAGCACGGGAAGCTGACCGGGATCGGAGCCGCAGAGCCCCGGAGCCCTGGGGTCCTGAAGAGATGAGGAGGGACGCGAGAGCAGTGAGCGATGTGGACGCCGCGGGTGACGCGGACAGTACGGGTGACAGGGGCGCCGCGGGTGACGCGGACGCCGGATTCATCGACGTACGGGAGCTGACCAAGACCTTCACGGTGCGCCGTCGCAGTGGCCTGCTGCGCCGCACGGCCACCTCGGTGCGGGCCGTGGACGGCATCTCCTTCGCACTCCGCCGCGGTGAGATGGTCGGCTTCATCGGACCCAACGGCGCCGGCAAGTCGACCACCATCAAGATGCTCACCGGCATCCTGACCCCCTCCACCGGCAGGCTGCGGGTCGCCGGGGTGGACCCGTGGCAGGAGCGCACCCGGCTGGTGCGGCGCATCGGTGTCGTCTTCGGGCAGCGCACCACGCTCTGGTGGGACCTGCCGCTGCGCGACTCCTACGCGCTGGTCCGCCGGATGTACCGGATCCCGCGCGCCCGCTTCGAGGAGAACCTGGCGCGCTGCGTGGAACTCCTGGAACTGGGCGACCTGCTGGACGTGCCGGTCCGGCAGCTCTCGCTGGGGCAGCGGATGCGCGGCGACATCACCGCGGCCCTGCTGCACGATCCCGACGTGCTCTACCTGGACGAGCCCACGATCGGCCTGGACGTCGTCAGCAAGGCCCGGGTGCGCGGCTTTCTGACCGCGCTCAACGCGGAGCTGGGGACCACCGTGCTGCTGACCACGCACGACCTGAGCGACATCGAGCACCTGTGCGAACGGGTGGTGGTCATCGACCAGGGCCGGCTGCTGTACGACGGCTCGCTCGGCGGCCTCCAGGAAGCCGGCCGCGGCGAGCGCACCCTGGTCGTCGACCTGGAGTACGAGCTGCCGCCGATAGCGGGGTTGGAGGGGGCCCGCACCGTCCGCACCGAGGGCCCGCGCCAGTGGCTGGCCTTTCCCGCCGCGGCCAGCGCCGCTCCGCTGGTCGCCAGGCTCGCGGCGGAGTACCCGCTGGTGGACCTCTCCCTCCGCGAACCGGCCATCGAGGACGTGATCGCGCGGATGTACGCGGGCTGACCCGGCCGTCCCGGGGAGCCGCCCGTCTGTTCTCACAGAGTCGCGGGCCGTGACCCCTTCAGGCTCTGCAGGTCCATCGCCTGGGCCATGGCCTGGTACCCGTTGTCGCTCGGGTGCAGATGGTCGCCCGAGTCGTACGCCGCGCGCAGCCGCTCGGGGTGGGCCGGGTCGCGCAGGGCCGCGTCGAAGTCGACCACGGCGTCGAACACCTTCCCCTTCCGGATCTCGGCGTTGACGCCCTGCCGCACGGCCTCCATGCGCGGGTTGTAGCCGCGGTGCCCGCCGAAGGGGGTGAGCGTGGCGCCGACGACCCGCAGCCCGCGGGTGTGCGCCTGCCGCACCAGATCCCGCAGCCCGTTCACGATCCGCTGCGGATCGCGCTGCCGCGGCGGCTTGATGATGTCGTTGAGCCCCATCTCGACGACGACCACCTTCAGCCCGGTGCGGGAGAGCACGTCGCGGCTCATCCGGGTCAGCCCGCTCGGTCCGTTGTTGGGCGAGTACTTGCTGCCGTCGACCAGCACCCGGTTCCCGCTGATACCCGCGTTCAGGACGCTCAGCCGGGGCGCGTCGCGCTCCGTGCGCAGCCGCTCGGCCAGGAAGTCGGTCCAGCGCCGGTTGGCGCCGGGGCTGGAGGTGATGCCGTCGGTGATCGAGTCGCCCAGCACCGCGACGGCGCCCTGCGTCTCGGAGCTCCACACGTCCACCCCGGTGAGGTAACGCCAGTACGGACTCTGCTGGTTGAAGGCGGTGCCCGAGGTGTCCTCGGCCCGGTCGCCCGTGGCCACATAGCTGGTCTGCCGTGCGTAGGGGTGGTATGTGACCGGCCCGGAGGGCGTGGGGGAGTAGGTGGTGACCAGCAGGTCCGCCGCATGCGGCACGTTCAGCCGCACCGCGTCGCTGGTGACCTCGCCGCCGGCCGGGATGGTGACCGAGGTCCTGTTGCCGAACCGGAGCCGGCGCATGCTGCCCGCCGCTGCCGTGGGGTTGCTGGGGGCCGCGGCCAGCGCGACGCTCGCGTGCGTGATGGTCAGCGGCCGGTTGCCGAACAGGTTGGAGAGCCGCACCCGGGCTCCCGTGCCGCCCACCGAGGTGTGCACGACGTTGCGGATCGACATGTGCGCGAAGCCGTCCCGGCTGCGCGGTTCGGCCGCGGCGGGCGCCGCCGACCAGGTGCCGACCCAGTTCCCGGAGGAGGCGGGTGCGGCCGAGTTGCGTGCCCGCGGCGACTCCTCGCCCCGCCCGTTGTCACGGTTGCCCGCCCCGATGAATATCGCGGTCGAGACGAGGACCACGAGCGCCGCCAGTCCGGCGAGCAGGGCATAGCCCATGTTCCTGGTCACGCGCGCTCGTTCTCCTCGGGCTGCACGGAGCCCGCGGCTCCGGTCGGTCTGCGGTGCCATGATCCCACGATCGGGGTGCGGCGCCCTGTCGGGGGCCGTACGCCGGACGGGCCCTCGACGGGCCGGCCCCCGGCACCACCTTGCTGGTTCCTGATGTTCTGCACTGCCGCCCACACAGACGCGGCAGAGCCTCGCTCCGTTCCACGCGCGGCCGGTGGAGGGAGAATGTCCTTCCCCGCGCCGGGCGGTGATCCGATGCGCGGACGGTAGCGAGGGTTCCCCGGTGTTCCGCCGGTATGCGGGGCGTGGCCAGGGACGATCCAGGGGGAGGGCGGAGCGGATGGACCGGGCGACCGAGGGCGGGCACCCCGATCATGAGGAGGCTCACGTGAGAGCGATCACACGCGGCCGGCCCGCCGGGCGCCGCGCCTCGGGAACCGGAGAGCCGGCGCTGGACCACTCGGGTGGCGCCGCGGGTGCGGGCGCTGCGGGACCGCGGGGGCCGGGCGGGGCCGGGGGGCTCACCCCGGCCGACGAGGAGCGCCGCCGCGGGGTGCGGCGGATGAAGGCCATCGCCACCGGGGCGCTGCTGCTGATGGCCGCGGTCTTCGCGGCGGCCACCTGGGCGGAGCACGCCGGAGCCGGACCCTGGAGCGGCTATGTCGCGGCGGCCGCCGAGGCCGGGATGGTGGGTGCGCTCGCCGACTGGTTCGCGGTCACGGCGCTCTTCCGGCATCCGATGGGGCTGCCCATCCCGCACACCGCGATCATTCCGACCAAGAAGGACCAACTCGGGCGCAGCCTCGGCGACTTCGTGGGGGAGAACTTTCTCTCCGCCGACGTGGTGCGCGAGCGGCTGCACGCGGTCGGGATCAGCGGCCGGTTCGGTGCCTGGCTGGCCCGCCCCGAGCATGCCGACCGGGTGACGGCCGAGCTGGCCACCGCGCTGCGCGGGGCGCTCACCGTGCTACGGGATGCGGACGTCCAGGCCGTCGTCAGCGAGGCGATCACCCGCCGCGCCACCGCCAAGGAGGTGGCGCCGGGGCTCGGCGCGATGCTGGAGCGGATCGTCGCGGACGGCGGCCACCGCCGTGTGGTCGACCTGGTGTGCACCCGGGCCGCCGAGTGGCTGCACGAGCACGGCGACTCCGTGATGGGCGCGGTCGCGGGAGGTGCGCCGGGCTGGACGCCGAAGTTCGTGGACCGGCGGGTCGGGGAGCGGGTCTACCGCGAACTGCTGCGCTTCGTCACGGAGATGCGGGACATGCCCGACCACCCCGCGCGGGGCGCCGTCGACCGCTTCCTGCGGGACTTCGCCACCGACCTGCAGGCCGACCCGGACACCCGCGCCCGGGTGGAGCGGCTGAAGAACGAGACGCTGGCCCGTGCCGAGGTGCAGGACCTGATCGCCTCGGTGTGGGGTGCCGTGCGGGCGATGCTGGTGGCCGCCGCCGAGGACGAGCGCAGCGAGCTGCGGGTCCGGGCCCGGGCGGCGCTGCTGTCGCTGGGCGGCCGGCTGGCGGCCGACGGCCGGCTGCGGTCGAAGGTGGACGGATGGATCGAGGGCGCCGCCGCGCATCTGGTGACCACCTACCGGGGCGAGATCACCTCGCTGATCTCGGAGACGGTCGCGAGCTGGGACGCCGAGCACACCTCGCGGAAGATCGAGGCCCATATCGGCCGGGATCTGCAGTTCATCCGGATCAACGGCACGGTGGTCGGCTCGCTGGCCGGGCTGGCCATCCACACGGTGGCCAGGCTGGCGGGGGCGTAGGCCCGCCCGCTCTCCGGGGCGCGTCGTCCGTGCGGCGCGGAACGCGGTCCGCCTGGACATCGCAATGACGAAAATACCGGATTCAGCGCCGCGAAACGCCAGGCTACTTCCGTATTACGGATGCTACGGTCCAGTACGTGAACTCTCTCTTGTGGTTCTGAACGCCCTCCTGGACGATCTGCTGATTCGCCTGGGAGGGAGAGCGACGTGAAACTGCTCCGCGTCGGACCTGCGGGAGCCGAGCGCCCCGCGCTGCTGGACGAGGACGGAACCCTGCACGACCTTTCGGGGGTCGTCCCCGACATCGACCCCGAACTGCTCGCGGGCCCCGCCGCGCTCGACCGGGTGCGCGCGGCGGCCGCCGCCGGGGAGCTGCCCGGAGCGGCGGCGGGCACCGGGCCCGGGGGGCCGCGCATCGGGCCGCCACTGGCCCGCATCGGCAAGATCGTGTGCATCGGGCTGAACTTCCACGACCACGCGCGGGAGACCGGCGCCCCGGTGCCCGAGGAACCCATCGTCTTCATGAAGGCCCCCGACACGGTCGTCGGCCCGCACGACCCGGTGCTGATCCCGCGCGGCAGCCGGAAGACCGACTGGGAGGTCGAACTGGCCGTCGTCGTCGGCCGCACCGCCCGCTATCTGGAATCCGACCAGGAGGCGCTGGCCTGCGTCGCCGGGTACGCGGTCGGCAACGACGTGTCCGAACGCGCCTTCCAGCTCGAACGCGGCGGGCAGTGGGACAAGGGCAAGAACTGCGAGACCTTCAACCCACTGGGCCCCTGGCTGGTCACGGCCGACGAGGTACCCGACCCGCAGGCGCTGGCCATGCGGCTGTGGGTGAACGGCACACTGCGCCAGGACGGCAGCACCGCCGACCAGATCTTCCCGGTCGCCGAAGTGCTGCGGCACCTCAGCCACTTCATGACCCTGCACCCCGGCGACATCGTCTCGACCGGCACTCCGGCGGGCGTCGCGATGGGGATGCCGGAGCCCAAGCCCTACCTGCGCGACGGCGACGTCGTCGAACTGGAGATCGCGGGCCTGGGCCGGCAGCGCCAGGTCATGACATCGGCCTAGCCGCGCCGCGCCCGGGGCGCCCCCGCCGAGCACGGGGCCGCTCCGGGCGCCCGGAGCGTGCGACCGCCCGGACCGACTGGCCGGGACCGTCCGGATCGCCCAGCCCGCGGCCGAGTTGCGACCCGAACTCGACCTCATGCAGGGCCAGTTGCGTGCGACCATACCCACGTCCGGAACGCAGGGCACGGGGGACGGGGACGGGGGCGGGACAGTGACAGAGCCGTTCGGGATGGGTGTGTTCGCGCTCAGTGGTGAGCTGCGCCAACTCGGGCCCTACCGACTGCTGGGCCAGTTGGCCACCGGCGGTATGGGGGTGATCTACCTCGGCCGGCACCCCGACACGGGCCGGATCGTCGCCGTCAAGACACTGCTGGCCCCGGGCGGGGTGAGCGAGGAGGCCCGCAAGCGCTTCGGCCGCGAGACCAGGCTCGCCCGCCGCGTCCGGAGCACCTACACCGCCCGGGTACTCGACTCCGACGTCGAGGCCGAGCGGCCCTGGATGGCCATGGAGTACGTACCGGCGCCCTCGCTCGAGGCACTCGTGGTGCAGAAGGGGCCCCTCGGGGACGAGGAGGCGGTGCGCCGGATCGCCCCCGGCATCCTGCGGGCGCTCGCGGAGCTGCACGGCAAGGGCATCGTGCACCGGGACGTGAAGCCGCTCAACATCCTGCTGACCGCGAGGGGGCCGAGGGTCATCGACTTCGGCATCTCGCACGCCGGCGACCTCACCAGCACCCGGCTCACTCTCGGCACCATCGCCTTCGCCGCGCCGGAACAGGCCGAGGGGCAGTCCAGCACGTTCGCCTCCGACATCTACGCGCTCGGCGTCACCCTCTACTACGTGGCCTGCGGCCGGTTGCCGTACCCGGAGACCCAGGAACCGCTGCAGCAGCTCAACCACGTACGGCGGGCGGCCATCGACCTGGACGGCCTGCCCGCGGGCCTCGCCGGGGTGGTCGGCGACTGCCTCGCGGTGCGGCCCGAGGACCGGCCGACCGCCGAGCAGCTCATCCGGCGCTTCGCCCGGCGAGGCTCCCGCGCCCTGCCGAGCGGCTGGACCTCGCTGATCGACCAGTACGCCGAGGAAGGCAGCCGTCTCCAGCGAGCCGCCGACCAGGCGGAGGCGGAGACCGTCACCCGCAGTTGGACCTCGGACGTGCCGGGGCACACCAGGCGCGCGACCCGGGACGGGCGGTCCGGGGGCAGGCGGCAGGCAGCGGGCGCGCGGGCGAACGAGTCGGGGAACAGCCGGCGGCCCACTCCCGGGCGCAGCCAGAGCCCGGGCACCGCCCCGAGGAGGGACCCGGGCCCGGGTGGGTCGACGCCGGGCCGCACCCTGGGGGGCGTCGCCGTCGCCATCGGCGCCGTGGTCCTCGCGGCAGTGCTGTTGTCCGAAAAGGACGAGCCGTCCGATGCGGACCAGCTCTCCGACGCGAGGCCCACCACTTCCGCGAGTCGGCTGCTGACCGACCGCGACTCGACGCCGGGCCGCCTCACCTCGGGGACAACCGGCGGCACGGACCCGGCAGACGCCGGGCCGACCCGTACGCCGACCTACACCAGGCCGACCGACGACGACCCGCCGGAGACCGACGCCGCGTCCCGTCCGACGTACGACGCTCCGGCTCCCGCACCCGAACCGACCTCCGCGCCGCCCCGGAACTACTACGGGGCCATCGCAGTGGGGCAGGACGGCAGCAACGGCAGGTCCTGGGACCACAGTTCGCGCAGCGCCGCCGAGCGGGGCGCGATGTCCCACTGTTCCGGCCCCGGCTGCAAGGTCCTCGTCTCCTTCGCCAACGGCTGCGGTGCCGTCGCCTACAACCCGAACAACCACCGTTACTGGGGCGGCCACGGCCGGACGCGGGCCGCGGCCGAGCTGGCGGCCCGGGGACGCGCGGGCGGCGGCCGCACGATCGCCTGGGCGTGCACCCGGCGCTGACGAACCGGGCGGCACAGCCGCTCCGCACGCCGGCGACGGCCCGCCCGGCCCGCGGGTCGCGTCCTAGCCGCCCCGCGCGAAGGACCGCGCGGTCTCCAGCACCTGGAGGGCCGCGGCCGCCTCGTGGGCGGTCACCGGCGGCGGCGTGCCCTCGCGCAGCGCACCGGCGACCGCGTCGTAGAAGGCCGGGTAGTCACCGTCCAGCGTCGGCACGGTGCGCAGGGCGCCGGGCGGGTCCTGCGCACCCAGCGTGCCCCAGGCGTCCTCCGGCTCCACCCCCCACGGCGCCCCCTCGACCGGGCGCGCGCCCCCGCGCAGCGCGCTCTCCTGCGGGTCGAGTCCGTACTTCACATACGCGGCGCGGCTGCCCAGCACCCGGAAGCGCGGCCCGAGCTGGGCCGCCGTGGCGCTCATCCACAGGTGGGAGCGGACGCCGCTCTCGTGGGTGATGGCGATGAAGGTGTCGTCGTCCGCCGCGGCGCCCGCCCGCCGCACGTCCGACTCCGCGTAGACGGAGGCGGCCGGGCCGAAGAGGGTCAGCGCCTGGTCGACGACGTGGCTGCCCAGGTCGTAGAGCAGCCCGCCCACCTCCTCCGGGTCGCCCGACTCGCGCCAGCCGCCCTTCAGCCGGGGCCGCCAGCGCTCGAACCGCGACTCGAAGCGGAACACCTCGCCCAGCGCGTCCTCGGCCAGCAGCGAGCGCAGGGTGAGGAAGTCGTTGTCCCAGCGCCGGTTCTGGAACGGCGCCAGCAGCAGCCCCCGGGACTCGGCCGTCGCCGCCAGCTCGCGGGCCTCGGCACCGGTGGGCGCCAGCGGCTTGTCCACCACGGCCGGCAGTCCCGCGTCCAGGGCGCGGTGCGTCAGCGGCACATGGGTGCGGTTCGGGGTGGCGACCACCACCAGATCGAGCCGGTCCGCGTCCGCGAACAGTTCGTCCGCCGAGGCGACCGTCCGCACCTCGTCGCCCGGAGCGCCCGCCTCCCGGGCGCGCTTGCGGCGCTCCGGGTCGGAGGTGACGACGGTGTCCAGCACGAGCCCCGGCGTGGTGGCGATCAGCGGGGCGTGAAAGACCGATCCGGCCAGCCCGAAGCCGAGCAGTCCGACGCGGAGCGGGGTGGCGGTGGTGTCCATGCGGTTCATGCCCCCACCCTCGCAAAGCCCGCGGCCCGGAGCACGCACCCGGCCGCCCGCTTCGGCCGGCCGCGGGCGCTTCCCGGCGCTCTCCGGCACCGGAGCGCCTGCGCCCCGGCTGACCTGCACCGGCCGCTGCCGTTACGCTGAGCGCGGCGGCCGGTTCCGTGCTCCGGCGTACCCGGGCACGCTCCTCCGCCGGCCGGACCACCACGACCTGGCAGGAGTCCATCCGTGGCAGAGCGCAAGCCCATCGAGTCCTGGCTCACCGACATGGACGGTGTGCTGATGCACGAGGGGATCCCCGTCCCCGGCGCCGACTCGTTCATCAAGCGGCTCAGGGAGTCGGGGCGGCCGTTCCTGGTGCTCACCAACAACTCGATGTACACACCCCGGGATCTGCACGCCCGGCTGGCCCGCATCGGGCTGACCGTGCCGACGGAGAACATCTGGACCTCCGCGCTGGCCACCGCGCAGTTCCTGGACGACCAGCGCCCCGGAGGCACCGCCTACGTCATAGGGGAGGCCGGGCTGACGACGGCCCTGCACGACATCGGCTACGTCCTCTCCGACGCCGACCCGGACTACGTCGTGCTCGGCGAGACCCGCACCTACAGCTTCGAGGCGCTGACCCGGGCCATCCGGCTGATCAACGACGGCGCCCGCTTCATCGCCACCAACCCGGACGAGACCGGCCCCTCCGCCGAGGGCGCGCTGCCCGCCACCGGGTCGGTCGCCGCCCTGATCACCAAGGCCACCGGCCAGCACCCGTACTTCGTCGGCAAGCCCAATCCGCTGATGATGCGCGCCGGTCTCAACGCGATCGGCGCCCACTCCGAGACCAGCGCCATGATCGGCGACCGGATGGACACCGACGTCCGGGCCGGGATGGAGGCGGGGCTGGAGACCTTCCTGGTGCTGACCGGGCTGACCCGGCCCGACGAGGTGGAGCGGTACCCCTACCGCCCCTCCAGCGTCGTCGACTCCATCGCGGATCTCGTCGACCGGGTCTGACCCGCTCCCGGTCCTCCGGCTGCCCCGCGCACCGCCGCCGCGGGGCAGCGGCTCCCGCTCGGGCGGACGGGTCCGCCCGGGTGCCGGAATTCGGCCGTACGCGGCGTCTTCTGTGACACGATGGCCCGACGCTGCGGCCGGTCCGCGGCCCGCACCGCTGCGGTTCGCGGCGGTCCGGCGACCCGGCCGACGCCCGCAGTACAGCCGAGGGGGAGTGGATGTACGGCAGCGCCCGGAGTCCCGCGCGCGCCCGGGGGGCCGCGGGGAGCACGCTGGCGGGAGCCCTGCTGCTGGCCGGCTGTTCCGCCCCGGACGCCCCGGACGGCGCGGGGTCCGAGTCGGATTCCGTGGTGCGGCAGCGCCCCAGGTCCGTCGTCCCCTACTGGGTCGACCCCGGGGGGAACGCCGCGCGGCAGGCCCGTACCGACGCCGGGGACGGCGCATCCGTGCGGGCCAGCGAGCTGCGGAAGATCGCCGCCCAGCCGGTGGCCGACTGGCTCGGCCCCGCCGACCCGCGCGGTCACGCGGCGCGCGTCACCGAGGCCGCCACCGCCGCGGACCGGGAGGCGCTGCTGGTCCTCTACAACGTGCCGCACCGCGACTGCGGGCAGTACAGCAAGGGCGGGGCCGAGAGCGCCGCGGCGTACCGCGCGTGGCTGGAGAAGGTCGCCAAGGGCATCGGGAGCCGGGCCGCCACGGTGATCGTGGAACCGGACGCTCTCGCGCACACCGTCTCGGGCGCGTGCGCCGCGCCGAAGCTGCGCGCGGAGCGCTACCGGCTGCTGGCCGACGCCGTCGCCCGGCTCAAGCGGCTGCCCCGCACGACGGTCTATCTGGACGCCGGCAATCCGGACTGGGTCCGCGACCCCGGCGCGCTGGCCGAGCCGCTCGACCGCGCCGGGATCGAGCAGGCCGACGGTTTCGCGCTGAACGTCTCCAACTTCCAGACCACCGCCTCCAACATCGCCCACGGCAAGCGGCTGTCGGCGAAGGTCGGGGGCAAGCACTTCGTCGTCGACACCAGCCGGAACGGCAACGGGCCGCTGCGCGGCGGCGAGGAGAGCTGGTGCAACCCGCCCGGACGGGCCCTGGGCGAGGCGCCCACCACCAGGACGGGGCACGACCTGGTGGACGCCTATCTGTGGATCAAGCGCCCGGGGGAGTCGGACGGCGAGTGCCGCGGCGGCCCGAAGGCCGGGACCTGGTGGCCGGAGTACGCCCTGGAACTGGCCCGCAACACCGACGAGCAGGACGGGGACCGGTCGTAGCCGGCCGGCCGGCGCGGCTCCGCGCTCCCGGGGGTGCCTCGCGGGTGCGGAGCCGGCCCGACGGCAGGCGGCCTACTCCGGGTCGCCCGTGGTCACCGTGGTGTGCGCGGCGTCCGGGTCGATGCCCACCTTCACCCACTGGGCCTTGGAGGGCACGCCGTCCGCGTCCACCCCGAAGACCATCCACCAGCCGGGAGTGACCAGCGACGGGTCGTCCGGGATGGTCGTGGTCACCGTTCCGTCCCGGGATGTGTTCATCTTCAGGGCCACCGACGACTGCTCCACGTTCGTCACGTGGGTGAACGAACCGGGCCGCACCATCCGCAGCCGCTCGAAGGAGGCCGCGTCCTCGCTGCGGAAGGAGACGCGGTCGCCCGGCGCGAGGTTCTCGGCGGCGTCCGCGTCGGCCGTGCGCAACTGCGGCTGCTCCTTGCCCTGATGGAGATAGGGCGGGGTGTAGATCTCGATGCGCTGGTCGAACTCGCCCGGCTTGGTGTTGGCCTTGTCCGCGTACAGCGAGTCCGAGCCGAAGGTCATCACCCGGCCGTCCGGCAGCAGCAGCCCGCCGGAGTGGTAGTTGCGGCCGACCAGCGGGGCGGCGGCCTCCTCGAACTCGTTGCTCTTCGGATCGTAGATCGCGGCCTTCAGCACGTTGCTGTCGCTCTTGCCCCGGTAGCGGCCCGATCCGTTGGTGGTCAGCACGGTGTCGTCCGGCAGGATCACGCTGCTGGGGTAGCGGACCTTGTCGTAGAGGTCGGGCCCGTCGCGGAACCGTGGGGTGTCGGACGAGAGGTCCACGATCCGCGTCTTGTCCGTCGTCCTGTCCGACTCGCCGACGCCGCCCCCGCCCTCGACGATGAACTTCCGCGACTGGGTGGGAGGCAGCGGCACGGACATCGCCGTCTCCAGCACGTCCGGGTCGCTCATGCCGGGGATCTCGGTGAACTTGTTGGTCTCCAGGTTCCAGATGCCGGGCGTGCGGCCCTTGTCGGCCGGGCCGTACCCGGCGGTGGTGCCGCTGAAGAAGACCCGGTTCTGGCCGACCAGGTGCAGCCCCGGGTAGGTGGGGAAGAACCGCGTCCTGGGCAGGTAGTGCCACTTCTTCGTCTTCGGGTCGAAGATCTCGTTCTTGCCGGGGACGACCTGGCCGATGTCGTCCAGCCCGGAGACGGTCAGCACCCTGCCGTCCTGGAGGGTGAGCTGGGTGGGGTACCAGCGGGCCTCGTTCATCGGGTCGACCGTGATGTAGCGCTCGGCCACCGGGTCGAACTCGTAGGCGTCCTTGATGCCCTGGAAGTCCTTCTTGTCGAAGGACATCTTCTGGGCCACCCCGTAGACGTTCCGCTTCCAGGCCCCCTCCAGGCCGTGCACCCGGTACTGGTCCTCGGTGCCCGTCTGGTACTTCCGGCCCTTCTTCGCCGCCTCGGCGTACACCCGGGTGACGCTGTGGACGGTCTCGACCTCGCCGGTCTCCGGGTCCTTCCGCTTCTTGGCCCGCGGCAGGAGCACGGTGTGCTGGGCGACGAAGGTCTTGCCGCTCTTCCGCCCGGTGAAGCGGGTGCCCTTCTTGATCGTCTTCCCGCTGTCGGGGTTCTCGTTGTAGAGGAACATCAGCCCCCCGGCCTTCTCCACATCGCCCTCCAGCGTCTCGTACCGCTGGGTGCCGCCCGCGACCAGCAGCTTGCCGTCGGGCAGCTGGTTGTGCCCCGAGCAGAACAGGTCGTTGGGGGTGGGGATGTTCTTGAAGGTGTTGCGCACCGGGTCCCACAGGACCGTGCGGAAGCTCTTGGCCTTGAAGTTCTTCGCGTCGTTGCCCGAGCCCGCCACCAGCAGCACCTTGCCGGTGTGCAGCAGAGCCGCGTGGATCGTGTTGATCCGGAACTTCTCGGGGATGTCGACGATCTGCCAGTGGCCCTTCGCGGCCTTGTACTCGGGCTGGTTGATCTCGTAGTCGTGGTACTTGGCCGAGGCGAAGCTGTACAGCGCCGGGCCGTTGAACCCGGCGACGAGCAGCACGACCGCCGTGCCGATGGCTATGCGCCGGGCCCGCCGCTTCCCGGCGCTCGCGGCGCGGCGGCGGCTCCGTCGGTTCGTCATCCTTCCTGTCCCCCAAACGCGGTGTGGTGCGGATGCTGGTCGTGGACGGGCGTGGGCCAGGGCGCGGACGCGGATGAGGCCGGAGCAGCCGCCGCCGTCCGGGTTCCGGAGGCGTGCCGGCGGGCCCTGCGCGCCCTGCGGCGCTTCTCGCTGCGGACGGTCGACCGCCAGCCCACGATCGGTGCCGCCGTGATCAGCAGCGCGAGCGCGGCCCAGGTGAGCATCGCCGGATGGTCGTGCCCCAGGAAGAGGGAACCGACGAAGGAGCCGCCGAAGACGGCGATGAAGAACAGGTGCACCCGGAACGTGCCGAACAGCGTGTCGGGACTGGCCGAGTCGCCCTTCGGCGTGACCACGAACTTGCTCTTGCGGCGCAGCACCGTGTCGAAGAGGGAGCGTGCGTAGATCGGCGCGGACAGCGCGGACATCAGCATCCCGGCCAGTCCGCCGGAGCCCTCCGGCTCGTGCGGGGAGACGTTGTGCCGCCGGTTCCAGATGTAGAGCCCGATCTGCAGCGCGGTGGCGTTGCCGTACAGCGCCATCCAGATGGCCGGGTCGATCTGCACGCCGGAAGCGCCCAGGCCCAGGAAGAGCGCGCAGGAGAGCGCGGCCAGGATCCAGTTCAGCGCGGAGGCCGGGTAGAAGAGCATCAGCAGCGTGTAGTTGAACATCTTGCCCGGCGGCATGCTGCCCAGGCCGCGCCAGTACTGCTTGAGGATCGTCTCGTAGGTGCCGCGGGACCAGCGGAGCTGCTGGGTGAAGAAGTCCGTCCAGGCGTTGGGGCCCTCGCCGACGGCGAGCACGTCGGGGGTGTAGACCGAGCGCCAGGTGTTGCCGGTGGCCGGGTTGCGGTGGCGGTGCATCTCGAAGCCGGTGGCCATGTCCTCGGTGATGGAGTCGTACAGCCCCCCGATGGCCTTCAGCGCGGAGATGCGGACGGCGTTGCTGGTTCCGACGAACATCGGCGCCCGGTAGCGGTTCCCGGCGCGCTGGATGAGGGCGTGGAAGAGGAACTGCTGGCTCTCGGCGGCCTTGGTGACGAAGTTGTCGTAGTTGCCGTAGACCTGCGGGCCGATGACGAAGCCGACGTCCGGGTCGCGGAAGTAGCCCAGCATCCGCTCCAGGTAGTTGGGCAGCGGAACGTGGTCGGTGTCGACCCCGGCGAAGAAGTCGTAGTCGTCGCCGTGCGCGTCGAGCCAGGCGTTGTAGTTGCCGTGCTTGGTCCTGGCGCGGAAGGCGCCCTTGCCGGTGTTCCACCGCGCGGTGCCCTTGCGGGAGAAGTGGTGCACCCCCAGCCGCCGGCAGACCTCCTTGACCTCGGGATCGTCGCCCTCGTCGAGCAGCCACACGTGCATGGTGCCGCGGTGCCGCACCCGGATGGCCGCCTCCAGGGTCCTGGTGACCATCCCGATCGGCTCCTTGCCGGGCACGAACGAGGTGAGGAAGGCGACGCGGGTACCGGCCTCGGGCACCACGGGTATCGGGTCCCGGGCCACCAGTGTGGCGTGCGCGTTGGAGAGGACGTTGAGGGTGCGGAACAGTTCGATCAGCCCGATCGAGACGAGCATCACCACATCGAGCTTGAGAACGAGGTCGGAGACCTCACCCGGGTCGCGGCGGGTCCAGTGGTCCGGCTGCAGCAGCCAGACCAGCAGCGCCGCCGACAGCAGCGGTGCCAGGCACAGCAGGAACCCGGCGCGGAACCGGTGCGGTTCGTCGGCCAGCAGGCTGCGGTACCGCACCCGGTGGGGCCCCGCCGGGTCGGGTTGCCGCAGCGGGCCCGCCAGTCGGCTGTAGTGCTCGTAGTCGTAGCGGGGAGCGGCACGCTCCCAGGGGTGCGCGGAGGGCCGGCGCGCGCGGGTCCGGGACGGTGCGGGCGCGTGCTGCGCCGCGGGGGCCATGGCCCGGGCGGCCGGCCGGGGTATGCGCAGTTGCGCCGTGCGCGTCGGATCCTGGTCGTCGTGCTCCGGCGGCTGCGGATGCCGGGCGCCCTCGGGTGGCGTGGTCATGTGTCGTTCCCCCGCACGCCCCGGCAGAGGCGTGCTCTCGTGCCGATGCCGCGCCCTGGCCCCCGCCCCGCGGCGCGCGGTGTCGCTCGGTCTCCGTGTCCCCGTGTCCCCGTGCACGGTACGGACCGCTCGGTGAACGCACGTCAGGTTCTACAACTCGGCACACGAACGCAAGGCCGGCACGGGCGGTTTCGTGCCGTTGGGGTGTTATGGGGCCACCAGATGTGACGGAAGCGTCATCGATCCGTGGTCATCGCGCGGAGGCGGTGCCGGGCAGGGCGCGGGCGGCGAAGGTGACCGTGTGCGGGCCCGGGCGGCCGTCGGTGGCGAACGCCAGCAGCCGCTCCCCCTCCTCGGCCAGCGCCTGCTCCGCAGCCTCGTCCAGTTCCTCGAACGGGGTGAGCGTGAGGCGGGCTGCCTTGCGGGAGGTGTCGGCCTTCCACATGCCCCGCACCCGGCCGTCCACCAGGAACGTGCCGGGCACCTGCCCGTTCCGGCCGGCCAGGGTGCGGCGGACGGGTTCGTCCAGCAGTCGGGACCGGTCGGCGTGCGAGAGGACGATGTTGTCGTACTCGGCCAGGAAGCGGACCGGGAGCGGCAGTTCGGGGTCGGGCCGCGGCGCGTCGGGCAGGTCGAACAGCTCCCGGCCCGCCTCGTCCCGGAAGACCCGCAGCTGCGGCCGCAGCCGCTCCAGCACCTCGCCGAGCCGGGTCAGCCCGGACCAGGCCTGCGCGTCCCGTGCGGAGGCCGGGCCGAAGGCGCCGAGATAGCGCAGCACCATCGTCTCCACCCCGGGTTCGGCGGCCGGCGACCGCCCCAGCCACCGCTCGACGGTGTCCAGCACCGGCTGCCCGGAGCGCCCCCACAGCCCGCGCGGCGGCAACTGCACCAGCGGCAGCAGGTAGCGGGCCGTCATCCACAGCGGGCGGGCCTCCAGATGGGGCCACCGCTCCTGGAGCCGGGCGCCCAGCTCGCTGCCGGTCAGCGGGCGCTCGGCGAGCAGTTCCCGGGCGGCCTCCGCCACCTGCCAGGGGTCCTCGCCTCCGAGCCGCTTGGCGAGGTTCGTGCGTACCGCGCTCTCGTGCAGCGGCTGGGTGAGCGCCCGCAACTGCAGCGCGTCGCGGTCGCTGACCAGGTGGACGGTGCCGCGCATGGTGCTCAGCCGGACCAGCCCGCGGCCTTCCAGCTGCAGCGACAGCTCCTGCGGGTCGAAGTCCGCCAGCCTGCTCCACAGCGCGAAATACGGCGGTCTGGGCGCCTGCGCCTGGATGCCGACCAGGTGCTCGACGGCGTCGCGCACCGGCATCCGGGCGCGTTCGACCAGGAGTTGCCGGGCGAGGAGGGCGCGGCTCAGGGCCGGCCGCGTCAGGAGAGCGGGCATGGCGTCGAGTCTCGCCGATGGTGCGGCGGCGCGCCACGCGGTCCGGGGTGCGGCGCGCCCGGAGGCCCAACACGGGGAAACGGACCGGACCATGCGGTATGGATGGAGACAACTACTCAAGAGAGCACCCATAGGGGAATGAGTCCATGTACAGTGCCACCCCCGGCGCCGGAGGCCGCAGCGCACTCTCTCCCGGCACGTTCGTGCTCGTGCTGGGCGTCCTCCTGGTCCAACTGGGCTTCCTCGTCTCCTACATCGGTGCCTTCCACCACCCCCGGCCGCAGGGCGTCCCCGTCGCCGTCGTCGCGCCCGCGCAGGCCGCCGAACGGCTCGACCGGCTCCCCGGGGACCCGCTGTCCGTCACCGCCGTCGAGGACGAGCGCGCCGCCCGCGCGCGCATCCTGGACCGGAAGGCGGAGGGCGCCTACCTGATGGACCCGCGCGGCGGCGCGGACACCCTGCTGGTGGCCTCCGGTGCGGGCGGCCCGCAGGCCCAGGCGCTGCGCCGGGTCGGGGAGCGGGTGGCCGACGCGCAGGGCCGGCGGCTGAAGGTGGTGGACATCGCGCCGTCCGGACCGCAGGACTACGAGAGCCTGACCGCCTTCTACCTGATCGTCGGCTGGCTCGTCGGGGGCTATCTGCTGGCCTCGCTGATGGGAGTGGCGGCCGGCACCCGCCCCGCGCGGCCCGGGCTGGGTGCGCTGCGGCTGGCCGGTACGGCGGTGTACGCCGTCCTCTCCGGGCTCGGCGGCGCGATCGTCGTCGACCCGGTGCTGCATGCGCTGCCGGGGCACTTCGTGGCGCTGTGGTGGGTCGGTGCGCTGCTGGTCTTCGGCACGGCTGCGTGCACCCTGGCGCTGGAGGCGTTCCTGGGGGTGGTCGGGATCGGCGTCGCGGTGCTCGTCTTCGTGGTGCTCGGCAACCCGAGCGCCGGCGGTGCCTTCCAGCGGCATCTGATCCCGCCCTTCTGGCGGGCCGTCGGCGAGTGGATCCCGACCGGTGCGGGGACGAGCGCGGTACGTGACATCGTGTACTTCTCCGGTCACGCGCTCGGCACTCCGCTGCTGGTCATGGCGGTCTGGGCGGCGGCGGGCGCGGCGCTGCTGATGGCGGGATCGGTGCGGCGCCGGGAGCCGGGCCTGACCCTCCCGCTCTGACGCCGGGCCCGGGCCCCGCGCGGGTTGGCCGCGGCCGGGAGCTGGTCATCAGCACCCGTGGGGAGGGGGTAGTATTTCCCCTGTCGGCCGGAAACGGCGACGGGCGCCGCTAGCTCAGTTGGTTAGAGCAGCTGACTCTTAATCAGCGGGTCCGGGGTTCGAGTCCCTGGCGGCGCACAAATTCGGCTGCGGATCCTCGACTGTCGGGGAGCCGCAGCCTTTTTGTGTGTCTGGACGGTGGCAGGGCGCGTCGGTCCGGGCGGGTCCGGGACGGGTCAGATCGCCAGCGACAGCATCACCGGCGCCGCCCGCTGGCTCAGCATCTCGGCGGCTCTGCGCAGCCGGTGCGCCTGGGTGACCGGCAGGGAGAGCGCCAGACAGCTCACCGCGGAGCCCGCCGTCACCGGTACCGCGGCGCAGACCGTGCCGACGGCGTACTCCTGGAGGTCCAGCACCGGGACGGTCGAGGGCTGCCGGTCGAGTGCGGTCAGCAGCAGCCGCTCGTCGGTGATCGTCCGCGAGGTGAGCCGCGGGGTCCGGTGCCGGGAGAGGTGGTCCAGCCGGCGATCGTGGTCGAGCTGGCTGAGCAGGCACTTGCCGAGCGCGGTCGCGTGGGCGGCCGAGCGGAAGTCCACCCACTGGTTGACCGCCGGGGTGGTGGGACCGTCGGCGACCTGGGCGCTCTCCAGCTCCCCGTCCCGGTAGCGGCCGAAGTAGACGGCGGCGCCGACGGTGTCCCGCAGTTCGTCCAGGGTGCTCTGGAGCCGTGCCCGGAGCGCCTGGCTGCGGTCCATGCCGGAGCTCAGCAGCATCAGTGCCTCGCCGACGACGTAGGAGCCGTCCTCCAGCCGGGTCAGATAGCCCTCGCGGCACAGCATCCGCAGCAGCTGCTCGAGCCGGTCGGCGGGCAGCTCGGCGCGGCGGGCGATCACGTCCTCGGTGACACCGTTGCGGTGCCGGGAGACGGTCTCCAGCACCCGCAGGGCGTGCTGTACGGAGCCGAGGGGTGTGACCGGCTCCCGTCCCGGCTCCTCGGACGGGCCTCCGGGTGGTTGGAGCAGTGACACGGTGTCCCCCTGGAGGTTGTGACCGTTTGTACCGTTACCACTTCGTGTGGTCACGGCTTCATATCCCACGATAGCGGCCAACGTGGCACGGGCACGGGTCCGTTGCTGCGATCGGCATATGCCGCACGGCTGGATGCGCCCCCTCTATGCGCCCCCGTACGCGCCCCCGCGCTGTGCTGTCGGCGGCCCTCGTGGCGTCGCGTCGTCCGGTTGCCGACCCCCGCGGCCCACAGGTGCTCCACGCAGCCCGAGCCCGCGCCGCAGGCGGCGCGGGCTCGGGCGGGACGGCGGGCGCTCCGTGCGGAGCGGAGCACCGGCGCGCTCACAGCACGGCGCTGAGGAACTCCCTCGTGCGCTCGTGCTCGGGGTCGGTGAAGATCTTCTCCGGCGCACCGGACTCGATGACCCGGCCCGCGTCGAACATCAGCACGTCGTCGGAGATGTCACGTGCGAAGTTCATCTCGTGCGTGACGCAGAGCATGGTGATGTCGGTGGAGTGGGCGATGTCCCGCAGCACGTCCAGCACCCCGGCCACCAGCTCCGGGTCGAGGGCCGAGGTGACCTCGTCCAGCAGCAGCACCTGCGGGCGCATCGCCAGCGCGCGGGCGATGGCCACCCGCTGCTGCTGACCGCCGGAGAGCTGGGTGGGGTACTTGTCGATGTGGTCGGTCAGACCGACCATCTCCAGCAGCTCGCGGGCGCGCTGCTCGGCCTCGTCCTTGCCCAGCCCCAGCACGTGCACGGGGGCCTCGGTGATGTTCCGCAGCACCTTCATGTTGGGGAAGAGGTTGAACTGCTGGAAGACCATGCCGATGTTCTTGCGGACCTCGCGGGAGTGCTTCTCGCCCGCCGGCACCAGCTTGCCGTTCCGCTCCTCGTGCGAGAGGTACTCGCCCGCCACCTTGATGGTGCCCTCGTCCGGCTTCACCAGGGTCATCAGCAGCCGCAGGATCGTGGTCTTGCCCGAGCCGGAGGGGCCGATGAGGGTGACGTGCTTGCCGGGCGACACGTCGAAGCAGAGGTTGTCCAGCACCACGTTGCTGCCGTAGCGCTTGGTGACGTTGTCGAACTTGATCAGCTCACTGCCCTCGGCAGCGGGGTTCGTACCGCCGTTCGCGGCCGTGCTCGGGTTCTTCTCAGCGGACAAGGCGACGCTCCAGGGCTCTCGTAAGCAGGGATGCCGGGTAGGCGATGACGATGAAGGCGATACCGACCACGGTGATCGGCTCGGTCGGCAGGAAGGTGATGGCGGTGAACTGCCGGGCCTGGCCGAGCATTTCGAGCGCACCGATCACCGCGATCATCGGCGAGTCCTTCAGCATCGCGATCACGTAGTTGCCCAGTGCGGGCACCACGCGGCGGATCGCCTGCGGCAGGATGACGGCGCTCCAGGTGCGGCCGCGCGGCATGCTCAGCGCGGTGCACGCCTCCCACTGGCCCACCGGGACGCCGTCGATGCCGGCCCGGTAGACCTCGGCGGTGTAGGTCGAGTAGTGCAGCCCGAGGCCGACGATGCCGGTGGTGAGCGCGGAGAGCGTGAGCCCCCACTCCGGCAGTACGTAGAACAGGAAGAACAGCTGCACCAGCAGCGGGGTGTTGCGGATGAACTCGGTGACCACCATCACCGGCCAGCGCACCGCCTTCAGCGGGGAGCGCTGCGCCATCGCCCAGACCAGCCCGAGGGCGAAGGCGATGAGCGAACCGAGCACCAGCGCCTGGAGCGTGACGAGCACGCCGTCCCAGAAGCGCGGCATGAAGTCGCCGACAGCCGACCAGTCCCACTTCATCGGGCACCTCCCGCGCTCTTGGACAGGTCGCTCGAGGGCGCGTCCGCCTGCCGGGGAACGGTGAGCTTGCGCAGCACTCCTTGGCCCTTCTGCGGGGCCTGGCCGATGCCCGCCTTCGCCTTCCGCTCCACCGCGCGCATCACACGGGTCAGCAGGAAGGCCAGGATGAAGTACATGACCAGGATGATCGTGTAGACGGGGGCGCTCTCGCCGAGTGCGTTACGCACCAGCGCCGCCCCGAAGGTGATGTCGCCGACGCCCAGCACGGACACCAGCGCGGTGCCCTTGAGCAGCTCGATCAGCAGGTTGTTGGCGGGTGGGACCATCTCGGGCCACGCCTGCGGAAGCTGGATCTTCACCAGCCGCTGCCAGGGCGAGAAGCTCAGCGCGATCCCGGCCTCCTGCTGGGCCGGTGCGACCGCGGCCAGCGCGCCCCGCACGATCTCCGAGCCGTACGCGCCGTACGAGAGGCCGAGTGCGAGCACGGCCGCCCACATCGGCACCAGCTGCCAGCCGAAGGCGACCGGCAGCACGAAGAACATCCAGAACATCAGCACCAGGGCGGAGGTGCCCCGGAAGATCTCCATGTAGAGGCCGGAGAGGAACCGGACGATCCACAGCCGGTTCGTCCTGGCCACGCCGACCGTGAAGGCGACGAACGCGCCCAGCGCCGCGCTGAAGACGGTGAGCTGGACGGTGACCCAGACGCCCTTGAGGAGCAGCTCCCACAGCCCTGCGGTGAGGTCCGTCATGCGCAGCGCTCCTTCGCGGTCATCTCGGTCATCTCTTCCTTGATGAAGCCGAAGCCCTTCATGATCCGGAAGAGCTCGCCGCTCTCCTTCATCTTGTGCAGTTCGCGGTTGAAGGCGTCCCGCAGCTTCGTCTCGACCGAGCGGAACGCGAACGCGCCGGTGCCCAGATCGGGCTTTCCGTCCAGCTTCGGGGTGAAGGCCGCGGTGAACTCGGCCTTCTTGCTCTTGGTCTGCCTGACCACATTCCGCACGGTGACCGCCGTACCGGTGAATACATCGGCCCGCCCCTGTTCCACGGCAAGGAGTCCGGCGAGCTGGTCCGGAAGCAGCAGAATTTCCGACTCCTTGATGCCGACCTCCGCCGCGTAGCCGATTTCGGCATAGCCGGTTCCGGTTGCCAACTTCGCGCCGCTCTTCTTGACGTCCTCGTAGTTGTGCAGGTTCTTCGGGTTCCCCTTGCGCACGATGAACGCGTCCCGCATCTCGTACTCGGGGTCGGCGAACAGGACCTGTTTGCATCGTTCGGGCGTTATGTACATACCGGCCGCGACCACGTCGAACTGCTGCGAGTTGAGACCCGGGATCAGCGAGTTGAACTCGGTCGGGAAGGGCTGGACCTTCGGGACGCCCAGCCGCTTGAAGATGGTCCTGGCGATCTCGGGCGAGGTGCCCGTCAACTCGCCGTCCTTGTCGATGTAGCTGTAGGGCTGTTCACCGGCGAGGCCCAGCTTCACCGTTCCCTGGGCCTTCAGCCGCTCCAGAAGATCTCCCCCGTCCTCGGCGTCCGCGCTGGACACCCGACTGCATGCGGTCGTTGCGCCGAGTGCGCTGACCGCACCCAAGGACGCTGCCCCGCCGAGCAGCGACCGACGGCTCAAACGTCTCCCGGCACCTGCCGTGTTGTTCCTCTGTGGTGGAGCCATGGGCGCGCGCATACCCAACCAGGCTGAAGATATGCGGATAATTTCAAGCCGTTATGGGGTCGCGCTGAAGCTGGTGTCTGAGTCACCATTGGCAGGTAAATGACCACCCTTGTGCGGAGGCACGATGGCTGAGCGCTTCATTGAAGTGTCGTTGGACAAGCGGGGAGTGAGCTGCACGGCAAAGCTGCTCGACGACCGCGCGCCCATCACGTGTGCGGCGGTGTGGGACGCGCTGCCGCTGGGCGGCGACGTCTACCACGCGAAGTACGCGCGCAACGAGATCTACGCCCTTATTCCCCCGTTCGCCCCCCAGGAGCCGCCGCTGGAGAATCCGACCATTACCCCCATCCCAGGTGACCTCTGCTATTTCACCTTCTCCAACACCCAGTTGGCGACCCCGGGATACGGGTACGAGGCTGCGGCGGAACAGCAGGGCACCGAGGCCGCACACGCCGGCCGGGCCACCGTCATCGACCTCGCGCTGTTCTACGAGCGCAACAATCTGCTGATCAACGGCGACGCCGGCTGGGTGCCCGGCATCGTCTGGGGCCAGATCGTCGAGGGGCTCGACGCCATGGCCGAGGCCTGCCAGGACCTCTGGCGCTCGGGCGCCGTCGGCGAGACCCTCAACTTCCGCCGAGCCTGAGGAACACACCCGTTGGGGGGCGCAACCCCCCAACGGGACCAGCCGACCGCGCTCAGCCCAGCACGGCGGGGACCCCGGCCGCGACCCCCGCCTCGTACAGGGCGTGCGAGGCACCCAGCACGAGCGCGTCCGAGTGCCGCGGACCGACGAGCTGCACACCCACCGGCAGCCCCGCCCCGTCCGTCCCGCACGGCACCGAAGCGGCCGGCTGCTGCGTCATGTTGAACGGGTAGGAGAAGGGCGTCCACCCGGTCCACCGGGTCAGCGCGGAGCCGCGCGGCACCTCCACCCCCGCCTCGAACGCGGTGAGCGGCATGGTCGGCGTCACCAGCAGGTCGTACCGCTCGTGGAAGGCCCCCATGCGGCGGCCCAGATCCATCCGCTCGTCCACGGCGGCGAGGTACTCCAGCGCGCTGCGGGCGGCCCCGTCCGCGCAGATCTCCTGCAGGCCCGGGTCCAGACTCTCCCGCTGATCATGGCCGAATCCCTGGGTGACGCGTGCGGCACCGCTGAACCACAGCGTGTGGAAGGAGTCGACCGGGTCGGCGAAGCCGGGATCGGCCTCCTCCACCACCGCGCCCAGCTCCTCCAGCAGCGCCACCGCACTCCGTACCGCCGCGGCGACCTCCGGATCGACCTGCACCCGGCCGCCGAAGTCGGGCGAGAAGGCCACCCGCAGCCCGCGCACCCCCTCCGCGCCCGCGGCCAGCGCGCCGCGGAAGCTGTGCGGCACCGGGCCCAGATGCGACCAGTCCCGCGAGTCGGGTGCGCTGATCACGTCCATCAGCAGCGCGGCGTCCTCCGCGTCCCGCGTCATCGGACCCACGTGCGCGAGGGTCCCGAAGGCGCTCGCGGGGTAGATCGGTACCCGCCCGTAGGTGGGCTTCAGCGCGAAGATGCCGCAGAACGAGGCGGGGATCCGCACGGACCCGCCGCCGTCCGTGCCCAGCGACAGCGGGCCCGCGCCCGTCGCGACGGCCGCCGCGCTGCCCCCGCTGGAGCCGCCCGCGGTGCGGTCGGGCGCGTACGGGTTGCCGGTCACCCCGTGCCGGGGGCTGTCGGTGACGCCCTTCCAGCCGAACTCGGGCGTCGTCGTCTTGCCCAGGAAGACGGCGCCGCTCTCCCGCAGCCGGGCCACCGACGGGGCGTCCTCGTCCCCGGGCCCGCCCTCGCCGGTGGCCCAGGAGCCCTTGAAGGTGGGTGCGCCGCGCTGGAGCAGGATGTCCTTCACCGTCACCGGCACCCCGTCCACCGGGCCGGCCGGCTCGCCGCGCTCCCAGCGCCCGGCGGACTCCTCGGCCTGCCGCAGCGCGGCCTCGCCGTCGATGCGGACGAACGCGTTGACACGCTCCTGGGTCACCTCTGCGCGCTCCAGCGCCGCCCGGGTGACCTCCACGGGGGTGAAGTCCCCCGTTTCGTACCCCGCCACGAGCTGGGTCGCGGTCAGAGCGTTGAGATCGGACATGACGAAACCTCCCGAGAGACCGGGCGGGCCGCGCGCGGCGGACCGCCAGGACGACGAGCCCCGGGCCCGCACCGCACCCGAGGCGTGAAGAAACGACCCGGTGACACCCGATGGTCACCGGAGACGGAGGAGAAGGAGAAGAACGCCCCGGTGGGGCGGAGCGCACAGCGCCCCGCCGGAGCGGTGCCGGCGGGCACGGGGCGCCGGGGAGCCCCGTGCCCGGCCGGTCAGTCCGTCCGCGTCGCGGGGGCCGACGGAACGTAGCCGAGGTCCTTGTCGACGACGTTCAGCAGCGGCTGGCCCGCCTCCCAGCGGTCGAAGTTGTCCAGGAACTGCTCCGCGAGATCGTTGCGCCAGCCGATCGTGTCACCGCTCATGTGCGGCGAGACGAGCAGCCCGGGCACGTCCCAGAGCCTGCTGTCGGCGGGCAGCGGCTCCTCGGCGAACACGTCCAGCGCGGCGCCCTGGATGTGGTGCGCGAGCAGCGCGTCCACCAGGTCGTCCTCGACCACGTGCGCCCCCCGCCCGACGTTCACGAAGTGCGCTTCGGGCTTCATCCGCGCAAACATCGCGGCGTCGAACATGCCCGTCGACTCCTGGGTCAGCGGTGCGACGCACACGACCCAGTCGGAGTCGCCGAGCAGGCCGGGCAGTGCGTCCGTGCTGTGCACGCGCCCGAATTCGGGGTCGCCGTCCCGTGCCGTCCGGCCGACGAGGTCCACTTTGACACCGAGTGCCAGCAGCGCGCGCCCGATTTCCCGGCCGATTGGACCGGAACCGACGACCGTCGCCCGACTTCCTCCCACGCGGAATGTCTCTCGGTGCCGCCAGCGGCGCTGTCGTTGCAATTCCCAGGTGCCACGGAAGTCCTTGGCCATGGCCAGTACGAGGCCGAGGACGTATTCGGCGATGGGGCGGTCGAACACGCCCCGTGCATTCGTGATGACGGTCTCGCGACCGTCGGCCAGCTCCGGCAGCAGCCGGTCCACGCCGGCGCTGGGGGTGTGCACCCAGCGTGGCCGGGGGCCGTCGCCCGGCCACGCGTCGCGTACCGCGTCGGAGAGGAAGTCCCAGACCAACAGGACGTCGGCCTCGGGAAGTTGGTCGGCGAGCGTCTTCTCGTCGGCATGCACGACGCGTGCGCGCCCCGCGAGTCGGTCGAGCCGGGGAAGCGGCTCGACATCGAGGACAAGAACGCAGGTTTCGGACATAGGCAGGAAACCGTTTCGAAACGCAGGGACGGTTGGCTGAAGGAGTGAGCCGGGAGGGACGGGAACCAGCCTCAGATGGCGGGATTGACCACGGTAGGGAGCAGAAACTACCTTCGTCAACAAAGACATCTGTCCCGGCGTCCCGGCTTCTGACCGGCTTTGCTTTTCCTCTGACTTCCCTTGACTCAGGGGCCTTCTGGCCATGAGCCTTCCCCTCCGTTCTTTTGGGGTCCGAAATGGACGTCTCCTTCCTCGGCGGACCGTTGCCGCAGCGCGGCGTGGGAATCGTCGCTCCCTTCGACTTCGCACTGGACCGTGAGCTCTGGCGCTGGGTGCCGGACGACGTGTCCCTGCACCTGACCCGCACCCCCTTCGTCCCCGTAGAGGTCAGCCTCGACCTCGCACGCCTGGTCAGCGAGCACGAGACGCTGCGCGAGGCGACCCGCGCGCTGTGCGCCGTGGCCCCGGAAGTCGTGGCCTACGCCTGCACATCGGGCAGTTTCGTGGGCGGCACGGCCGGTGAACGCGCCATGGCCACCGCCATGGCGGACGCCGGTGAGATGCCGGCCCTGACCACCTCGGGTGCGATGCTGGACGCGCTGCGTGAGATCGACGCACGGCGCATCGCGATCGTCACCCCCTACACCAAGTCGGTCACCGACTCCCTGGAGGACTACCTGGACGAGGCCGGCATCGGCATCACCGGGCGCTGCTACATGGGGCTCACCCGGGAGATCTGGCGGGTGGCCTACCGGGACGTGGTCGACATGGCCCGGGAAGCGGTGGTGGACGCGCCCGACGCGCTGTTCATCTCCTGCACCAACCTCCCGACCTACGACGTCATCCCGCAGCTGGAGGCCGAGCTGCGGATGCCGGTGCTCTCCGCGAACCAGGTCACCATGTGGGCGGCCCTGCGCGCGGTCGGCAAACAGGCCGTCGGCCCCTACCAGGCGCTCCTCGACCCGGTCGCGCGGCGCGGCCCGGCCGCCATGACGTCCACCAGCGGCACCCAGCCGGTGGCGCACGAGGCGGACGGACTCGTCGAGCCCGAGGAGCAGCAGGTCGGCCACGAGCCGGAGGCGGCGCTGGCGGGAGCGGGCACCGAGCCCGGCGACCCGCTGGAGGGCACCCCCGACCTCGGCTACGGGCATCCCGGGCTCCCGGAGGAGTGGGGCGGCCCGCAGCCCCCGGCCTGACCCTTCCCTGTCCGTACCCGCCCGTACGGCCTCTCCCGTACGGGCTCTCCCTCCGCACGGTCCGCCGTGCGGATCCCCTTCCGTACGGTCCCGTACGAACCAACCGCCGTACCGCCACCGGCAGTACGGCGGTCCCGCACGCATGCGAGCACTCGCAGCACACCGCAGCACACCCTTGAGCACGTACAGCACGCACAGGAGGCAGTAGATGGCACAGGCGGCATCGGCACCGGCGGTCGGATTCCTCTACCCCGGCCACTCGGCCGAGGACGACTACCCCAGGCTGGAGCGGATCCTCGCCGAGGCGGGCGCCGAGGTACGGCTGCCGCTCGTGCACACCGACATCGGCGAGGACGCCCACCGGGTGGACGCGCTGCTGGAGATGGGCTCCGCGGCCCGGCTCGCCGCGAAGGTCGAGGAGGTCAAGGGCCAGGACATCCAGGCCGTCGTGTGGGCCTGCACCAGCGCCAGCTTCGTCTTCGGCTGGGACGGCGCCCACGAGCAGGTCCGCGAGCTGGGGGAGACGGCGGGAATCCCCGCCTCCAGCACCTCCTTCGCCTTCGCGCACGCGGTCCGCGACCTGGGCGTCGAGCGCGTCAGCATCGCGGCGACCTACCCGGAGGACGTCGCCGAGCTGTTCACCGGCTTCCTCAAGGCCGCGGGCGCCGAGGTGGTCGCCATGCGCGGCAGCGGCATCATCACCGCCGCCGAGGTCGGCACCTGGGGTGAGGAGGAGGTGCTGGCGCTGGCCCGCGGCGGCGACCACCCGGACGCGCAGGCCGTGCTGCTGCCGGACACCGCCCTGCACACCGCCGCCCACATCCCCGCCCTGGAGGCCGAGCTGGGCAAGCCCGTGCTCACGGCCAACCAGGTCACCGCCAAGGAGGGGCTGCGGCTGCTGGACCGCAAGGTGCACTGCCCGGCGCTGGGCGCGCTCTTCTCCTGACCGGTGCGGCCCCGCCGCGCTCCCGGTCCCCGGCGCCCGACGGCCGCCGGGGACCGGGGACGGCACGGACCGGGCGGCGGCTCCCGGTACCTCCGGTCGTCCCGCGGACCGGCGGACGGTCCGCCGCAACCGGCCGGCGGACGGTCCGCCGTGCCCGGGAAGACAGCGGCCCTCCGGTGCGTTGTACCGGCTCGTGGCCCGCGGACCCCGGCATCGGGGCGCGCGGGCCCGTGCACCGGAACGCAGGAGGAAGGCGAAGCCATCGTGAGCCAGCCAGGCGAGGACGCACAGCACCAGGATCCGACGACCGGTATCCGGGGCGAGGCGCGGGGCGAGGCCCCCGTACCCCTCTCCGTCCTCGACCTGGTCAACGTGGGCGAGGGGTACACAGCGCGGGAGGCGCTGGAGACCTCCGCCCGGATGGCGGCCCTCGCCGACGCCCGCGGCTTCACCCGCTACTGGGTGGCCGAACACCACTCCATGCCGGGCGTCGCCAGTTCCTCGCCCGCGGTCATCCTGGCCCATCTGGCCTCCCGCACCAGCCGCGTCCGGCTGGGCTCGGGCGGCGTGATGCTGCCCAACCACGCCCCGCTGGTGATCGCCGAGCAGTTCGGCACGCTGGAGGCGCTGGCGCCGGGCCGGATCGACCTGGGGCTGGGCCGGGCACCGGGCACCGACGGCGCGACGGCGGCCGCGCTGCGGCGCACCGAGAAGCTGCGCGAGGGCGCGGACGACTTCCCGCAGCAGCTCGCCGAACTGATCCGGTTCCTGGACGACGACTTCCCCGACGGCCACCGCTACGCCCGCATCCACGCCGTGCCCGGACCCGTGCAGACCCGTGGCACCGGGGCGGAGGGCGCCGCGCACCGGCCGCCGGTGTGGCTGCTGGGCTCCTCCGGATTCAGCGCCCAGCTCGCGGGGCAGCTGGGGCTCCCGTTCGCCTTCGCGCACCACTTCTCGGCCGCCAATACGCTCCCGGCCCTGGAGCTCTACCGCGAGACGTTCCGCCCCTCGGCGGTGCTGACCGAGCCGTACGCGCTGATCGGCGCTGCCGCGCTGGCCGCCGAGGACGAGAAGGAGGCCCGCCGCCAGGTGCTGACCGGCGCTCTGTCCATGGTGCGGCTGCGGACCGGGCGGCCCGGACTGATCCCCACCCCGGAAGAGGCCGAGGCGTACCCGTTCAGTCCCGTGGAGCGCGATTTCGTGGACAGCTGGCTGGGCAACGTCACCTACGGCACCCCCGACGCCGTGCGGGCCGGTCTCGACGCGCTGGTCGAGCGGACCGGCGCCGACGAGCTGATGCTCACCGCCAACGCGCACACCCCGGAGGCCCGCGCCCGGTCGCTGGAACTGATAGCCGACGCCTACCGGCTCCCCTGAGCGGCTGCGGCGGTTCCGGAGGGGCCGGCCCCGGTTCCGGGCGGCGCTCTCCCGGAACCGGGCTCCGGAGGACTACGCGCTGCCGGCCTCCGGGGGCGCCCACGCCAGCAGCTCGGCGATCCGGTCGGCCGCCATCGGTTTGGCGTAGTGCCAGCCCTGGCCCGTGTCGCAGCCGATCCGGCGGAGCCGCTCGGCCTGCGCCGGGCCCTCCACGCACTCCGCGGTGACGGTCAGACCCAGCTTGTGCGCGAGCTGGACCAGGGCCGTCACGATCGTCTCGTCCGCGGGGTTCTGGTGCCGTGCCGTGCGGAAGCCGCGGACGAAGGTGCCGTCCAGCTTGAGCGCGCGCACCGGGAGGCGGCTGAGGTAGGCCAGGTTGGAGTAGCCGGTGCCGAAGTCGTCGATGGCGATGCGCACCCCCATCTCCGAGAGCGCCTGGAGCGCCTGGAGGGGCCGCCCGGCCGACCCCATCACCGCCGACTCGGTCAGCTCCAGCTGGAGCAGCCCGGCGGGCAGCCCGGTCTCCTCCAGGATCTCGGCCACGTCCCGCACCAGGTCGGAGTCCCACACCTGGCGCACCGCCACGTTGACGCTCACGTACAGCGGCGGTCCGGCGTGCTCCCGCATCCAGCGCCGGGCCTGCCGGCAGGACTCCTCCAGCACCCAGCGGCCCAGCGGCACGATGGCGCCGTTCTCCTCCGCGAGTCCGATGAACCGGTCCGGGCTGAGCCTTCCGAACTGTGGATGCTGCCAGCGCACCAGCGCCTCGACTCCGCGCAGCCGGTCGTCGGCGAAGCCCACGATCGGCTGGTACTCCAGCACGAACTCGCCCCGCTCCACGGCCCGGCGCAGGGTGGAGGAGAGGGACTGCCGGGTCATCCGGTGGGCATTGCGCTCCGGGTCGAAGAGTGTCCAGCGGGCCTTGCCGTCGGCCTTGGCCCAGTACAGCGTGGTGTCGGCCGCCTGCATCAGCTCGGTGGGCGTGGTGCCGGTCGTCTCCCGTTCGACGACTCCGATGCTGGCCGAGACCGACAGCCGCTGCCCGGCCAGGTCGAACGGCCGCTGGAGGGTGGTCAGGACGGACTGGGCGAGCTGGGTGAGCTGCTCGGTGCCGGTGGAGGACTCGACCAGCAGCGCGAACTCGTCGCCGCCCAGCCGGGCCACCAGATGGCCGCCGCCGTCCTCTCCGCCCGCCTCGGCGCACAGCGTCAGCCGCTGTGCCACCGCGTCCAGCAGGCTGTCGCCGATCCGGTGGCCGAGGGTGTCGTTGACGGCCTTGAAGCCGTCCAGGTCGAGGTAGCACAGCCCGGTCCGGCCCGTCGCCGAGTCGGCCAGCGCTCCGGCCAGCCGCTCGAAGAAGAGAGTGCGGTTGGGCAGCCTGGTGACCGGGTCGTGCATCTGCAGATGCCGCAGCCGCTCCTGGAGGTCGCGGCGCTCGCTGATGTCCGCGATGGACAGCAGCGCCTCGCCGCCGCGCGCGGTGGGGGTCACCGTGATCTCGGCCCAGAGGGTGTGGCCGTCCGCGTGCTTGAGCCTGCGGGTGCAGGACATCCGGTCGGTGCGGCCCTGCAGTGCCTCGTGGTAGGCGCTGCGCACCCGTCCGTCCAGGCCGAGCCCGGCCAGCTCGGCGATGGGCCGTGCGGTCAGCCGGTGCGGCTCGGCGCCCAGCAGGATTCCCAGCGCCCGGTTGGCCGTCAGCACCCGGCCGTTGGGGTCGACGATGGCCATCGGCAGCTGCGCCGCGTGGAAGGCGGCCCGGAAGTCGCTCTCGTTGTGCCCGTGGTGTGCACGCCGCCGCCAGCGCTTGTGGCTACTTTCCGTGATTGTCTGGGGTTGGGTTACGAGGGCTTCGCCGGAGTCTTTGCCCGGTCCTTCGAGGGGTCCGTTCACCGATCGCTCCGCGGGGGGCTCGTCTCGTGCGGATCGGTCGGCCGGCTGCCCGTGGGCCGCCCAGGGGAGGATCCGCGCTGGAAATGTGCCGATCATAGAGGTTGGCGCAAGAGCGGAGCCAGTGTCCCCGCTCGGGCTTCCGGTCGGTCGGGTGGCCGGGAGCCGGGCGTGGGCGCAGGGGTGACCGTTTCTGCATCGGTCCTGAGTGTGCCCTGATCACTATCGACCGCCCATTACGAAGAGTAGTCATACTGCGGTTGACTCGTCCGGTCTATCGAAACAGCGCATCACCGGACATACGGCGCGAATCTGAGGAAGGTCCATCCGTCCTCTTCCGGTGAGGTCTTCGCGTGGCGCGTGCGTCTGTACCCGACGGAGTGGCACCGCGCCGTCCCGGGCGCGGCGCGGACTCCCTGGGGCCCGGTGTCCGGCACCGGGTGGGAGCGGTGCTCATGGCACTGACCGCCTTCATGGGGGTCGGCCTGGTGGCCGGTCCCGTACAGGCCGTCGCGGTGGGCATGCCATGCGCCCTGCCGCGCACCGATGCGCACCACTCGCTGGGTCTGGACACCTGGAACGCCTCCTATCCGCGCCCCGAGGGGACGCTCGACGCCGCCCTTCTCTTTCTCTCTTTCCCCGATGCGACCCCGATGGCCACCCCGCGCGAGCTTGTGAATGACCATTTCCCTGCTACATCAGACTTTTTCAAGCGGGCGAGTTACGGAAAGTTCCGCTTGCGACCGCGTCCGATCGACCGCTGGATCCGGATGCCCCGCCCCGCGGCGGAGTACGACATACAGCGGGACTGGCGCGCTGACCTGCGCAACTCCTACCTCCGCGACGCCGTTGCCGCCGCCGACCCACAGGTGGACTTCGGCCGCTACGACGTCGTCTACCTGATCGCAGACCCGGACGCCCCGGGAGTGGATCCCGATGCGACAAAAGTGGTCAACCTCAATGAGCCGCTGCACGCGGACGGGGTGGAGCTCGACCGCATCGTCACCGTGTTCGAACAGAGCCCACCCGACCGCAACGTGCTGGCCCACGAGACCGGGCACCTCTTCGACCTGCCCGACCTCTACCAGCGCCCCGCCGACGGCAAGGCGGACTGGGACACCAGGGTCGGGGACTGGGACCTGATGGGCAGCCAGTTCGGACTCGCCCCCGAGCCGTTCGGCTGGCACAAGTGGAAGCTCGGCTGGCTGGGCCGGTCCAACGTGGCCTGCATCCCGACCACCGGCGACGCGGCCCGGCAGCAGGCGCACGCGGAGTCGCCCCGGACCCGCTACACGCTGCGGCCCCTGACGGCCCCCGCGCACCGCGCGCGTGCCCGCCACGAGGTGCGGCGCCCGGTCGCGGCCGGGGCCGGGCCGCCGACCGCACCCGAGCCCGCCGCCCCGGCGACGGGCGCGGACGGAGTCCGGCTCCTCGTCCTGCGGACCGGCGCGCACCGGGCCCTGGTCATGGAGATCCGCGAGCGCGCGGGCAACGACGCGGGGGCCTGCTCCGAGGGGCTGCTGATCTACCGGGTGAGCAGCGACACCCCCTCCACACACGGCCCCGTGGAGGTCGTCGACGGCCACCCGGGGACCTCCCGCTGCCGCGAGACCTCCGTGCACAGCCAGCTCGCCGACGCGCCGCTCGGTGTGGGCGAGAGCTGGTCCGACGCCCGGGACGCCCTCCGCGTCGAGGTCACCGGACGCACCCCGGACGGCGACTGGGAACTGCGCGTGGTCAGGGAGTGACGCGCCGCGCGCGGCGCGCGGTCCGGGGTCGGTGAACGGGGAGCGGGCCGCCCGGGGCCGGACGGCGGCGCCACGGGCGCCGGGGGCCGCGGGTCAGTCGCACAGCTCCGCCGACCGGTGTGCCTGGGCGAGCCGGCGCAGCGCGGCCAGCAGCGCGTCGCCCAGGATGTTGCCCAGGACCACCGCCTCGGCCATCGCGTCGGCGTCCGGGCGCTTCCGCACGATCTCCAGATCGGTGGCGGCCACGGCGTCCGCGGCCCGCGCGTAGGTGTCGAGCTGGTCGGCGAAGTCGTCCTGGCCCAGCGTCCGCAGCGCGCCCAGCACCCGCGCCGCGGCGGCCAGGGCCGGAGCGTGCTCCTCGACCTGCCAGCCCTGGCGTTCGACCAGGGCCCGGATCTCGGTGAGGGCCTCGCGCTGTCCCGGCTCCGGGTGGGCAGGCCCCGTCCGGGCGGCCGGGACGGTCTGCCGGGCGGCGCCCAGCACCTTGCGGCTGCCGCTCTGCGGGCTGTCGAGCGCGGCGACGACGTCGCGGGCGGCGGCGACCGAGAGTCCGCCCACCTCCAGCAGGGCGCGGATGAGACGCAGCCTGGTCACGTGCTGCTCGTCGTACCGCGCCTGGTTGCGACCGGTGCGCTCGCCGGGCGCCAGCAGCGACTCCCGTACGTAGTACTTGATCGTCGGTGCGGGCACTCCGCTGAGTCGGCTCAGCTCCGCAATGCGCATCGGTTTCCCTTCTCCGCTCTGCACGGGGACCATGTGCACCTTCTCCCACCCTTGATAGATAGTCCAACTATCGGGAGTGGAGCTGCTCGCTATCCACGGCCACGGTGTCCGGCCCGGATCTGCCGGTGCCGGTCCCGGGCCGACCGCACGCACGTCGAAGGCCCCTCGCTTCCGCGAGGGGCCTTCGACTGTCTGTGCGCCGCCAGGGACTCGAACCCCGGACCCGCTGATTAAGAGTCAGCTGCTCTAACCAACTGAGCTAGCGGCGCCTGCTGACGTCGTAGACCTTAGCACCACGATCCGGTGAAGCGAAAATCGATATTCCGCACGCCCCCCTCCCGACCTGCGGCGCCCGGGGACAGGGCCCGGCGGGGAGGCCCGGGACGGGGCCCGGCCGGCGGGAGAGGCCGCCCGGCCGAGGCACACACCGGTCGCACCGCCGCGCACCCGGCCCCGACGGCTGCCCGCGGCCCCCCGCGAGCCCCCGGCATGCCGCCGGGGACACTCACTGCCGACCGGGCGGGCGGGTGCCCGGCACCCGGTCCCGCAGCAGATCCTGGCCGAACTGGATCATCTTCCGGGCGTACTCCTCGCTCCAGCCGCCCCGGTCCGCGATCGCCTCGTCCGGCAGCTTGTCGAAGCGCTTGGGGTCGGCGAGCTGCGCGGCCGCCGACGCCTGGTACTCCTGCGCCCGGTCGGCGGCCGCACGGAACGCGTGCACCAGCTCCGTCGCCCGGTCCAGCAGCTCCTTGGGGTCGGTGAGCGACTCCAGGCCGAAGAAGTGCTCGTCGTCGGGGGCCGCCTCGGCCGGCTCGAACAGCAGCGGGGCCGGTCGGCGGTGCAGCGGGCCGCCCCCGCTCCCTCCGCCGGACGAGTGCGAGGGGTCCGGAGCCGAGTGCGGCTCAGCCATGTACATACCTCCAAGGTGATGGGCCGCTCTCCATTGTGCGCTCCGCACCCCCGCCCCCGCACGGCCCGCGGAAGCGGCCGCTCCGGGAACGCCGGACCGCGCGGTCACTCCTCCCGTACCCGATGCCGGGCCAGCTGCGCCAGCACCGCCTGGTGGGCCTCCCAGCCGTCCGGAGCGGTCGTCGCGGTGCCGAGCTGTACCGGCTCGGTCGCCGGATGGTCGTCCAGCAGCGTGGCCACACCCGCCCGGCACACCACCACGCACGCGTGCCGGTGCCGCGACGCCAGCACGCACAGCCGCCCCGTCTCCAGATGGAAGTCGGTCGCGTCCGGCCGCCCGGACAGCGGATGCAGCACGACGGTGACGTCGAACTCCCGCCCCTGGAGCCGGTTGGCCGTGTCGACGGTGACCCGCGCCGCGGCGTCACCCCCGGCCCCGCCCGGCGCGGCCAGCGCCGCCCGGACCGCCGCCGCCTGGTCCCGGTGCGCCGTGCCCACCGCGATCCGGTCGGCGGACAGCGGTGACGCCGGCTCGCCGTCGCCGTGTTTCTCGCCGCGGGTGCGGCCCTCCCGCTCCAGCATCCGGTGCACCAGCCGCGCGACCGCCGCGACGGCCTCCGGGTCCGTCCGGGGCGTACGGGCCGCGGGCAGCTCCAGCAGGCCCCAACCGGCCCCGGCGGCCTCGTCCAGCACCGCGTCCAGCGGCGAGCCGTCGGCCGGCTCGGCGAAGGCCAGCCGCCGCTCGCCGGGCCCCGTCCCGCTGCGGAACGGCGTGTAGGGGTAGAACGCGTCCGACACCAGTTCGGCGGCCGAGGCGGGCAGCCGCCAGGAGACCGGCAGCCGGTGCTGCGGCAGCCCGGGGTTGTGCGCCAGCAGCGTGCCGACCGCACCGGCGGAGGGGTCGTGCGCCTGGCCCGCCCACTGCTCGACCCCGACCTGGCTGAACGGATCGAGCTGCCCCGGATCGCCCACGAACAGCGCCCGCTCGAACAGCCCGGCCACCGCCAGCAGCGCGTCCGACCGCATCTGGTACGCCTCGTCGACGATCGCGTACCGCCACGGCTGCTCCGGGGCCACCCAGGCCCACTTCGCCGCGGTGGAGACGACCACCTCCAGCCCCGCCAGATCCGCGGGCTTCGCGGAGGGCCGCACCGCGGGGTGCCGGTCCAGCATCGGGTCGTAGGGCCGGGGCTCACTGCTGTGCAGCCGCCCCACCGGCAGCTCCGGATCGGCTGTGGCCAGCCGGTCCACCAGGTCGTCCACCTGCGCGTTGGTCTGTGCGACGACCATCAGCGGATGCCCGGCCGCGGCCAGCTCGCGCGCGGCCCGCACCACGAGGGTGGACTTGCCCGCGCCGGGCGGCGAATTCACCACCACCCCCCGGTGCGCACCCCCCAGCGTGTCGGCCAGGATCGCCTCGGTGGCCGCGGCGGCGGCCCGGCCCGGGTCGGCCGCGCCCTCCGCGTCCGCGCCTCCCGCCCGCCGCGGGCTCCCAGGCCGCTCCACCAGCGCCGTCACAGCACGTCCTCCGCGGTCACCGGGTCGGGCCGCTCCGCGACCGGGTCACCCGGCGGGCCCCCGTGCGTCCAGGGCGTCTCCTCCGGCTCCGGCAGCCCGGGCCCGCCCCGCGGCGCGTGCTCGAACACCGTCCAGCACATCAGATCACCCTTCTCCGGCACCGTGCCCGGCGCCGGCTCCTTGCCCCGGCCCATCCCGCTGACCAGCCGCAGTACGTACTCCCCGGGCCCCGCCAGCTCCGCCAGCTCGGCCCGCTGCTGAGCGCCGGCGGGCAGCCGGCGGTGCAGCTTGTCCCCGTCGGACAGCAGCGGCGCGTCCTGGGTGTGCACCGTGACCAGCGGACGGGGCGTGGGCCGCTTGCCCTCCGAGTACGCCATCTCGACCTCCAGCACCTCCGCCTGGAACGCCTCGCCCGCCAGCCGCCGCACGGCCATCACCAGCGGGTCGTCCAGCGCCTCCTGCGCGTCCAGCTCCGCCTGCCGCTGCTCGCGCATGGCGAGCTTGCGGGCGGCCGTCACCGCGTCGTCCCGGCGCGGCTGCGGCGGCTCGCCGGCCCGCAGCCGGTCCCGGTGGTGGGTGTAGGACTGCCGGTCGCGGCGCCATCTGTCGGGCAGATGCGCGGCGTCGGGCAGCGTCCGCAGCAGGTCGACGCCCTGCCACATGGCCTCCCAGGTGGGGCGGAGCTGCCCCGCGACCAGGTCGTGCACCTCCTGGGCGGCGCCGGGCACCCCGCGGTCGTGCCGGGCGAGCGCCGGGGCCAGCAGCTCGTTGTCGAACGCCGGGTCGGTCGCGGGCCCGGCGGGCGGCACCAGGAGCTGCCCGCGCCCGTCCCGGCCCAGCTCGGCCCGGAGCGCCGCCTCGGCCCCGCCGAGCCCGTCCGGCGGCGCCAGCCAGGCCAGCAGCGCGCCCAGGTGCTGGTCCTCCAGCTGGCTCTGCCCGGTGGCCCAGTGCCGGGACAGCAGCCCCGTCATCGGCAGCAGCAGCGAGGATCCCGGCACCCGGGCGCGCTCGCCGTAGTGCGTCAGCCAGCGGCCCAGCAGCGGCACCCGGGGCGGCGCCGGATGCTCGGCCTCCGGATCCTCCTCGGCGGTGCGCCGGAACCGCATCGAGCGCCCCAGCAGCCGCATGAAGTCCACGCCGGGGCCGGTGGGCACCAGCATCTGCGGCGCGTCGGCGCACAGCTCCGCCTCGACGGTGACCCGCTTTCCGGTCTCCGGGTCGGCTTCCTTGCGCTCGACCAGCTCCACCTCGTCCTGGCAGGACTCCAGATGCGGCAGCATCGCCTCCGCCAGCCGCCCCAGGAAGGCGAACCGCAGATCGCGGTCGCGCGGCTGCGCCACGGTGAACACCTCGGGCGCCGCCCGCTCGGTGCCCAGCATCACCCCCAGCGGCGCGCCGTTCTCTCCCGCGGTCGTCAACGGGACGAGCACGAGGGGCCGTTCGGCCAGATGCCGGTGGCGTACGGTCGCCACCGGCCGCGCGCGGCCGCTCGCGGCGGCCTCCATCCGCGCCAGCGCGCTCAGCAGCGACATCAGCGCGCCTCCGTCCGCGGTGCGGCGGGCGCGGGTACCCGCCCGCCGGGGTCGGCAGCCGCCGCATCGCCGCCGCACGCCTCGGACGTGCCCGCCGACTGCGCGGCGGACAGCGCCTCGGCCCGCAGCGCCGCCGCTCTGCGCAGCAGCGCCGCCGCCGGATCGGGTGCGGAATCCGCCGGGTCGCCGGAGGCCGCCCCGAGCACCTCCGCCACCGTCTCCAGACCGCCCAGCTCGCCCCGCACCGAGCGGCCCAGCGCGACCACTTCGCCGCCCCGGCGGGCCCGCTCGCGGCAGTGGAACGCCAGCTCGCAGGTGGACAGGCACTCGGGTGCGTACGCGGCGGGCACCGCCTCGACGGCCGCCGCCAGCGCGCCGGGCTCCTGGGCCGGCGCGAAGTGGGCGCCGGCGGGCAGTTCGGCGGCGATCTCCTCCAGCCCGGTCAGCCGCCTCAGCTGGCGCCGGGTGGCGGCGATCTGCTTGCGCAGCGGCAGCAGGCCGCCGGTGGGCAGGTTGGAGAAGTCCTTCGGGCACACCAGCAGCGCCTGTTCACGCACCGGGCGCAGGTCCTCCAGCGCGAGTGCGTAGACCGCCGCCTGCCGGGCCGCGGCGCCCGCCTTCACCGGATCGGCCGCTCCGTCCAGGATCGGGAAGGACTTGATCTCGATGACCGACACCGTGCCGTCCGGGTGGACGGCCAGCGCGTCCGGTTCCAGATAGGCGGTGGAGCCCGCCACCTGGAGCGAGAGCAGCGGGTGGTCCAGCAGCGTCCAGATCCCGTCCTCCGCCGCGGAGAGCGCCTCGCGGGTACGGAAGGCGCGGGAGGCCGGGCCGTCGGCGCCCAGTTCCGGCACGGTGATCTCGGCCGGATCCGGTCGGTCCGCACCGGTGTGGCTGCACAACAGTTCGAGCAGAACCTGGCCGCCGTCCGCCTTCACCCGCGCCTCGAACACGTTGCCCCGGATCAGCGCGAACTGCGACTGCCCGAACGGCGCGGGCGCGCCGAGGGCCTGGGCCACCGCACTCTTGTCCACACCCGCGCCGTCCAGCAGTGCACGGCGCCGGCAGCCGGGGTTGGCGGCGAGCGCGGACAGTGCCCGCGCGTCCAGCGGGCGCTGCGGCACGTCGGGCCCGCCGCGCAGCTCGGCGAGCCGCTGCGGCGTGGCCTGCCGGCCCGTCGGTTCGGCGCCCTGCGGCGGGGTCTGCTTCGGTGGCGAGGAGCGAGTCATCGGCGTGGCCTCGGGGGAGGGTGCGGTACCCGGCGAAGTCTCGCATCCTGCGCTGACAACATGCCCCCGCCCGGTCGTTTCCGCGCGGGCTGAGTGAAGATGGAGGGGTGGTTTCCGGACAGACCGGAGCACCGAGAAGCACGTCCGAGAGGTCTCTATGGCAGCGCGCATCCTCCTCGTCCGGCACGGTCAGACCGCATGGTCGGTGACCGGGCAGCACACCGGCCGCACGGACGTACCGCTGCTGGACGAGGGGCGCCGGATGGCGAAGCTGCTGGGCGAGCGGCTGCACCGGGCGCCCTGGAACGGGCTGCCCGGCGCCGAGGTGCGCACCAGCCCGCTGGTCCGCGCCAGTGAGACCTGCGAGCTGGCGGGCTTCCCGCAGGCGCAGCCGTGGGACGCGCTGATGGAGTGGGACTACGGCGACTACGAGGGGCTCACCCCGCCGCAGATCCGGGAGCGTGCCGGGGACGACTGGTTCATCTGGCGGGACGGCGTGACCGGCGGCGAGACGCTGGCCGAGGTCGCAGCGCGCGCCGACGAGGTGGTGCGCTGGGCACGCTCGGCCGACCGCGACGTGCTGGTCTTCGCGCACGGCCACATCCTGCGCGTGCTGGGGGCCCGTTGGCTGGGCTACGACCCGTCGTTCGCGGCCCGCCTCAAGCTGGACCCCGCCTCGCTCTCGATCCTCGGCTGGGCCTACGGCGATCCCGCCGTCGAGCGCTGGAACGACACCGGGCACCTGGACTGACCGGCCCGCTGCCGGGCCGACCGGCGCGCCGCGCCCGCCGTCCCCTCGGCTCCCGCGCCCGCCCCGAGCGCGCCGGGCGTGCTGCGGGCGGGGGAGCGGCGGTGCGCCGCGGCCGGCGCGCGGTGGTGGCTGCCTGCGGTTCCGGGTGGTTCCAGGCGGCGCGGGCCACCGGCGGCGCCGCGCACCGCTCGGGTGCGGGCCGTCAGACCGTCGCCGCCCGGCGGTCGAGGAAGGCGGCCACCGCGGGCTCCCCGCGGAAGGCGGTGAGCCGTTCGGCCGCCGCCTCCAGCATGGCGCTGATCCGGGTGGACTGGACGCGACCGAGGAAGTCCAGCACCTGGGATCCGGCGGCCGCCGCCTCCTCGGCCTGGCCCAGCGCGGCCAGATCGCCCGCGAGTTCGGCGGTGAACAGTGCGCGGTTGCGCGTGAAGTGCGGGTCCTGGAGCTGTACGGCCCGGGCGGCGTGCTCCGCGGCGCGGTCCCACATGCCCAGCGCCGACCAGCACTGCGCCTCCAGTCCCTCCAACTCCGCCTCTCCGAAGAAGGTCATCCATTCGGGGTCGTTCTCGCAGGTGCCTTTGGCGAACAGCCGGCGGGCCCGGGCCAGTGCCTGTTGGCAGCCCGCACGGTCGCCCAGGCCGGACCAGCCCCCGGCCTCGCGCAGCGCGAGCAGCGACAGCAGGTGGTGCGAGCCGAGGCTCTCGGCGGCCTGCCGGCCGGCCTGTGCCGCCCGTACGGCTTCCCGGGGGCGGCACGCGTCCCGGGCGAGGAAGGCGGTGTTGCAGAATGCGTGCGCCTCCAGCGCCGGATCCTGGGCGACCCGTGCGGTGGCCAGCGCCTCCCCGTAGTGCGAGCGGGCGTCGCCGTAGCGGCCGGAGTCGTGGGCCAGCCAGCCCACGGAGATGGCCAGTTCGCCCGCCCCGGCGTGCAGCCTGTCGGTGATCGACTGGCGGTGGGTGCCCGCGTCCAGCATGCCGTACGCGGCCTGTAGCGAGCCGATCGCCCGGCGGTAGAGCCGGGTGCCGCCGTGCCGGTCGTCGAGCAGCCGGATCCGGCGCACGGCGTCCTCGACGGCACCGGCCTCGGCGTCCCCCACGTGCGCGTGCGCGGGGCTCGCCGGGGGCGTGGGGTGGGCGGCTCGGGCGCTGGGCGCGGTACCGCTCAGGGAGGTGGCGGCAACGGCGGCTGGACCGCCGGTCATGAAAGCGCGACGTAGCACGTCGCTCTCCTCGTCGTACTCGGGACAGTTGAGGAATGCGGTGAAACCAGGGCTGTCGGAACGGATGGTGAGTGGGGGGTGTGGCGAGTGGGTGGAATCGTTGCGGCGCGTGGTGGATTGCAGGGGCGCACGCTCACTCGTGTGCGCCCTGTGAGTGCGCGCTGCGCGACCGCGCACCGCCTCGCGGGGTGCGAAGCCCATGTCCGTCAGCGAACAGCCCGGAAACATGTGCAGGAACACCCGCTCGTAGGCGTAGTTGGGGCATCTGATCTCCCCGGACTCCACGCGCCCGATGTAGCGCGCGTCGCAGGAGACCTGTTCGCCGATCTCGCGGGCCGAGCGGCGTACGGCCGCCGCGAACTCCCCCGGGGAGAGATGCCCCCTCAGCGCCCGGAAAGCGGTGTTGGGGCGATGCTGCGGTGCTGGTGACGTTGAGGGTGGCGACGCCATGGCTGAAACGTACCGGCTGTGACGGTGCGGGCACCCAGTGTTTGGCTACAAACGGGATATCTCACCCTGCTTCTGCCATGAAGTGCCATCCAATGCGCTGGTTCGCCGCCGTAGCCGTTGACAAGGACAGCCGTTGAACGTGGCACAACGACCGCGAGGAGGCGTCTGAGTTGTTGGACACTGGCGTAGGCAGTGACGCGCGGGCGGCCCGGTGCGTTCCCGGCCCCTGCGACCTGGTGACCGTGCCCGCCCGGCACGGGCTCGAGGCCGTGGACATCCTCAGGCTCCGCGACGGCGTCGGTCCGGTCTTGCACGACCGCGCCGGGGACACCCTCGGCTTCCTCGTCCCGCCCGGCACCGCGGACTGCTGGGACCTGCCGGGCAGCGCCTGCACCCAGACCGCCGTGCCGACGGCCGAGGGGTACGGGTCCGGGGCGCGCGGCGCGTCGGTCGAGCCCCCGGTGGCCGGCACCGGCTGGCTGGTGCCCCCGGAAGGCGCCTACGCGCACGCCACCGAGCCCGCCGAACTCCGCGCCGCCCTCGGCGAGGCGGCCCGCACCATCGCCGCCGCCGGGCGCGGGTAGCGGCGCGTCGAAGGGCTGCCGGCGCCCCGCCCCGGAACGCTCGGCAGCCCACTGTGCTCCGCGGGATCAGCGCCCGTAGGCGCCGCCGCGCAGGGCCCGGGTGCCGGCCGGGCAGACCAGTGTCACGCGCTTGCTGCCCGACAGGACGGGTGTGGCGTAGCGGACCCGGTTCGAGCAGTCGACGAAGACCCGGTACGCCGACCCGGAGCAGGAGATCGCGAAGACCCGCCCGGAGAGGTAGGGGCTCCAGCAGCGCAGGGAGGCCCGCGCCGGAGGCAGGGCCTGTCCGAACCGGCCGGCCGGTGACGCCTTGCCGGTCCGGGTCCCGCCGGTCTTGAGATCCTTGCTCGCGTAGTCCGCGTTCGCCGCCACCCCGGGTGCCGGAGCACTGGCCGCAGGAGCGCCGGGTGCCGCGGCCGCCGCGGCGGGGGCCACCGCGCCGCCGATTCCGAGCGCGAGTACCGCGCTCATGCCCAGCGAAGCCAGGAAATTCCGAACTTTCATTCCTTTCCTCTTTTCTCAGTCGCACGGCCGACAGAGCCGATCGCTCGATTTCGAAGCGACAAAAGAGAGAATCAAGGACAGTCAAAGGCGAAAGCAAGAATTCCGCACTTTTCGTATTGTAGTTATCCGACCGGAGTCGGGCCGCCGCACCCTACGGGACGAGGGGCAACGATCCCGGACAGGCGCGCGGCACCATCGGGAAAACGCTCGTGTGGGTTACCCGGGAGGAGTGTCGGACAATGGCCGCATGGCACGGGGTACGGCACGGCGGCGCGCCGACGAGCGCGGCAGGGCGAGCGGCAAGGGGCGTGCCGGACAGCGCTCCGAACCGCGGGGCAGGGAGCGGGGCGGCGACATCGTCCGCGCGCGGGTGGACGGCGGCGCGGCGGCGCTGGTACCCGACCCCGACCGGCCGCACGCCTGGTCCCTGCTGCTGGACGGGGCCCCGCAGTCGTACGTCGACCTCGACGACCCCACCCACCTCGGCTTCGAGTACCAGCGGAGGCTCGGGCACGTGGTGGACCTCCTCGCGCCGCCCGGCCGCCCGGTCCAGGTCCTGCACCTGGGAGGCGGAGCGCTCACGCTGGCGCGGTACGTCGCCGCCACCCGGCCGCGCTCCACCCAGCAGGCGGTGGAGGCGGACGAGGCGCTGACCCGGCTGGTGCGCGAGCACCTCCCGCTGGAGCAGGGCCGACGCGTCAGGGTGCGGAGCGGCGACGCGCGCGCCGCCCTGCGGAAGCTGCCCGAGGCGTGGGCGGATCTCGTCATCGCCGACGTCTTCGGCGGCGCCCGCACCCCCGCGCACCTCACCAGCGTGGAATTCCTGCACGAGGTGCGGCGGGTGCTGCGTCCCGCCGGGTGGTACGCGGCGAACATCGTGGACGGTGCGCCGCTGCGCCATCTGCGGGCCCAGATCGCCACGGCGGCCGCGGTCTTCCCGCAGCGCTGCCTGCTCGCCGACCCCGCGGTGCTGCGTGGCCGCAGGTTCGGCAACGGGGTGTTGCTGGCCGCCGCGGACGAGCTGCCCGTCGCCGAGCTGACCCGGCGCACGGCGGGTGACCCGCACCCCGGCCGGGTGGAGTCCGGGCGCTCCCTGGACGCGTTCACGGCCGGCGCCGCGGTGGTGACGGACGCGACGGCCACGGCGTCCCCGCCACCGCCGGAGGGCACTTTCGAATAGCCGGAAGCCGGAAGCCGGAAGCCGGAAGCCGGAAGCCGGAAGCCGTAAGCCGGAAGCCGGAAGCCGGAAGCCGGAAGACGCGGACTCCCCGAAGGTGACCCCTCGGACGCACCCGAAAAGCGAAATTCCGAATTCCGGTATTCCCGGCCCCGGGGCGGCCCGCGGGATTCGCCGCTCCCGCGGGTGGTCAGCCGGCGAAGGTCTCCACGCGGGGCGCCGCGTCGTCCCAGCGGCAGAAGACCGAGGAGGACGAGGCGCCGTCGGTGAACGTCACCCGGATGTAGCCGGGCGCGTGCCAGACCTTCATCTGCCAGCCGGGATCCGGCGTCGCTGACACCAGCGTCCCGGTGCCGCCGCTGAGGTCGAAGACGGCTCTGCCGCCGCGTACGGTCACGCCTCTGACCTGGCCGGTGGGGCGTCCGCTCGGGCTGCGCCGGTCCTCGTCCGGGCGGGAGGGGGCGGGGGTGCTCGGCTTCTTCGGGGTGGGGGACTCGGAGGGTGTGGGCGACGCGGACGAGGGGCGCGGTTCGGGCCGGTGGGTGGAGGAGGCCCGGGGCGAGGCGCGGTCGGCGGGCCCGTCGGAGACGGGCAGCGCCCCGGGACTGTCGTAGGCGCTGTCGCCCAGCACCGCGTGGACACCGAACCAGGAGAGCGCGGTGGCGGCGCCGGTGGTCAGGAGCCAGGCCCCGACGGGCAGCCAGCGCGGTCCGGTACGTCGACTCAGGCGCTGCATCCCCGTCAGGGTAGAGCCAGTCGGAATGTCGTACGGTTCCGCCCATGGCAAGTGTGCTCGTGGTCGAGGACGACCAGTTCGTGCGCTCCGCCCTCATCCGGCACCTCACCGAGGCCGCGCACGCGGTCCGCAGCGTGGGGACGGCGCTGGAGGCCCTGCGCGAGGTGGCGCAGGTCGGTTTCGACGTGGTCGTCCTCGATCTCGGACTGCCGGATCTGGACGGCGCGGAGGCCCTGAAGATGCTGCGCGGCATCACGGACGTGCCCGTGATCATCGCCACCGCGCGGGACGACGAGGCCGAGATCGTCCGGCTGCTGCACGCGGGCGCGGACGACTACTTGGTCAAGCCGTTCTCGGTGGCCCACCTCTCGGCCCGGATGGCGGCCGTGCTGCGCCGCACCCGCGCCGGGGAGTTCGGCGGCAGCGGGGAGAGCGCCGGGGACGGCGTGCTGCGGGTGGGCGGGCTCGTGGTCGATCCGCTGCGCAGGATGGCCCAGTTGGACGGTGCTGTACTCGCCCTCACCCGCCGGGAGTTCGACCTGCTCGCGTTCCTGGCCGGGCGGCCCGGAGTCGTCGTCCCGCGCAAGGAGCTGCTGGCCGAGGTGTGGCAGCAGTCCTACGGGGACGACCAGACGATCGACGTGCATCTCTCCTGGCTGCGGCGGAAGTTGGGGGAGACGGCCGCCCGGCCGCGCTATCTGCACACACTGCGCGGTGTCGGCGTCAAGCTGGAACCGCCGCAGGGCGGGGACGGACCCGGGTGAGCGGCGGGCCCGCGTGAGATGGGCGTTGGTGAAGGTCTGCCTCGCCGTGACGGTGATGGTGGTGGTGGCCTTCGCGGTGCCGCTGGCGCTGGTGGTCGAGGAGACCGCCCGCGACCGGGCCTTCGCGGGCGCCGAGCGGCAGGCGTCGGCGGTCGGTCCGGTGCTGGCCCTCACCCGCGACCGCCGTGCGCTCCAGCGCGCCGTCGCCATCACCCAGGCGGGTGGCGAGGGCCGGATCGCGGTGCACGTACCGGCCGGGACCGCCGGGTCCGACGCCGCGGGCGGCACCTCCTCGGCCGGCCGGGAGGAACTGCGCGTCGGGCGAAGCCGTGCGCCGCGGGACCGGCTGGCCGCCGCGCGGCGGCTCGGCCGCGCCTCCACCGTCGAGGTCGAGGGCGGGTACGCGCTGCTGCGCCCCATCGCGGTGGCGGGCGGGGAGGTCGCGGTCGTCGAGGTGTTCGTCCCCGATGACGAGGTCACCCGGGGCGTGGCCACCTCCTGGATGATGCTCGCCGGGGTCGGCATCGCCCTGGTGCTCGGTTCGGTCGTGGTCGCCGACCGGCTCGGCACCCGGATGGTGCGGCCCGCCGAGCGGCTCGCCGGAGCCGCGCACGACCTGGGTGAAGGCGCTCTGGACGTGCGGGTGCCCGAGGAGGGGCCGACCGAACTGCGTTCGGCCGCAGCGGCCTTCAACTCCATGGCCGACCAGGTCGTCCAGCTGCTCGCCAACGAGCGCGAGTTGGCCGCCGACCTCTCCCACCGGCTGCGCACTCCGCTGACCGTGCTGCGGCTCAACGCCGCCTCGCTCGGCGAGGGCGACACCGCCGACCAGACGCGGGCCGCCGTCGCGCAGTTGGAGGCGGAGGTCGACCGGATCATCGGGGCGGCCCGCGAGCAGCGCGCCCAGTCGCCGGGCACGCCGCACGCGGTCGCCTCGGACGCGGCCGAGGTGATCCGCGAGCGGATGGCCTTCTGGTCTGCGCTGGCCGAGGACGAGGGGCGCGAGGCACGCGTCGCGGGGGCCGAGCGCCCGGTGCGGGTGCCGGTGGCCCGCGCCGAACTCGCCGCGGCCGTGGACGCGCTGCTGGGCAACGTCTTCCGGCACACCGCGGAGGGGACCGCCTTCTCCGTCGATCTGCACAGCGGCGGCCCCGGCAGCGAGGCCGTCATCGTGCTGGTCTCCGACGCCGGTCCCGGCATCCCCGACCCGGAGGCGGCGCTGCGCCGCGGCCACGGCGACGGCGGCCCGGGCTCGACGGGGCTCGGACTGGACATCGTGCGCCGTGTCGCGGAGTCCACCGGCGGCGACGTACGGCTGGGCCGCTCGGTGCTCGGCGGCACCGAGGTGCGGATGTGGCTCGCGTTGCGCGAGGGCGCCGGCCCGCGGTCCCGGGCGAGCCGCCGGGTGCGCCGTCGGCTCCGGCGCCCGGCCTACCGCTGAGCCGGGCGTGCGCCGGAGCCGCCGCCCGCGGGTGCCGCGCGCGCGGACGCGTACGCGGAGGCCGAACCACGCGTGCGCGAGGCGCGCCGCGCGCCCGGTTGCGGTGCGCGGGTGGTGGAGTGCCCGGCTCCTGTGCGCCGCCGAGGCGGAGCGCGCGGACGGGGGGAGGGTGGAGGCCGCACCGCATCCGCCGGAAGGAGAGCTGGACTCCATGAGCAGTGACGCACTCGCCGAAGGGCCCACCGAGGACCCCGCTGTCAACGCCTACCTGGCCGCCTTCGCCGACCGCGACGTGGACCGGCTGCTCGGGCTGGTGGCCCAGGAGGCCGTCTGGATCATTCCGGGTGACGCACAGATCGTGCCCTGGGTGGGAACGCACCGCGGGCGGGAGACGCTGCGGTACGGGTACTACGCCCCGCTGTTCGAGGCCGTCGAGCCGCTGGCGTTCGACGTGCTGCACAGCCACGCGTCCGCCGGCGCGGTTTTCGTCAACGGCCGCTTCACCTTCCGGTTCCATCCCTCGGAAGAGGTGCTGGAGGACGAGCTCGTCGTCCGGTTCACGACCGCGGAGGGACTGATCACCTCGTTCCGCATCTACGAGGACTCCCTCGCCGTCGCCCGTGCCTACACCGGTGACCCGGGTCTGGGCCTGGTCTGACCCGGTCGCCCGGAGGGCGCAGACGGCGAACGCCGCCGGGTCCGGGACGCGTGGGGTCCGGACCCGGCGGCGCTGTGCGTCCGCCGTCGCCTACTTAGCGATGCACTTGTTGCCCAGGGCCGGGTTCAGCAGCCCGATGACGTTGACGGAGTTGCCACACACCTGGACGGGGATGTGGACCGGAACCTGGACGACGTTGCCGCTGAGCACACCCGGCGAGTTGGCGGCGCCGCCCTGGGCACCGGCGTCGGCGGCCGCGGCGGAGGCCCCGCCCAGGACGAGGGCGGCGGCGCAGGCGGCAGTGGTCACGTGACGAAGCATGGTGTTCTTCCTCCAGGAGACAGACAACTTGCGCACTATCCAGGCACAGCGAGACGGGCCAGGCGTTGTGACTTTCCGACCAGCGCCCCACCGTCACTCCACGGAGTGGTGGAACCGTGCGGCGAATGGAGCAACCGGCGGGACCGGGGCCCGTGCCGCAGGCCTCCCGCCACCGGGGGGCGCCCCTTAACGCGGCCCTTTCCGCTGCCTTAAGAGCGCCCTAAGGACTCCGACCGATGTCTGCAAGGCGGCATTTGCCCGATTCGACGTCAGTAACGTGCTGCTCGCTCCATCCAGCGGATTCCCCCCACGGAACGAGGCAGCAACACGATGACGAACACCGCAGGCCACCGCCGCCGCACCAGCCGCGCCGCCAGGACGGCCATGAGCGCCGCCGCCGCGGCGCTCGTGGCGGGCGGCGGCCTCCTGCTCGCGGGCAACGCGACGGCAGGCGAGGAGGCGGCGGCCGACGCGTCCGGCACGCCGTTCGCGCCGTACGTCGACACCTCGCTGCAGCCCTCCTACGACCTCGTGGCGAGTGCCGCGCGTACCGGCGTGCAGGAGTACAACCTCGCCTTCGTCACCAGCGGCGGCGGCTGCGTCCCGAAGTGGGGCGGCGGCCAGGAGCTCGAGGACGACCCCGTCGCCCGGCAGATCCCCGATCTGCGGGCCGAGGGCGGCGACGTGCGCGTCTCGTTCGGCGGCGCCAACGGGACCGAACTGGGCACGGCCTGCGACTCGGCGGACGAGCTCGCCGCGGCGTACGGCAAGGTCATCGACACCTTCGACCTCACGAAGATCGACCTGGACATCGAGGGCGCGGCCCTGCCCGACACCCGGGCCACCGAGCGCCGCGCCGAGGCTGTCGCCGCGCTCCAGAAGAGCCACCAGGACCTGGACGTCTCCTACACCCTGCCGGTGATGCCCGGGGGACTCACCGCACCCGGCGTGGAACTGCTGGAGAACGCCGAGGCCAACGGTGTGCGGGTGTCGGCGGTCAACATCATGGCGATGGACTACGGCTCCTCCTACGACGGCGACATGGGCGAATACGCCACCCAGGCGGCCACCGCGGCCCACGAGCAGGTCGCCGCCGCGCTCGGGCTGGATGACGAGGCCGCCTGGAAGGCGCTGGCCGTCACCCCGATGATCGGCGTCAACGACGTCAACGTGGAGGTCTTCACGCCCGAGGACGCCGCACAGCTCCGCGCGTTCGCCGACGAGCACGGGATGGGCCGGCTCTCCATGTGGTCCGGTACCCGGGACAAGCCGTGCCCCGGCGGCCCCAAGGACCAGGCCGATCCGACCTGTTCCAGCATCGAGCAGAGCCCCGACGACTTCAGCAAGGCGTTCGCCGGCTGACCCGGACCCCCACACCCCCCCCACGGCCACCCCCCACGGCCACCCCCCACCGGACGGGGCGCGACGGCACCCCCCCCACACCGCTGTCGCGTCCCGTCCTTCCGCTGTCCCCCGGCCCGCACCCCTCCTGCTGCCGGGGGCGGTTGTAGTTGAATGTTCTCCTCGCCCGGGTCCCGCGGGGCCGGGGCCCGCGGCAGGGGGAGGGCACCATGGCAGCAGTACGCGGCGGACGGGCCCGCAGGACCGCACGGTCCGGGCCGACCCTGGAGGAGGTCGCCCGCCGTGCCGGAGTGGGCCGCGGCACCGTCTCCCGGGTCGTGAACGGCTCCGCCCGGGTCAGCGACCGCACCCGCGCCGCGGTCGAGGACGCCGTCGCCGAACTGGGCTACGTACCCGACCGGGTGGCCCGCGCCCTCGCGGCGGGCAGCGCGGACACCGTCGCGCTGGTGGTGCCCGAACCGGAGTCCCGGTTCTTCACCGAGCCCTACTTCCCGGCCGTCGTGCGCGGCATCAGCGCCGAACTCGCCCGCGCGGACATGCAGCTGCTGCTCACCCTGCTGCACGGCCCGAAGGAGCGGGACCGCTTCGCGCAGTACGCCGCCTCCCACCACATCGACGGGGTGCTGCTGGTCTCCGTGCACGCCGACCACACGCTGCCCGACCTGCTGGCCCGGTCCGAGATCCCCGCCGTGCTGGGCGGCCGGCGGCAGGCCGCCGAACCCGTGCCGTACGTCGACTGCGACAACACCGGCGGTGCCCGCTCCGCCGTCGCCCACCTGCTGGCGCGGGGGCGCGGCACGATCGCCACGGTCACCGGGCCCGGCGACGTGTACGCGGCCCGCTGCCGCACCGACGGCTACCGGGAGGCGCTGCGCGCGGCGGGCCGCCCGCTGGACGAGTCCCTGCTGGCCTGCGGCGACTTCACCGAGGAGGGCGGGGAACTGGCGATGCGGCAGCTACTGGAACGCGCCCCGGGGCTCGACGCCGTCTTCTGCGCCTCGGACGTGATGGCCGCGGGCGCGCGCCGCGCACTGCGGGCCGCGGGCCGGTCGGTGCCCGACGACGTCGCGCTGGTCGGGTTCGACGACTCGCTCGTCGCCCGCCACACGGACCCGCCGCTGACCACCGTCCGCCAGCCGATCGGCGCCATGGGCGGGGAGATGGCCCGGGTGCTGCTGGAGCTGCTGGGCAAGTGGACACCGGGCACCTCCGGCGCGGACCCCGGTGCGCGACCGGCCGGGGAGGGACCCGACAGCCTGCACCGCGTGCTGCCCACCGAACTGGTGACCCGCGCCTCCTCCTGACGGAAGCTCACGTCACCCCATAGGCGGCGCTCCGGGTGCGCCGGACCCCCGGGGGCCGTTGCATCGCAGACATGGCTCGCACCGGGACCGGCAACACCCGGACGACCGCGGCGCCTCGGCGCCGCAGCCGTCCCCTGGTCGGCTGCACCCTGGCAGCCGTCACCCTCCTCGCCCTGCCCGCACCCTTCCTCGCCCTCACCGCCACGTCGTCGCACAGCCCCGCCCCCAAGCGGTCCGGCCCCAAGGCTCCGCCCACCGCGCCCGCAGCGTCACAGGCCTCCGGCCTGCCCGCCCCGGGCGGTGCGGAGCCGCGGGCCGACGGCCGGCGGACCGGCGCACCCCGCCTTGTCGCACCCCCCGGCCTCCCCGGCCTCCCGGGTTCCCCGGGCGCTCCCGGCGCGGACGCCGGCTCCGGCAGGGAACGCGGGACGGCGCCTGAGCGCGGGCCCGGTGCTCACCGCGGGCCCGGCGCGGAGGCCGACGACGGCGTCGCCCGGCCGTCCGGGCCCGCAGCCGGGCCCTCCGGAACTCCCGAGGCCACCGGACCCCCTGGGGCCTCCGGACCTCCGGGTGCCCCCGGATCTCCTGGCGCCCCCGGCGCCCCCGGGGACGCCGGTGCTCCGCGTGCGGAGTCCGACCCGGCCGGACGGTCCGCACCCGCGGACCCGCCGCCGACGGCGGAGAGCGGATGGGTCTCGCCCGTGACCGAGTTCCCGGTGCGGATCTCACAGGCGTACGGGGTCAAGGGCGGCTGGGCGGCGGGCTACCACACCGGGGTCGATCTGGCGGTCCGGGTGGGCACTCCCGTGCGGTCCGTCGGTCCGGGGACGGTCGTGGCCGCCGGGTGGGCCGGTGACTACGGGAAGGCGGTGACCGTGCGGATGGAGGACGGCAAGTATCTCCTCTTCGCGCACCTCTCGGAGGTCTTCGTCCGGGAAGGAGCCGCGGTGCGCGCCGGCACCTGGCTCGGCCGCTCGGGCAACACGGGCCACTCCACCGGTCCGCATCTGCACTTCGAGGTGCGCGAGCAGCGCGGCTACGGTTCGGACGTCGACCCCGTGCGCTACCTCGCCGACCACGGGGTACGCCTCGGCTGAGGGCGGGGCAGGGTTCCGGACGGGGAGGGGCCGCCCGGGTGTGCGGTCCGCGCCCGCGGTCCGCTCCGGTCCGCCCGGCCCGGTGCCGGTCAGCGGCCGAGCCGGTCCAGCACGCGGTCCGGGCGGCAGATGTCGCACACCCGCGCCTCCGCGGTGCGGGCCAGCAACTCCACCGCCTCCCGGGCGGTGACGCGCCGGGTGAGCCAGCCGTCGCGGGCCTGCCAGCAGTCCCGGCGGTGCACGCACCACCAGGGCTCCGCGTCGCCGGTACCGCGCACGCGCACGGCCAGCCACTGGCGGCCCGCGACGGCACCGGTCGTCGGCACCGCGGCGTAGCTCTCGCCGGGGATCGGGGCGATGTCCTCGGCCGCGACGCTGATCGCGGTCGGTGCGCTCTTGGGCTCGGCGTGCCCGTCGGGGTGCTGGTGGCGGCTCGGCAGGATCGCCTCGCACTCGTACCACCAGTGGCCGTCGGGCGTGCGGGAGCGGCCGGTGACGATCACGTCCAGCTCCTGTCCGTCCGGCATCCGGGCCCGTGCCCACGGGCCCGCCCGGTCACGCCACTCACTCACGTCCCGAATATTAGTTCGAATGAAGCGGGGTGCGCCGTCCGGGTTCATTCCGTCCCGCGTTGTCGTGTTGTACCAAAAAGTGACACTTCGGCCCGCATTGTGGGGTTTCGTCCAACCAACCCTCGGAGGTTCACATGCGTATGCGCACGCTCGCGCGTTCCGTCGCCGTCGGCTTCGCCGTCCTGGGCCTGGCCGGCGCCGGCGCCGGTTCGGCCGCCGCCTGGCCGAAGGGCCACCAGTACAACTGGGTGCACGAGTCGGTCAGCAAGGAGATCAAGAAGGTCTCCATCTCCGACGACGACAAGATCATCAGCGACTCGGTCATCTTCGTCTTCGGCCCGATGCAGAACGACTGACCCGAGTACCCCTGGCAGAGACCGGCTCTGCCTGCCCGTCAGCACTGCGTTCCCGTCTCCCCGCAGGGAGGCCGGGAACGCAGTGTTTTTCGCGGCCTCCGGCGACTCCGCATGCGCCCCGCCCGGGGACCTGGTCCGCGCCCAGAGGCCCGGAGGCCGCAGCCCGGAGTCGGCGGCGGTGCCCCCGGTGCCCGGTGCGCGCCGCCGTGTGCCATCGCTGTGTACCGGCCGCCGTGTGCCGGACCCCGCCCGCTACTGCTGCGTGCCGGTCCGCTCGGCGCCGTGGCCGCCGTCCTGCCCGGAGTCCGCGCGGTCCGGCTCCCCGCCGGATTCCGCGCCGTCCGGTCCGTCCGCCGGCTTCCCGGTCTTCCGAGCCCCGGTGCCGAAGGGCCACCGGGGGCCTCGGTTGTCGTCCGGGATGCCCACGAGTTCCTCGACGTCGAACAGCCGGGCGATGGGCACGTCCGAGCTGCTGTGGGCGATGATCGAGAAGGCGATGGTGACCGCGATGAGGGTGAACGCCTCCTCGCCGTGCGGAATGCCGGCCTGGAGCACCAGCAGTCCGTAGACCACCGAGGCGAAGCCCTTGGGGCCGAACCAGGCCGCGGTCAGCTTCTCCCGCCGGTCGAAGGACGTACCGAGCAGCGACAGCAGCAGCGAGGCCGGGCGGATCAGGACGATCGCCAGCACGGCGACCACGTACCCGCCGAACGACAGGTCCCCGAACAGCTCCCCGGTCAGCAGCGCTCCGAAGATCAGCAGCGCGGCGAACTTGGCCAGTTCGGCCAGCGAGTCACCCAGCGGTTCGAACGCCTGCTTGGCCTCGGGGGAGACGGCCGCAAGCACCGAGCCCGCGCTGAAGGCGGCCAGGTAGGAGTTGGCGTGGGTCAGTGCGCACACGGCGTACAGGATCACGCCGATGGCCAGCGGCCCCAGCGGTTGCAGCTTCGGTTCGGCGCCCAGCAGCCGGAACCGCAGCAGCCCGTTGACGAGCAGCGGGGCCGCGATGCCGAAGGCCAGCCCGAGCACCAGCTCCAGGGCGATGCTGCCGGCCGAGGCGTGCTCGCTGTGTCCGCTGGGTGCGGCGGCGGCCAGGAAGATCAGTACGAACGGCAGCGCCAGCCCGTCGTTTATGCCGCTTTCCACGTTGAGGAGCTGCCGGAGCCGGGACGGCACCCGGCGGTGCCCGACGATGGCGGAGGCGAAGACCGGGTCGGTGGGGGAGAGCACCGCGCCGACGAGGAAGGAGGTGGTCCAGTCGAAGCCGACCAGCCAGTGGGTGAGCAGCGCGATGCCGAAAAATGCCAGCGGCATGCCCAGCCCGAGCGCCCGGGCCGGGCTCTTCCAGCGCTCGCGCAGATCGGCGAAGCGGACGTGCATGCCGTCGGTGAACAGTACGGCGAAGAGCGCCAGATCGGCCGTGACGCGGACGATGTCGCTCTCCGGTGCGACGTGGATGAGCCCGAGCGCCCCGTCCCCGACCAGCGCGCCGCCCGCCAGGAACAGCAGCGAGGTGGAGAGCACCGAGCGGGCGGCCAGTCCGGACAGCAGTACGGCGACCAGCAGTGCGATGCCGAAGACCATGACCAAGACCAAGAGAAGCAACCCCCGCCGCGCTGAGTTGTGCACACAAGCAGGAGGCCCTGTGGCCCGCGTTTCCGCCGGCCACAGGGCCTCCGAGAGAAGGGTGATCGACGGGACTTGAACCCGCGACATCCTGGACCACAACCAGGTGCTCTACCAACTGAGCTACGACCACCATGTCCGGCGTGGGAGAGAAGATCTTCCCTGACCGGCCGCTACGAGTGTACAGGGTTCGGCGCCGTGCTCGCGCACAGGTTTCCGGGTCCGGGCCCGGCAGGGGTGCTGCCGGGCCCGGAGACCCCGCGGGTCAGTCCGCCGGGGGCAGCACGTGCCGGGCCGCGATCTTCTTCGCCGTCTCCGAGTCGGGTCCCGGCTGGGGCACGAAGACGGCCTCCCGGTAGTAGCGCAGTTCCGCGATGGACTCGCGGATGTCGGCCAGCGCCCGGTGGTTGCCGTTCTTCTCCGGGCTGTTGTAGTAGGCGCGCGGGTACCAGCGGCGGGCCAGCTCCTTGACCGAGGAGACATCCACGATGCGGTAGTGCAGGTGGCTGTCGAGCGCGGCCATGTCGCGGGCGAGGAAGCCGCGGTCGGTGCTGACGGAGTTGCCGCACAGCGGCGCCCGGCGGGCGTCCGGCACCCACTCGCGTACGTAGGCCAGGACCCGGGCCTCGGCGTCGGCCAGTGTCGTGCCGCCGTCCAGCTCCTCCAGCAGGCCGGAGGCGGTGTGCATCTCGCGCACCACCTCCGGCATCGCCTCCAGGGCGTGCGCGGGCGGGCGGATCACGATGTCCACGCCGTCGCCGAGTACGTTCAGCTCCGAGTCGGTCACCAGCGCGGCCACCTCGATGAGCGCGTCATCGGACAGCGAGAGGCCGGTCATCTCGCAGTCGATCCACACCATGCGATCGTTCATGCTCTTCACAGTACGTGACCCGGCCCGCTCAGCTCGTCCCGCGGCCGCGCTGGCCGGGAACCCGCGGGGCGAACGCGTCCGATTCCGGTTTGCCCTGTTCCGGGCGGCTGTGCGGAGTGCTTCGGTATTCCCTCACTTCCTGTCGGGCCTCCTGCCTGGTGCCGTACGCCGACGGTCCGCCCGTCGCTCCCGACTCGTGGCCGCCCGGATGCGCTGGATGCGCTGGGTGTCCCGAGTGCCCCGCCGGTCCGGCGTGGCCGGGCTGGCCGTACCCCTGCCCCGGCCCGGAGTGCTGGGACTGATGGGACTGGTGGGGTAGGCGCAGCGGACCTTCGCCGCCCTGGCCGCCCGGGCCCGGAACGCCGTTCCCGGCGCCCCCCGCTGCTCCCGGCGGTGCCCCCGCGCTCTCGTGTGCCTGCTCCCCGTCCGGCCGGCGCGCGCGGTACGCGGCCCGGTAGGCGGCGGGCGAGGCGCCGAGCTGGCGGCGGAAGTGGCCGCGCAGCGCGACGGGCGAGCGGAAGCCGCAGCGGCCCGCCACCTCGTCCACGGAGTAGTCCGACGTCTCCAGCAGGCGCTGCGCCTGGAGCACCCGCTGGGTGATCAGCCACTGCAGTGGAGCGCTCCCAGTGAGAGACCGGAAGCGCCGGTCGAAGGTGCGGCGGCTCATGTACGCGCGCGCGGCGAGGGTCTCCACGTCGAACTGCTCGTGGAGGTGCTCCAGCGCCCAGGCGACGACCTCGGCGAGCGGGTCGGCGCCGATCTCCTCTGGTAAGGAGCGGTCCAGGTGGCGGGGATGGCCGCCGGTCTCCTGGCCGTTGCCGCGGCGCGGCGGGACGACCAGCCGGCGGGCCAGCGCACCGGCCGCCTCGGCTCCGTGGTCGCTCCGTACGACGTGCAGGCACAGGTCTATGCCCGCGGCCGTACCGGCGGAGGTGAGGATGTCCCCGTCGTCCACGAACAGTTCGCGCGGATCGACGTGGACGGCCGGGTAGCGCTTGGCCAGCGTCGGTGCGTACATCCAGTGGGTGGTGGCCGGGCGCCCGTCCAGCAGTCCGGCCGCGGCGAGGACGAAGGCGCCGGTGCACAGGCCTATGACGCGGGCCCCCTCCTCGTGCGCCCTGCGCAGTGCCTCCAGCGCCCCCGGTGGTGGCGGCTGGGTGATGGAGCGCCAGGCGGGCACGACCACGGTGCCCGCGCGGGAGATCGCCTCCAGTCCGAACGGCGCGCTCAGCTGGAGCCCGCCGGTGGTGCGCAGTGGTCCGTCCTCACCCGCGCAGATGAGCAGCCTGTAGCGCGGAACTCCGGCGTCTTGGCGGTCGATTCCGAAGACGGAGAGCGGGATGGAACTCTCGAAGATGGGACCACCGCTGAAGAGCAACACCGCCACGATCTCGCGCCGGCGGCGCGCGGCCAGCTTGCGGGTCTCGACTGGGCCGTTCGTGGAGTCCTGGCTCATTGGAACTAAGCCCCCCTCAATCGTTGTGTTCCTCTCGGTCCATACACATCTCCCCCGCTCTCCCCCGCAGTGAAAGCCAAGATCGAATCTACTGCGTCGGATGAGGTGGGCGGTGCAAGTTCGGCATCCGGCGCTATGTCGATAAGGCAACTTGGCGTGAAGCATTCGATCACGAAGCGTTTCACTCAACTGCGCTGCAGGGAAGTACGCATGCCCTCTCTGCCCCATCAACGTAGGGTGCACACCCGCGTGCCGCTCCTTTCCTCCCTGGTGGCAGGGGGTCGGACGGGAGAGGCGGCGCAGGTTCTGACACTGTGCCAAGTTGGCTGAAATTCGAGGGGGATCAGACGTGCGATTCGGTCACGCGTGTGGTGCTGTGTCGTGACTCCAGAGGCGCATGAGGTATGTGTGACAGGTGAAGTGCGCTCAACGTGTGCAACATGCGACGGTGCGTGACATTTTGTGGCTCTGTGCGCGCCGGTGTGTGCCGGTGCGCGCCGCGAGAGACGGTCTCGCGCCAACGCAATGATCGGGACAGAATGCCCCCGGCGCGCCACCTGGCGCCGGGGGCTCCGGGCGTGTGGCGCGGCGGGGGGCGCTCCCACGGCGCGTGACCGATGCGACACAGGGGGTGCGCGGGGTGGCGGACCGGGTGGTTCCGCGCCACTTCCGGCGGCAGGCGTGTTACGCGTCGGTCAAGGAGGCGCGTAAGGGGCGTAACGCGGCATTGCGCTGCGGCCCGCGCTCAGGCATGCTCCGGGGTCAACCGCTCCCGGCACCCGCTCCGCATTGCCTGGGCAAGCGGGGAGTGCGGTCGTACCCTTTGGGTAAGGGACTTGGGAAGACGATTCCCGGTCTTCATGCGAGGCCGTGCAGCACCCAGCCGATCCGTCCGAGCAGATCCGAGAGAGCGCAAGCCGTCCGTCGTCCCTCTGCACAGAGGACTCACTTCGCCGAGACACTCATGGCAGGACACGAGATCCCTGAACCAGCAGACCGCAGGCAGGTCGCCGACTCCACGGCGATCCCCGAAGCGGCGGACGAGACGCGCCACTCCTGCGATCCGGCGTTCCAGCACGGCGTCGTCGTCGGTTTCGACGGCTCGGTCTCCAGCGAGCGCGCCCTGGCGTACGCCATCGGCATGGCCTACCGCTCGGGCTCCGGTCTGATCATCGTCCATGTCGCCAACCGGCTGCCCACCACGGTGTGGGCGGGCTGCGAACCGCCCGTCTTCGTCGACGTCCCCGACCACCGCACCGAAGTGCTCGGGCTGGAACTCGCCTGCGCCGATCATCTGGCGGAAGTGCCCTGGATCCTGGTGGAGCGCGGCGGCGACATCTGCCACGAACTGGAGGAGGTCGGCAGCGAGTACGCGGCCGACGCCATCGTGGTCGGCTCGACGCACGGACTCGTGGGACGGATCTTCGGCTCGGTCGCGGGACGCCTCGCGCGGCGGGCCCAGCGCCCGGTCATCGTCGTCCCCTGACCCACCCCGCGCGGCGCGCTGTGCGCCCGGCGCAGGCACGCTGTGCGCCCCGGCCCGTTGTGGGCCGCGGCACCTGGACCCCTGGACTCGCGACTGCTCCTCGCCCTCGCGCCGCCGGTGCCGATTCGCCGCATCCCCGGGCGCCGCCGCGTGCCGCCGTGTTCCCGGGTGCCGTTTCGCCGGGACCGCCGGGTCTTCCGCACGTCTCGGCCGACTCCCTTGCACGGGAGCCGACTTCGACCGCACCCGGGGCTCGTCCCGGGTCCGCCGCGCGCTCGGCCCGGCACGGAGTGCATCGACAAATCTACCCACCCGTAGAGGTGGGTTGTGCGCTTGCGAGGGGCATACAGACAGCACACGGGTGGCCGAGACCCGAGGGCGCGCCACCGGGTGGAAGGTGACGGTCCCGTCCGGTGGCCCACCCGCCGGCGTAATGGGCGACGCCGGCACAGGGGAGGCGGGATCCCGCGCGGATGGTGGCCCGCGCGGGATCCCGCCCATCCGGGCGACCGCACCCCGTGGTGGACGGCGGACCGCTCCTACTCCACGGTGACCGACTTGGCCAGGTTGCGGGGCTTGTCGATGTCCCGTCCCAGGGCGAGCGCCGTGTGGTACGCCAGCAGCTGCAGCGGGATGCCCATCAGGATCGGGTCCAGCTCGTCCTCGTTCTTCGGCACCAGGATGGTGTGGTCGGCCTTCTCCTGCTCCTGGTGGGCCACGGCCAGGATGCGGCCGCTGCGTGCCTTGATCTCCTCCAGCGCCGCCCGGTTCTTCTCCAGCAGATCGTCCTCGGGCACGATCGCGACCGTCGGCATCGCGGGCTCGATCAGCGCCAGCGGTCCGTGCTTGAGCTCGGAGGCCGGGTACGCCTCGGCGTGGATGTAGGAGACCTCCTTCAGCTTGAGGGAGGCCTCAAGGGCCACAGGGTAGCCGCGCACCCGCCCGATGAAGAGCATGGAGCGGGCGTCCGCGTACAGCTTCGCCAGCTTCTCGATCTCCGGCTCCTGCTTGAGGATCTCGGCGATCTGGTCGGGCAGCCGGCGCAGCCCTTCGATGATGCGCTTGCCGTCCTTGACCGACAGGTCGCGGATGCGGCCCAGGTGCAGCGCGAGGAGTCCGAAGGCGACCACCGTGTTGGTGAAGCACTTGGTGGACACGACGCAGACCTCGGGCCCGGCGTGCACGTAGACCCCGCCGTCGGCCTCCCGGGCGATGGCCGAGCCGACGACGTTGATGACGCCGAGCACCCGGGCGCCCTTGCGCTTGAGCTCCTGCACCGCGGCGAGCGCGTCGTAGGTCTCCCCGGACTGCGAGACGGCGATGTAGAGGGTGTCGGGGTCCACCACCGCGTTGCGGTACCGGAACTCGCTGGCGGGCTCCGCGTCGGCGGGGATGCGGGCCAGCTCCTCGATCATCTGGGCGCCGATGAGACCGGCGTGGTACGAGGTGCCGCAGCCGAGGATCTTCACCCGGCGCACGGCGCGGGCCTCGCGCGGGTCGAGGTTGAGGCCGCCGAGGTGCACGGTGGCGAACCGGTCATCGATGCGCCCGGCCAGCACCCGGTCCACCGCGTCCGCCTGCTCGGCGATCTCCTTGTGCATGTAGGTGTCGTGGCCGCCCAGGTCGTAGGACTCGGCGGCGTACTCCACCGTCTCCGGCGAGGAGGAGGTGCGGGAGCCCTCAGTGGTGTAGGTCCGGTAGTCGCCGGCCTTGATGGTGGCCATCTCGCCGTCGTCCAGCGTGACCACCTGGCGGGTGTGGGAGACCAGCGCGGCGACGTCCGAGGCGACGAACATCTCGTTCTCGCCGATGCCCAGCACCACGGGCGAGCCGTTGCGCGCCACCACGATGCGGTCCGGGAAGTCGGCGTGCAGCACGGCGATGCCGTAGGTGCCCTCGACGTGGCGCAGTGCCTCCTGGACACGGGCCTCCAGGCGCTCGGCCTGCGCCGCGGCGATCAGGTGGGCCAGCACCTCGGTGTCGGTGTCGGAGACGAAGGTGACGCCCTCCGCCGTGAGCTTGGCGCGCAGTTCTGCGGCGTTGTCGATGATGCCGTTGTGGACGACGGCGACCTTCTCGGCCGGGTCCAGATGCGGGTGGGCGTTGACGTCGTTGGGCACGCCGTGGGTGGCCCAGCGGGTGTGGGCGATCCCGGCGCTGCCGGTGAACCGCTTGGGGACGCGCTCCTCCAGGTCCCGGACCCTGCCCTTGGTCTTGGCGGTCTTCAGCCCGCCCGCCTTGCCGCCCGTACCGGTCTGGATGGCGATGCCCGCCGAGTCGTAGCCGCGGTACTCCAGCCGCTGGAGGCCCTCCAGCAGGAGCGGGGCGGTGTCACGCTTACCGATATACCCGACAATTCCGCACATACTGCTGATGCCCTGCCTCTCTGTCGTGCCGTTGTTGAGGATGCTCTGCCTCTGCCGGCGCTGCTCCGCGCTCAGCCGTACACGATGCGGCGGAGCTGTCTGAGGGACAGCTCGGGCGGTGCGACGGCCCGGTGCGGCAGCTCGGCCTCGATGCGTTCGAAGATCTCCGGGTTCGCCAGGCCCTTGGCCTGGAGCTCGCGGTGCCGACGGCGGACGAACTCGGCGGCCGTCTCGTCGAAATACGACAGGACGTCCAGCACCACCCGGACCGCCTCGCCGCGCTGCAGCGGAGTGGTGCGGACCAGGTGGTCGATGAGGTCGTCGTGGACCGGTGTCGGGGCGTCGAGCACTCGTCGATACTGCGGTTTCCACGCCTCGATCGCAAGAAATCTGCCCGATAGCGGGCACGGCGTGGCGAAAACGGACCAGAAAAGGTACGTACCGATCCCTTCCCGGCTTCATGTGCGGCCGTCAGTATGACGAAGTGTCCTGAACACGGCTTTCGTTGAGAGTGCGCCACCCCGGTGAAGGACCGTTCACCCGGGCCCGCCGCGGATCCCGGAGGGATCGCTGATGGGACGACGACTCACACCGTTACTGGTCCTGTGCGCCTCGCTGCTTGCCGCCTCCGCACTGCCCGCCACCCCCGGCGCGGCCGATGCGGCCTCCGCGCGTGCCAGAGCCCGGCCCACACCACTCGATCAGGTGATACCTGCACCCGCCTCGGTGCAGGAGCGAGGCAGGCCCTACACGCTCACCCCGCGGACGGTGATCCGTGTGCACACCGCGGCCGACCGGGCGCCCGACCGCCGCGGGAACCGGCCGCAGCAGGGCGGGCCGGACAGCGGCACCAGTGGCACCGCGCGGGAGGCGGGGTCCGCACGGGAGGCGGGGTCCGCACGGGAGGCACGGGAGGCGTGGGAGGCGCGGGAGGTGGCCGAACAGCTCGCCGCACTGCTGCGGCCCGCCACCGGCTACCGGCTGCCCATCACCACCCGCCCCGGGCGCGACGGCATCCACCTGCGGCTCGACGGCGACCGGGCGCCGGGCGGCGAGGGCTACCGGCTCGAGGTGGGCGCACGCGCCGCGCGGCTCACCGCCCGGGACGCCGCCGGGCTCTTCCACGGGGTGCAGACCATCCGCCAGCTCCTCCCCGCCGCCGTCGAGGCCCGTACCGAGCAGCCCGGCCCCTGGCAGCTCGCCGGGGGCGTCATCACCGACACCCCGCGCTACTCCTACCGCGGCGCCATGCTGGACGTCTCCCGCCACTTCTTCCCCGTCCCGGCGGTCAAGCGGTACATCGACCAGCTCGCCCTCTACAAGATCAACACCCTCCATCTGCACCTCTCCGACGACCAGGGCTGGCGCCTCGCCATCGACTCCTGGCCCCGGCTGGCCGACTACGGCGGCGGCACCGAGGTCGGCGGCGGGCCCGGCGGCTTCTACACCAAGGCCGACTACCGTGCGATCGTGCGCTACGCCGCGGCCCGGCACCTGACCGTCGTCCCCGAGATCGACATGCCCGGCCACACCAACGCGGCACTCGCCTCCTACGCCGAACTCAACTGCGACGGCAAGGCGCCGCCCCGCTACACCGGCACCGAGGTCGGATTCAGCTCCCTGTGCGTGTCCCTGGAACGGACCTACGACTTCGTCGGCGACGTGCTCCGCGAACTGGCGGCCCTCACCCCCGGCCGCTACCTCCACATCGGCGGCGACGAGGCGCACTCCACCACTCACGAGGACTACGTCGCCTTCATGCGGCGCGTACAGCCCCTCGTCGCCGCATACGGCAAACAGGCCGTCGGCTGGCATCAGATCACCGCCGCACCCGCTCCCGGCACCGTCGCCCAGTACTGGGGCTACGACCGGACCGGAGCCGAGGAGCGCCGTCAGGTCGCCGAGGCCGCGCGGCAGGGCACCACACTGGTGCTCTCCCCGGCCGACCGGGCCTACCTGGACATGAAATACGACAAGGACACCCCGTTGGGGCTCTCCTGGGCCGGATACGTGCCCGTGCGGCGCTCCTACGACTGGGACCCGGCCCGCTACCTGGAAGGAGTACCCGAGGAGGCCGTCCTCGGAGTCGAGGCGCCGCTGTGGTCGGAGACCATCGAGACCAGCGCACAGCTCGAATACCTGGCCTTCCCGCGCCTGCCAGGGCTGGCCGAACTGGGCTGGTCGCCCGCCGCCACCCACGACTGGGACGGCTACCGGGAGCGACTGGCCCGGCAGGGCAGCCGCTGGGAGCGGATGGGGATCAATTACTACCGCTCACCTCAGGTCCCCTGGCCCCACTGACCGCACCCGGGCGGTACCGGATCCGCGGCGCCGTCACCGCACGGCGCCGCGGAGAACGCCGCGGAGGCCCCAGAACCCTGCGAAGCACGCTTCGAGCAGGGAGCCTTCCCCATACGGGGAAGCGGGACCGTCGCGGGAGCGGTCTCCGCGGAGGGCGGTTCTCCTCAGCGTGTCCTGCATCCTCAGCCCGTGGCATAAGAAGGTGACGGTTGGTTCCATACGTCATCAAACCTGCTGATGGTCCGCCGGAGTTCGCGGGCAGCGCGAGGCGACATGGCCTGCATCACCGTGTCGAGGAGAGCACGCGCTTCCAGCGGATTGCCACAGCAGCACCAGTACATGGTGCCCCACTCGTAGTCGTGCCACAGCTCACGCTCGGGACGACGGACGTAGTCCTTCCACAAGCGCGTGGCTGCACTGATATCGCCTGGCTGCAGATAGTTCCGGGTGCGCTCGAGACGGTAGATCTCTGACAGAGCACGCGAGGACAGGCCGTCGATGACGGGGTTTGCGTCTGGTGTCCGGTGGCGGTGGGAGATGCCGGCCCGGATGTGTCCTGGCCGTCTACGCGGCATGGGCCTTTCGGTTCGTCATCATGCCGAACATGGTTTCATGGCTCCGCACGACACCTCGAACGGTTTCTCGCTTGCCTGCGATTCGCCGGGCAGGTGGACGGCCTGCCTATCGCCGCAACCGGCACCACGGATGACGGCCAGAACCCCGCCCCGGTCGAAGCATCACCGGGTGCGCACCCCCCGGGGCGGGGCCGACCACGGGCGGGGCTCTGTTCAGCCGCGGGGTACGCGGGTTACTCGCCCACGCCCAACTCGCGGGCCACCAGCATGCGCTGGACCTCGCTGGTGCCCTCGCCGATCTCCAGGATCTTCGCGTCCCGCCACATGCGTGCCACCGGGTACTCGTTCATGAATCCGTAGCCGCCGTGGACCTGGGTGGCCTCACGCGCGTTGGTGACGGCGCTCTCGGAGGAGTACAGCTTGGCCAGCGCCGCCTCCTTCTTGAACGGCTCGCCGGCCAGCAGCCGGGCAGCCGCGTCCCGCCAGGCCACCCGTGAGGTGTGGGCCCGCATCTCCATGTCCGCGATCTTGAACTGGATGGCCTGGTTGGCGCCGATGGGCTTGCCGAACGCCGTACGGGTGTTGGCGTAGCGGACCGACTCGTCCACACAGCCTTGGGCGAGCCCGGTGGCCAGTGCGGAGATCGCGATCCGGCCCTCGTCCAGGATCCGCAGGAACTGGGCGTAGCCGCGGCCCTGCTCGCCGAGCAGATTGGCGCGGGGCACACGCACATCCGTGAAGGACAGCTCATGGGTGTCCGACGCGTTCCAGCCGACCTTCGAGTAGGCGGGCGCCACCGTGAACCCAGGGGTGCCGGAGGGGACGATGACGGTCGAGATGCGCGGGGCGCCGTTCTCCTTGCGCCCGGTGACAGCGGTCACCGTGACCAGGCCCGTTATATCCGTGCCGGAGTTGGTGATGAAGGACTTGCTGCCGTTGATCACCCATTCCCCGGCTTCCTCGTCCAGGACGGCGGTGGTGCGGGTGCCGCCCGCGTCCGAACCGCACTCGGGCTCGGTCAGCCCGAAGGCGCCCAGCATCTCGCCCGCGCACAGCCGGGGCAGCCACTCCCGCTTCTGCTCCTCGGTGCCGAAGAGGTACACGGGCATCGCGCCCAGCGACACCCCCGCCTCCAGCGTGATGGCCACCGAGGAGTCGACCCGGGCCAACTCCTCCAGGGCGAGGCAGAGCGCGAGGTAGTCGCCGCCCATCCCGCCGTACTCCTCCGGGAAGGGCAGGCCGAACAGGCCCATGGAGCCCATCTGCTGGACGATCTCGTACGGGAACTCGTGCCGCTCGTAGAACTCACCGATCTTGGGGGCGACCACATCGTGGGCGAACTCCTCGACGGTGCGGCGCAGTTCCTCGTGCTCGGGGGTGAGACGGTGGTCGAGTGCCATGCTCACTGCTCCTTGGAGGCGGGGGAGGCCGGGGTGTTCCGGGACTCCGCGGAAGAGGGGGAAGCGGCGGAAGCGGCCGGGCCGGCGAGGGCCCGAACCGTTCGGGAGGGGCTGGGGCGGCCCAGCTGCTGCGCCATCCAGGTGCTGGTGGCGCTGAGCCGGGACAGATCGACGCCCGTCTCGATACCGAGGCCGTGCAGCATCCAGACCAGATCCTCGGTGGCGAGGTTGCCCGTGGCGCTCTTGGCGTACGGACAGCCGCCCAGCCCGCCGGCCGAGGCATCCACCGTGGCCACTCCGTGCTGGAGTGCCGCGAGGGTGTTGGAGAGCGCCTGGCCGTAGGTGTCGTGGAAGTGCACGGCGAGCGTGGGGCCGCCGGGCGGAGCGGAGTCGGCGGGCACACCCGAAGCGGGCAGCCCCGCCGTACCGAGCGCCGTGAGCAGCGCGTGGACATGGCCGGGAGTGGCGACGCCGATGGTGTCGCCCAGGCTCAGCTCGTCGCAGCCCATGCCGGCCAGCGCCCGGCACACCCGCACCACCTGGTCGACCGGGACCGGGCCCTCCCACGGGTCGCCGAAGCACATCGACAGATAGCCGCGCACGCGGAGGCCGGTGCTCTTGGCGCGCGCCACCACCGGCTCGAACATCTCCAGCGCGCCGTCCACCGTGCGGTTCAGGTTGGCCTTGGCGAACGACTCCGTGGCGCTGGCGAACACCGCCACCTCCCGCGCGCCCAGCGCCGCCGCGCGCTCCAGGCCGCGCGCGTTGGGAACCAGCACCGGCAGCCGCACCCCCTCCAGCTCCGTCAGGCGCGGATACAGCTCCTCCGCGTCGGCGAGCTGGGGGACCCACTTGGGGTGCACGAAGCTGGTGGCCTCCACGGTGCGCAGCCCGGCTGCGGCCAGCCGCCGGATGAACTCCGCCTTCACCTCGACGGGGACGAGCGCCGCCTCGTTCTGCAGCCCGTCCCGCGGCCCCACCTCGTGGATCCGCACCTGGGAGGGCAGCCCCGCCATGGGGAAGACCATCGGCAGCTCACCCGGGGTGTCGCCGTTGTCCACCGGGCCGGCGGCCGGAGCCGCGGGGCGCCCCGGAGCGGTGTGTTCCGGAGAGTTCGTCGCGTCCGTCATCCCGTCACCTCCGTTGCCGCTTCCGTTCCGGTCGTCGGTGCGCCGTCGGCGGCCGGGTCCACGACCGCGAGCACCTGGTCCATCGCCACGGTGCTGCCCGCCGTGACTTCCAGTTCGGCCACCCGGCCCGCGTGCGGTGCCGTGATCACGTGCTCCATCTTCATGGCCTCCACCACCAGCAGGCTCTGGCCCGCGGCGACCTCGTCGCCGACGGCCGCCTTGACCACCGTGACGGTGCCCGGCATGGGCGCGGTCAGCGCGTCGGCCCCGTGTGCGCCACCGGCCCGCCGCAACGCGTCCGCCACCGGGTCGTGGTCGCGCACCTGCCAGGCTTCGCCGTCCCTGCCCAGCCACACGCCCGGGGTGTCACCGTCCCCGCATCGGACGCGGCTGAGGGTGCGGCTCATGCCGTCCCAGTCGAGCCGGACGGTCGGGCCGCCGGTCCCGGTGCCGGGTGCCAGTCGCGCCCGCACCGGGGTGGCGCCGTCGACGCTGACCTCCATCTCGCCCGGGGCCGGCAGTTCCTCGGGGCGCCTGCCGTCCGGTGCGGTGGGCCGGACCCGGACCGCCACGGAGTCGCGGCCCGGTACCCGCAGCGAGTGCACCGTCCAGGCCCGCTGCCCGCCGAGCCGCCACCCGGACGGCACCGAGAACGGGCTGACCCAGCCGCCGGTCGCGGACGCGGCGGCCGCGGTCTGCGGCGGGCCGATCGGGGGCTGCGCCGTCCCGGTCCCCGGAGCGAGCGCCGCCTGCCGCAGCAGTGCTGCGGCGCCGTACACCTCGTCGGGCACGCTCTCGGGCAGCAGTTCGGCCGCCACGCGGTCCACCAGGCCGGTGTCCAGTTCGCCGGAGGCGACCTCAGGGTGGCCGAGCAGGGCACGCAGGAACGCCGTGTTGGTGTCCACCCCGAGCACCGTGGTGCGGGCGAGCGCCGCGCGCAGCCCGCGCAGCGCGGCGGCCCGGTCGGGGCCCCAGGCGATGACCTTGGAGAGCATCGGGTCGTAGGTCGTGCCCACTTCGGTGCCCTCGGTGAGCCCCGAGTCGGTGCGCACCCCTTCGCCCTGCGGCTCCTCCAGCAGCAGCACCCGCCCGGCCGAGGGCAGGAAGTCCACGTGCCCGTCCTCGGAGCCGGGCGTGCGCCGCGCCGTCTCCGCGCAGATCCGGGCCTCCACCGCGTGCCCGTCGAGGGCGATCTCCTCCTGCCCGAAGGGCAGCGGTTCCCCGGCGGCCACCCGCACCTGCCATTCCACCAGGTCCAGTCCGGTGATCAGCTCGGTGACCGGATGCTCCACCTGGAGCCGGGTGTTCATCTCCATGAAGTAGTAGGACCCGGAGCCGTCGCCCGGCACGATGAACTCGACCGTGCCCGCGCCCCGGTAGCCGCACGAGCGGGCCGCGTTCACCGCCGCCCGCCCCATCGCCTCGCGCGTCGCCGCGTCGAGCAGCGGGCTGGGCGCCTCCTCGATGATCTTCTGGTGGCGGCGCTGGAGCGAGCACTCGCGCTCGCCCAGGTGCAGGACGTTGCCGTGGCCGTCCGCCAGCACCTGGATCTCGATGTGCCGCGGCCGGTCGATCCACCGCTCGACGAGCAGCCCGTCGTCGCCGAAGGCGCCCTTGGCCTCGCGCCGCGCCGCGGCGATCTCGTCGGGCAGTGCCGCCTCGTCCCGCACCAGCCGCATGCCCTTGCCGCCGCCGCCCGCCGAGGGCTTGAGCAGCACCGGCAGACCCGTCCGCCGGGCTGCGGTGGCCAGTTCGGTGTCGGTCAGCCCGGTGCCCGAGGAGCCGGGGACCACCGGCACGTCCGCCGCGGACACCGTCTCCTTGGCGCGGATCTTGTCGCCCATCAGCTCGATGGCTGCCGCGGGCGGACCGATGAAGACGAGGCCGGCCTCGGTACAGCGCTGGGCGAACGCCGCGTTCTCGGCGAGGAAGCCGTACCCCGGATGGACGGCCTGCGCGCCGCTGCGGCGGGCCGCCTCCAGCAGTCGGTCCGCGCTCAGATAGCTGTGGACCGCCGCCGCGGGGCCGATCCGCACGGCCGTGTCGGCCTCCCGCACATGGCGGGCGTCGGCGTCCGCGTCGCTGTGCACCGCGACGGAGCGGATGCCGAGCCTGCGCAGCGTCCGGATCACCCGCACCGCGATCTCGCCGCGGTTGGCGACCAGCACCGTGTCGAACATCGGCCCTCTCCTCGTCCTCACGACCCCGTGGTTCCCGGTCCCGAGGCGGTCCGCCCCGGTCGTGCTTCCGGCCGCGTCCGCGGTCCCCTTCGCGTTCGGCTGTGTCACGTCCGGCCCCTCACATCCGGAAGACGCCGAAGCGGGGCGCCTCCGGGTCGCGTCCGGGCAGCGGGGCGTTGGCGCAGGCGGTCAGGGCCAGCCCCAGCACCTGGCGGGTCTCCAGGGGGTCGATCACCCCGTCGTCCCACAGCCGTGCCGTGGCGTAGTAGGCGTTGCCCTGGGATTCGTACTGCGCGCGGACGGGCGCGCGGAACTCCTCTTCCTCCTCGGCGCTCCACTCCTCGCCGCGGGCCTCCAACTGGTCCCGCTTGACGGTGGCCAGCACCGAGGCGGCCTGCTCTCCGCCCATCACGGAGATCTTGGCGTTCGGCCACATCCACAGGAAGCGCGGGCTGTAGGCCCGGCCGCACATCGAGTAGTTGCCGGCGCCGTAGGAGCCGCCGATCACGACCGTCAGCTTCGGCACCCGGGCGCAGGCCACCGCGGTGACCATCTTGGCGCCGTGTTTGGCGATGCCGCCCGCCTCGTAATCCTTGCCGACCATGAAGCCGGAGATGTTCTGCAGGAAGAGCAGCGGGATGCCGCGCTGGTCGCACAGTTCGATGAAGTGGGCGCCCTTCTGGGCCGACTCGGAGAAGAGGATGCCGTTGTTGGCGACCACACCGACCGGGTGGCCGTGTACGTGGGCGAAGCCGGTGACCAGGGTGGTGCCGTACTCCGCTTTGAACTCCTGGAACCGCGAGCCGTCCACCACACGGGCGATGACCTCGCGTACGTCGTAGGGGGTGCGGGAGTCGGCGGGGACCGCGTCGTAGAGCCCGGCCGGGTCCAGAGCCGGCTCTTCGGCGGGCCGCACGCCCCAGGGCAGGGCCGCGGCGTCGGGGGGCGCGGGGAGCGTGGCGACGATGTGGCGGACGATGCGCAGCGCGTGCGCGTCGTCCTCCGCCAGGTGGTCGGTGACTCCGGAGACCCGGGAGTGGGTCTCGCCGCCGCCCAGTTCCTCGGCCGTCACGACCTCACCGGTCGCTGCTTTCACCAGCGGCGGCCCGCCGAGGAAGATCGTGCCCTGTCCGCGCACGATCACCGCCTCGTCGCTCATCGCGGGGACGTAGGCGCCGCCCGCGGTGCAGGAGCCGAGGACCGCGGCGATCTGCGGGACACCGGCGGCGGACATCCGGGCCTGGTTGTAGAAGATCCGGCCGAAGTGGTCCCGGTCGGGGAAGACGTCGTCCTGCATCGGCAGGAACGCGCCGCCGGAGTCGACCAGATAGAGGCACGGCAGCCGGTTCTCCAGGGCGATCTCCTGCGCACGCAGGTGCTTCTTGACCGTCATGGGGTAGTAGGTGCCGCCCTTGACGGTGGCGTCGTTGGCGACGACCACCACCTCGCGGCCGGCGACCCGGCCGATCCCCGCGATCACCCCGGCGGCGGGCGCCGCGTCGTCGTACATCCCGTCGGCCGCCAGCGGCGCGATCTCCAGGAAGGGGGAGCCGGGGTCCAGCAGCGCGTCCACGCGCTCCCGCGGCAGCAGCTTTCCCCGCGCCGAGTGCCGCTCGCGTGCCCGAGCACCGCCGCCGAGCCGGGCGCGCGCGAGCTTCTCCCGGAGCTGTCCGGCCAGCTCGCGATGGGCTCTGCGGTTCTCAGCGGCGGCGTCCGAGCCGGGGTCGAGGGTGCTGCTCAGGCGCGGCGCTGCGGGCCCGTGCCCGCTCACGTCCCGCACTGTTCGCTCGTTCATCCGACCGGCCCCCTCGCTCGCACGACACCACGCTCTTCCCGCCGCACCACCTCATGTCCGGCGCGGCGCACCACGAGCCGACGCGGACACCGCGATGACCGCGAGCAAGCGCGGTCGGCGAACGCGGTTAGTCAGCGTTAACTCGACGCCTCAAGGTTAACGCTGACTAACGCGACTGTCTAGAATGGTCCGCATGAGGACGAAGACGGCAGGCACGGCCGCACCCAGCCGACGGGAGCAGATCCTGCGGGAGGCCGCACGGCTCTTCGCCGAGCGCGGCTTCCACGGGGTGGGCGTCGACGAGATAGGGGCGGCGGTCGGCATCAGCGGCCCCGGTCTCTACCGCCACTTCGCCGGCAAGGACGCGATGCTGGCCGAGCTGCTGGTCGGGATCAGCCGACGGCTCTACGACGGGGGGCGGCGCCGGGCCGAGCAGTCGGCGGCGGCGGATCTGCCGCCGGGTGCCGCGCTGGACGCGCTGATCGAGGGGCACATCGACTTCGCGCTGGACGACCGCGAGCTGATCACCCTGCACGACCGGGAGCTGGACCGGTTGCGGGAGGCCGACCGCAAGCAGGTGCGCAAGCTCCAGCGGCAGTACGTCGAGCTGTGGGTCTCGGCCGTCCGTGCGCTGTACCCGGGGCTGACCGAGCTGGAGGCCCGGGTCTCGGTGCACACCGTCTTCGGACTGCTGAACTCGACGCCGCATCTGAGCGGCCCCTCGGCGCTGCCGGACCGGGAGACGACGGCGGCACTGCTGCACCGCCTGGCCCGCGGTGCGCTCTCGTCCGCCGCGCCCCCGCCGGAGGGGCCGGGCGGCGACTCCGCGGTGCGGGCCGAGTATCCGCCCGCCGGGCACGAGGGGCCGGCCGCCGCGGTCTGACGGGCGGGCGGGCCGGAGCGGTGCCTCCTCCCGGGAGGAAGCGGGGCGCTGACCCGCGCCGGGGCCGGTTCGCCCTGGACAGTCGAGGTGACTGCTCGGTAGCTTTGACGTGTGTAGGCTGAGCAAGCGCTTAGCCATGCCGAGGTGACGAGGAGGCGTGCTGTGCGCCGCACGGTGTTCAACGAGGACCACGAAGCGTTCCGCCGGACGATCCGCGACTTCATCGCGGCGGAGGTCGTGCCCCATTACCCGCAGTGGGCCGAGCAGGGCTATGTCCCCAAGGACTTCTACAAGAAGCTCGGCGAGCTGGGCGTCTTCGGTATCGAGGTCCCCGAGGAGTACGGCGGCGCGGGGGAGACGAGCTTCAAGTACAACGCGGTGATCACCGAGGAGTGCGCCCGCGCCGGGGTCAGCTTCGGCGGCTCCAGTGTGCACACCGCGCTCTGCCTCCCCTACCTGCTCAAGTACGGCTCCGAGGAGCAGAAGAAGCGCTGGCTCCCGGCCTTCGTCTCCGGCGAGATGATGACCGCGATCGCCATGACCGAGCCGGGCACCGGTTCCGACCTGGCGGGGATGAAGACCACCGCCAAGCTGTCCGAGGACGGCACGCACTACATCCTCAACGGCGCCAAGACCTTCATCACCGGCGGCGTCCAGGCCGACCGGGTGCTGGTCTGCGCCCGCACCGCGGCTCCGGACCCGGCCGACCGGCGCGGCGGCATCTCCATCCTCGTGGTGGACGCCAGGAGCGAGGGCTACGCGGTCGGCCGCAAGCTGGAGAAGCTCGGGCTGCGCTCCTCCGACACCGCCGAGCTGTCCTTCACCGACGTCAAGGTGCCGGTCGAGGACCTGCTGGGCGAGGAGGGCAAGGCGTTCTCCTACCTCACCCACAACCTGCCCCAGGAGCGGCTGGGCATCGCGCTGGGCGCCTACGCGATGTCGGCGGCGGCGGTGCGCTTCGCCCACGAGTACGTCAAGGAGCGGACGGTCTTCGGAAAGGAGGTGGCCTCCTTCCAGAACACCAAGTTCGTGCTCGCCGACTGCAAGTCCGACGTGGACGCGATGCAGGCCGTCGTGGACCGCGCGCTGGAGGCGCTGGACGCCGGTGAGCTGACCCCCGCGGACGCCGCCTCGGCCAAGCTGTTCACCACCGAGACCGCGGCCCGGGTCATCGACAAGTGCCTCCAGCTGCACGGCGGGTACGGCTACATGCTGGAGTACCCGATCGCCAACCTGTACGCCGACACCCGCGTCTCGCGCATCTACGGCGGCACCAGCGAGGTCATGCGCTCCATCGTCGCGAAGTCGATGGGCCTGTGAACGGCCCGGCGCCGACGCGGCACCACCGGGCGGCCGCGGCGACATGAGCCAGGAACTGACCGACCTGCTCGATCTGCTCGACCTGGAGCGGATCGAGCAGGACATCTTCCGGGGCGGCAGCCGCGCCTCCCTGGTGCCCCGGGTCTTCGGCGGACAGGTCGCGGCGCAGGCGCTGGTCGCCGCCTGCCGCACCGTCCCGGCCGGGCGGCTGCCGCACTCCCTGCACGCGTACTTCCTGCGTCCGGGGGACCCCGGGGCGCACATCGTCTACACCGTGGACCGGATACGCGACGGCCGCTCCTTCACCACGCGCCGGGTGGTGGCGGTGCAGCACGGGCAGCCGATCTTCCATCTGTCCGCCTCGTTCCAGACGCACGAGGAGGGGATGGAGCACCAGGAGCCGATGCCCCCGGCGCCCGATCCGGAGACGCTGCCGACCGCGGAGGAGACGGTGCCACGCCACCGGGAGCTGTTCGTCGACCCGCAGGTGCCCGAGCGCCTGCTGCGGGCGCGGGCCGCGGTGGATCTGCGGTACGTCGAGGAGCCGCCGTTCGCCCGGGTCGGCAGCCGGAGCGAGCCGCGCTCCCAGGTGTGGTTCCGCACCAACGGGAAGCTGGACGGCGAGCTGGACGACCCGATGCTGCACATCTGCCTGGCGACCTATGTCTCGGACATGACGCTGCTGGACTCCGTGCTGCTCGCGCACGGCCGGGGCGGCTGGGCCGTCGGTGACGTGGTCGGGGCCTCCCTGGACCACGCGATGTGGTTCCACCGCCCGTTCCGCGCGGACGAGTGGCTGCTCTACGACCAGGAGTCACCCACGGCGCAGGGCGGCCGGGGGCTCGGCAAGGGGCGGATCTTCACCCGGGACGGGCGGCTGGTCGTCTCCGTGATCCAGGAGGGTGTCGTCCGGGTTCCCCGGGCGCGGCGTGCGGGGGCGCCGGGTGGCGCGGCGGGGCGGGCGGCGGATCAGCCCGTGAGCCCCGCGGCGGACAGCAGGTAGGCGGTCATCGGCTCGTAGTAGCGCGGGTCGACCACGTGGTCGTCCAGGGGCACGGCGACCTCCAGCGTGCCCTCCGCCTCGCCCAGGAAGAGTGCGGGGTCGTTGCAGTCGGCGAAGCCGACGGTGGTCAGCCCCTGCTGTGCGGCCCGGCCCGCCCAGCCGTGGTCGGCCACGACCAGGTCGGGCAGCGGTTCGCCGGCCTGCTCCAGGCCCAGCAGCACGCCGGCCATCGGCTGGGGGGAGTGCGTGTGCCACAGGGAGGCGCCCCGCTCGTAGACGGCGACGCCCTGGAACTGGACGATGACGCCCTCGTCGGCGAAGACCCGCAGCGGGGTGCGGACGATGTCGCAGCCGGCGGCGCGCAGCGCGGTGGCGAGGGTGCCGTGCATGTCCAGCAGCGCGCCGGGATGCCCGGTGGCGAACAGCACCCGGGCGCGCGCTTCCGCCGCCTTGCGGAGTTCGGCGGCGGCCCGGTCCAGGGCCGCCACGGTCAGCTCCGGGTCGATGGTGTCCTGGCCGCTGCGGTAGTCCGGGTCGTCGTTGACGCCGCAGCGTTCGGCCATCACCGCGAGGACGTCCTGCTCGTCCGCCCAGCGTTCGCCCAGCTCCAGGCCGAGCCAGTAGTGCCGGTCGCCGTTGGCGAGCTTGCGGTAGTGGGAGAGGTTGTTCTCCCGCGGTGTGGCGACGTCCCCCGCGATCCGGGCGCGCACCAGGTGGCTGGTCAGCTCGGCACGGGAGGGCGCCGGCGGGAGCGGCAGGGCCAGGGGCACGGGCGAGAGCGGCTGCGACATGTACCCATTGTGGCTCGTACTGTCGCTCGATGGACGGAGTGTCCAAAAGGCGGGGTCCGCTCCTGCGGACCGTCCAACGGCGGACGGATGTATTCCGCCTAGGCTCGACGGTATGACCAGCAGCGACATACCCACTCCCGACAGCGCTCCGACCCCCCGCGGCCCCGTCGACTCCTCGCGGGTGCCCCGCTACGCCGGTCCGGCGACCTTCGCGCGGCTGCCGCGGATCGACGAGACGGGCGGTCGCGCCGACGTCGCCGTGGTCGGCGTCCCCTTCGACACCGGTGTCTCCTACCGGCCGGGTGCCCGGTTCGGCGGCAACGCGATCCGGGAGGCGTCCCGGCTGCTGCGGCCCTACAACCCGGCGCAGGACGCCTCGCCGTTCGCGCTGGCGCAGGTCGCGGACGCCGGGGACATCGCCGTCAACCCGTTCGACATCGGCGAGGCCGTCGAGACGGTGGAGGAGGCGGCCGGCTCCCTGCTGGACTCCGGTGCCCGGCTGATGACGCTCGGCGGCGACCACACCATCGCCCTGCCGCTGCTGCGGGCGATGGCGCGCAAGCACGGCCCCGTCGCGCTGCTGCATTTCGACGCGCACCTGGACACCTGGGACACCTACTTCGGCGCCGCCTACACGCACGGCACCCCCTTCCGGCGGGCGGCCGAGGAGGGGGTGCTGGACACCTCGGCGCTCTCCCACGTGGGCACCAGGGGGCCGCTGTACGGGAAGCGCGACCTGGACGACGACGCGAAGATGGGCTTCGGCATCGTCACCTCCGCGGACGTGATGCGGCGCGGGGTGGACGAGGTGACCGACCAGCTCCGGCAGCGCATCGGTTCCCGTCCGCTGTACGTGTCGGTGGACATCGACGTGCTCGATCCGGCGCACGCCCCGGGTACGGGGACGCCGGAGGCGGGCGGGATCACCTCGCGGGAGCTGCTGGAGATCCTGCGTGGACTCTCCGACTGCCATCTCGTCTCGGCCGACCTGGTGGAGGTCGCGCCCGCCTACGACCACGCGGAGATCACCTCTGTCGCGGCTTCCCACACGGCGTACGAGCTGACGACGCTGATGACGCGGCAGATCGCGGCCGCTCGCGGCTGACGGAAGCGTCCCGGATGAGTGGGTTCCGGCCGTGTTGCGGGTGCGGCCCCTCCGGTGCTTCGTACGTGTGCGGACGGTCCCCGCGCCCGGCGGGCGGACCGCCCCTGTTCGGGGCACCGAACGGCCCAGGTCGGCGGGGGCTTGACGGGGTGCCGGAAAACATCCGCTCAGTCACGGAGTGCCACTGGTTTAATACGGGACGTTACTGAATTTGATCGGTCGATGTGCATTTCGTGGAAGTTATCGACAGACTGCACAAGCGATCCCGCGGGAAGACGGCGCGGAGCGGTCGCGGAGCTGGCCTCGTGGGGGGTGCCGGCCCGCACGCACCCAGGGACGCGCCGTCGGTGGCCGGGGCGGCCACGGTGGAGCCACGCGCTCACCTGGCCGCCTTCGGCCACTCTTCGTCCCCCCAGTCTCCTTCGCCCCTTCCCGGCTCCCTTTTTCCCTCCCGGCCCCTTTCGTCCCCCTCCGGCGCCCTGTTCCCACACCCGCTCCGGCGCGGCCCGGAATGAAAGCCCGCTCTCCCGATGTTGGGCACTCGGCAGGAACGATAGGGCGCAGGCCGACGTGAAGGGACTGGGGACGCGGTGACGGAGGAGAGTGCGGGTACGCCGGGCTGGGCCCGGCGGCTGGCCGGGTACTGCTGGCGGTACAGGCGCGCGGTGGTGCTCGCGCTGGGTGCCTCGCTCGGCGGCATGGCCGTCATGGCGCTCGTCCCGCTGCTGACCAAGGTCATCATCGATGACGTGGTGGTCGGCGGCCAGGACGGCCTGTGGGCCTGGATCGGACTGCTCGTCGCCGCGGCAGCCGTCATCTACCTACTGACCTACGCCCGCCGCTACTACGGCGGGCGGCTCGCGCTGGACGTCCAGCACGACCTGCGCACCGAGATGTACCGCTCGATCGTCCGGCTGGACGGCCGCAGCCAGGACGAGCTGTCCACCGGCCAGGTGGTCGGCCGCGGCACCAGTGACCTCCAGCTCGTGCAGAGCCTGCTGTTCATGCTGCCGATGATGATCGGCAACGTGCTGCTGTTCCTGGTGGCGCTCGTCGTGATGCTCGTCCTCTCGCCGCTGCTCACCCTGGTGTCCGTCGCGGTCTTCCCGCTGCTGTGGTGGGTCGCCGACCTGAGCCGCAAGCGGCTCTTCCCCGCCACCTGGTACGCGCAGCAGCAGGCCGGGGCGGTCGCCTCGGTGGTGGACGGCTCGGTCAGCGGCGTCCGCGTGGTCAAGGGCTTCGGCCAGGAGGCGCAGGAGACCGGGAAGCTCCGGGCCGTCAGCCGGAAGCTGTTCGCGGGCCGGCTGCGCACGGTGCGCCTCAACGCGCGCTACACCCCGGCCCTGCAGTCCGTACCCTCGCTCGGCCAGGTCGCCATGCTCGCGCTCGGCGGCTGGATGGCCACCCGCGGCGAGATCACGCTGGGCACCTTCGTCGCCTTCTCCACCTACCTGGCGCAGCTGGTCGGCCCGGTCCGGATGCTGGCCATGATGCTCACCGTCGGACAGCAGGCCAGGGCGGGTGTCGAGCGGGTCTACGACCTGATCGACACCGAACCGCAGATGGCCGAGAGCCCGCACGCCCGCGACCTGCCCGCGTCCGCGGACGCCTCCGTCGAGTTCGAGGACGTCAGCTTCGGCTACGCGGCGGACACCCCCGTGCTGGACGGCTTCAGTCTGCGCATCGAACCCGGCGAGACGGTCGCGCTGGTGGGGGCCAGCGGCAGCGGCAAGTCCACCGTCTCCATGCTGCTGCCGCGCTACTACGACGTGACCGGGGGCGCGGTGCGCGTGGGCGGCCAGGACGTGCGCGAGCTGACCCTGGACTCGCTGCGCTCCGCCATCGGGCTCGTCCCCGAGAACCCCTTCCTGTTCTCCTCCTCCCTCCGGGAGAACATCGCCTACGGCGCCCCCGACGCCACCGACGAGGAGATCCGCGCCGCGGCGCGGGCCGCCCAGGCCGACCGGTTCGTCCAGGAGCTGCCGGACGGCTACGAGACCACCGTCGGCGAACAGGGGCTGACCCTCTCCGGCGGCCAGCGGCAGCGCATCGCCCTCGCCCGCGCCCTGCTCACCGATCCGCGCCTGCTGCTGCTGGACGATGCCACTTCGGCCGTGGACGCGCGCGTGGAGCACGAGATCCACGAGGCGCTGCGCGAGGTCATGGCCGGCCGCACCACCCTGCTGATCGCCCATCGGCAGTCCACCCTGGCGCTGGCCGACCGGATCGCGGTGCTGGACGGCGGCCGGCTGGCCGACATCGGCACCCACGAGGAACTGGTCGAGCGCTGCGCCCTCTACCGGCGGCTGCTGACCGACCCGGACGAACTCGGCGACGTGGAGCGCGACCCGGCCGGAATGGCCGTGCACGACGCGCACGACACCGTCGACGGGGTGACCCCAGAGCTGTGGGTACGCGAGCAGGAGCCGGGAACCGAGGGCGCTTTGCCGGGCGGCGGCAGCGGAACCGCCGCCGCGCAGGCCGGCCGGCCCGGAGCCTTCGGCACCGAACTGGCGGGCCTGCCCGGCAGCCCCGAACTGCTCGCCAGAGTGGCGGCGCTGCCCCCGGCCGACGACCTCCCCGAAGTGGACGAGGAGCGCGCGGAGCGGCGCGAGGACTCCTACGGGCTGCGTCGCCTGCTGCGTGGCTTCGGCGCCGCCCTGCTGGTCGCCCTGGTCTTCGCCGCGCTGGACGCCGGGTTCGGGCTGGTGCTGCCCGTGCTGATCCGGCACGGCATCGACGACGGGGTGGAGCAGGGCGCGCTGGGCGCGGTCTGGTTCGCCTCCGGGCTGGCGCTGGCCGTGGTCGTCGCGCAGTGGGCCGCCCAGACCGGCTCGCTGCTGCTGACCGGGCGCACCGGCGAGCGGGTGCTCTACGCCCTGCGGGTGAAGATCTTCGCGCAACTGCAGCGGCTGGGCCTCGACTACTACGAACGGCACCAGGCGGGCGCCGTGATGACCCGGATGACGACCGACGTCGACGCGCTCTCCACGTTCCTGCAGACCGGGCTGGTCACCGCTGTCGTGTCGCTCTTCACCTTCCTGGGCATCCTCGGCGCGCTGCTGGTGCTCGACGTCCAACTGGCGCTGGTGGTCTTCGCGACGCTGCCGCTGCTGGTCGTCGGCACCTACTTCTTCCGCCGGCAGAGCGTCAAGGCGTACGAACTGGCCCGGGAGCGGGTCAGCGTGGTCAACGCCGACCTGCAGGAGTCGGTCGCCGGGCTGCGGATGGTGCAGGCGTTCCGCGGCGAGGAGCGCGGCGCCGAACAGTTCGCCCGCCGCAGCGACGGCTACCGCCGGGCGCGGGTGCGCGGCCAGTGGCTGATCTCGGTCTACTTCCCGTTCGTGCAGCTCCTGGCCGCCGTGGCGACTGCCGCGGTGCTCGTCGTGGGTGCCGGGCGGATCGAGGACAACAGCCTGACGGCCGGGGCTCTGGTGGCCTACCTGCTCTACATCGAGCTGTTCTTCGCACCGGTGCAGCAGCTCTCGCAGGTCTTCGACGGCTATCAGCAGGCAGCCGTCTCGCTGCGCCGCATCCAGGAGCTGCTGCGCGAGGAGAGCAGCACGCCCGTCGCCGCCTCACCGCGGGAGATGACCGCACTGCGTGGCGGGATCGAGTTCCGGGACGTGCACTTCCACTACGCCACCGAGGACCCCTCCGGTGCGCAGGGGGAGCAGGCGGCACTCTCGGACATCCGGCTGACCATTCCGGCCGGGCAGACGGTCGCCTTCGTGGGCGAGACCGGTGCGGGCAAGTCCACCCTGGTCAAGCTGGTCGCGCGGTTCTACGACCCGACCCGGGGCGCCGTCCTGGCGGACGGTGAGGATCTGCGCGGCATCGACCTGACCGGCTACCGGCACCGGATCGGCGTGGTGCCCCAGGAGCCCTACCTCTTCCCCGGGACCGTGCGGGACGCCATCGCCTACGGGCGGGTGGACGCGACGGACGCGGAGGTGGAGGCGGCGGCCCGGGGCGTCGGTGCGCACGACATGATCGCCTCCCTGTCGGGCGGATATCTGCACGAGGTGGACGAGCGGGGCCGCAACCTCTCGGCCGGACAGCGCCAGCTGATCGCGCTGGCCCGGGCCGAACTGGTGGACCCGGCGATCCTGCTGCTGGACGAGGCGACGGCGGCGCTCGACCTGGCGACCGAGTCGCTGGTCAACCAGGCCACCGACCGGCTGGCCGGAGAACGGACCACCCTGGTGGTGGCGCACCGGCTGACGACGGCCGCGCGCGCCGACCGCGTGATCGTCCTCGATCAGGGGCGGATCGCCGAGGACGGCACCCATGAGGAGCTGGTGGCGCTCGGCGGGCGCTACGCGGAGCTGTGGCGGACCTTCGCCGGGGAGACGGCGGGTGGCTCCGAGCACGCGGTGGTGTGAGCCCGCGCGGTCGGGCGCCCGCGGGGCCGGGGGGTGCCGCCCGGCCCCGCACCGGGCGGCCGGTACCGAGTGCTTCGCCCGGAGCGGTCAGCGTCCGCGGTTGCGCGGGTGCGCCCGGGCGGTGCGCTCGTTGCCGCGCTTGTAGTTGCCCGTCCAGCGGGCCATGACCAACTGCTCGTCCCCGGCGGAGACTTTCTGGAGGAAGCGCTGGGCCCGCCCGTCGCGCAGCGTGGTGACCGGGTGGCCACGGTGGCTGATCACCACCGTCCCCGCGGGTCCGCGCTGCTCATAGGTGAATCCGTGTGGCTGCGGCATGCGCCGACAGTACGCCTCAGGCGTCGCACAGGCCGACCAGATATTCGTCGACCGTCTGCACCTGGCCCCAGGGCAGCGGCTCCGAACCGCTGCGCCAGTGCAGCGCGGAGATCTCCTCGGTCGGGGTGAAGGGCAGCACCTCGGCCAGTTCGCCGGTGAAGACGGCGCCGTAGAGCACCCGCCGCTCGGGGCCCAGCGAGGTGCGGGCGAACCCGGCGAAGTGCAGGGCCGCCGGGTCGGCCGTCTGGCCGGTCTCCTCGCGCAGTTCACGGAGGGCGGCGCCGCGCGGGCTCTCGCCCTCCTCGATGCCGCCGCCGGGCAGTTCCCAGCAGGCGCGGCTGCGTACGTGCACCATCAGCAGCTTCCCGGCGTGCCGCACGACCAGCAGGACGTAGCCGACCGGGGCGTCCGGGAAACGGGTCTCCTCGGGTTCGGCGTGGAAGGAGAGCAGCCGCATCTCGCGCGGGCCGGTGGCCAGCGGCGCGGGCGGGGTGGGAGGCGCGGAGTCGTCCATGGACGGCAGCGTAACGGGGACCGCCGACAGGGCGGTTCGCACCGCTGAGCGGTGCTCGTTCACCCGTATGCGTACAGCGGGTCGGTGTCGGGGTCTGGCAAAGCCGGTCGGACGCCGATAGGTTCACGACGACTTTTGACGTAGTAAGGGGAGGGTGAATGCGTAAAACGCTCAGATGGCTGCTGTCTCTGGTGGTGCTGATAGGCACCTTCAGTGTCGGCAGCGCCTCGGCGGGGGCCGCCACCGCGGCCGATCCCGCGGCCGGCCAGGACATCAAGGACCGGATCCTCGCGGTGCCCGGGATGAGCCTCATCGAGGAGAAGCCCGTCGACGGATACCGCTTCTTCCTGCTCAACTACGAACAGCCGGTGGACCATCGACGTCCCTGGAAGGGCACGTTCAAGCAGCGCATCTCCATCCTGCACAAGGACACGAACCGGCCCACGGTCTTCTTCACCAGCGGCTACAACCTCAACACCAACCCCAGCCGCAGTGAGCCGACGCAGCTGACGGACGGCAACCAGGTCTCCATGGAGTACCGGTTCTTCACGCCCTCCAGGCCCGAGCCCGCGGACTGGTCGAAGCTGACCATCTGGCAGGCGGCCAGCGACCAGCACCGCATCTACCAGGCGCTCAAGAAGATCTACCGCAAGAACTGGATCGCGACCGGCGGCAGCAAGGGCGGCATGACCGCAACGTACTACCGCCGCTTCTATCCGCGTGACATGGACGGGACAGTCCCCTACGTGGCACCCAACGACGTCCGCAACGACGAGGACTCCGCGTACTACCGGTTCTTCCGCAATGTCGGCTCCAAGGAGTGCCGGGACCGCCTCAACGGCGCGCAGCACGAGATCTTCGAGCGGCGCGGCGCGATGGTCTCCCGGATCAAGGCGTGGGCCAAGGAGAACGACTACACCTTCAAGCTGGCCGGCAGCGCCGACCGGGCGTTCGAACTGGTCGCGCAGGACCTCGTCTGGGGCTTCTGGCAGTACCACCTGGAGAGCGAGTGCGACCAGGTGCCCGCCACCGACGCCTCCACCGACACGCTCTACAAGTGGGCCGATGAGATCGGCGGCTGGTCGGCCGGCACCGACCAGGGCATCACCCCCTACGTGCCGTACTACTACCAGGCCGGTACCCAGATGGGGTCGCCCGACTACGAGGAGCCCCTTCTCGACGACGTGCGCAAGTACCCGGGCCTGAACGTGCCGAGCACCTACGTGCCGCGCAGCATCCCGGTGGAGTTCAACAAGCACGACCGGGCGATGCGCGACATCGACCGCTGGGTGCGCCACCGCTCCTCGCAGATGCTCTACATCTACGGTGAGAACGACCCCTGGGGCGCCGAGCCGTTCCGTCCCGGCCGGCACACCAAGGACACGGCCGTCTTCTGGGCGCCCGGACAGGACCACGGCGCGCGGATCGCCACTCTCGAGGACGACGACCGGGCCGCCGCCACCAAGATGGTGCTGGAGTTCGCCGGACTGGACCACGACGCGGACAAGAAGAAGCCCGAACGCCTGACGAAGTACGACCGGAAGCTGGACAAGCCCCGCAAGCACACGCTGGAGCTGCGTCCCTGACGCGGGCTCGCGTCACTGACGCGGCTGCCGGCGGCGCCCTTCCTCTCGCGGCGGGGCGCCGCCGTTCGCGTCCGGGCGGACCGGCCACGTCCGCGTCGCCCGGGCCCTCGCGCTCCGGCCCGGACGGTCCAGAACCCGTCCGGGCCGGGCGGTTCAGGCCGCTTCGGCCAGCAGTCCCAGCAGATGGCCATGGACCCCGGGCAACAGCGCGGGCAGTTCGCGGGCCTGGGGGAACCAGCGCTTCTCGTACTCCCAGCACAGCCACTCGACGCCCGCGCCGGACTGCGCGTCCGCCGCCCGGGTCAGCACGTCCGCGACCTCGGTGAGCGGCAGCACGCCCTCGCCGGGCGCCAGCGGCGCCGGGTCCTCCCGCGAGGCGATGTCCTTCACCTGCACATAGCCCAGATACGGGGCGAGCAGCCGGTAGGTCTCCGCCGGGTCCTCGCAGCCCCGCCAGGTGTGCATGACATCCCACAGGGCTCCGGCGCCCGGGTGGTCGACCGCGCTCAGGACCCGTGTCACGTCCGCGCCGGTGGGGTGCGAGTCGTGCGTCTCCAGCAGCACCCGCACCCCGAGATCGGCGGCGATGACGGCGGCCTGCCGCAGCCGCCGCACGGCGTTCGCGTCGCCCTCCGCGACATCCGGGCCGCCGCCGGGGAAGACCCGGGCGTACGGCGCGCCCAGGTCGCGGGCCAGCTCCAGCAGGGCGCGCACCTCCGCCAGCACCGGCGCGTCCTCGCCGCTCTCGGCCATCCGCGGGTATCCCGCGACGCTCAGCGGCGCGAGACCGGCCTCCGCGAACTGCGCCGCGACCCGCTGCCGTGCGGCGCGGTCGAGGCCGGGATGCACGGGCTCCTCCGGGTGGGCGCGCAGTTCGACCCCGTGGAAGCCCGAGTCGGCGGCCAGCCGCAGTACTTCGTCGACGGGCATGCCGGGCACGCCGAGCGTGGAGAACGCGAGTCGCATGCGCTCACCCGACCAGATGCCCTCCCGTGCGGCAAGACTCCGGGAGCTCGTGTCGCCGCGCGGGCCCGGGCGACACGCGCGCGGCGGCTCCGATCGACCGCGCCTGCGGGGGGCTCACGCTCCGGCGCGGGGCGGAGCGGTGGAGGCGCGGACCACCAGCGCGTGCGGCATGGTCGTCGTCCCGCCCGGTGGGGCCGGCCGGGTGCCCAGGGCGAGCTGTCCGGCGCGGGCACCGGCTTCCTGCAGCGGCAGCCGCACGGTGGTCAGTCCGGGTGCGGCGTCGGCGCTGAAGGGCAGGTCGTCGAATCCGGCCACCGACACGTCCTGCGGGACGCGCCGCCCGGCGTCCCGCAGGGCGGCGCAGACGCCGAGCGCGACGGTGTCGTTGGCGGCCAGCACGGCGGTCGTCTCCGGTGCCCTGCGCAGCAGTTCGACGGCGCCCCGGTAGCCGCAGGCGCGGTCGTAGCCGCCCGCGTGCACGGTCAGCCGCTCCGCCCGGTCCGGACCGACGGCCCCGTCCGCCGCCAGCGCCGCCAGATGGCCCGCCAGCCGGTGCCGGGTGGTGGTCCGCTCCGAAGGCCCGGCGACGTAGCCGATGTGCCGGTGGCCCAGCGCCAGCAGATGCGCGGTGAGCGCGTGCGCGCCGCCGCGGTTGTCGAAGGCCACGGTCAGGACGGCACCGCGCGCCGCACGCCGGGCGCTCCTGCCCCGCGCCCCCGCGACCGGCCGCGCGTCCGGCCCGGCGACAGGCGCCGGAATCGCAGTAGCCGGCGCGTCCGGCCCCGGAATCGCCGTCGCTTCCGCCCCCGGCCCCGGCGGGTCCAGCGGCGGACGGCCGCACAGCACGATCCGGGTGCCGTCCGCGGCGAGCCGCCTCAGACGTGCTGCCAGGGACGCGCGGTGCGCCGGATCCTCGACCGCTCCGCCGGTCAGCACGATCGCCGCCGCCCGCTGGCGCTGCAGCAGGGTGAGATAGGTCAGCTCCCGTTCGGGCGATCCGCCGGTGTTGCAGACCACGGCGAGTCTGCGCGGCACTTGGCCGTCCGCACCGCTGTCCAGTTCGCCCTGCACGGCTCCTGCGACGATGCCGAAGAACGGGTCGGCGATGTCGTTGACGAGGATGCCCAGCAGGTCGGAGCTGGCCGCGGCGAGTGCGCTGGCGGGACCGTCCACCACGTACTCCAGCTCGGCCACGGCACGCAGCACGCGGCTCCTGGTGGCGCCCGCGACGGGGTAGTCGCCGCTCAGCACGCGGGAGACGGTCGCGGAGGAGACACCGGCGCGGGCGGCGACGTCCGCCAGGGTCACTGCCATCCGTCCGCCCCTCGTTCCGCCGCCTCGTCCCGGGTCGACGACATGTTCCCATGCGCTCCGCAGGCCACCGTGCCGTCCGCCAACTCCCTTGCCGGGCAGGGCTGCTGGAGCTACCGTGAGCCGTTGGCCGCTAGAAAGCGCTTACTACGTGTCGATGCCACCGCGCGGACGCGCTCGCCGAACCGGGCGCCGCGACAGCAGGGAGACGAGCACGCGTGTCACGCAGGACGATCCGCATCGCCATGAACGGCGTCACCGGCCGGATGGGCCACCGCCAGCACCTCGTGCGCTCCCTGCTCGCGCTGCGCGAGGAGGGCGGGCTCGACCTGGGCGGCGGCCGGACGCTGTGGCCCGAACCCGTCCTGGTGGGCCGCAGGGAGGACGCGCTGCGCTCCCTCGCGCACCAGCACGGACTGGACCCGCGGGCCGTCTCCACCGACCTGGACGCGGTGCTGGCGGACGACAGCATCGAGGTCTACTTCGACGCACAGATCACCTCCGAGCGCCTCGCGGCACTGCGCAAGGCCGTCGCGGCCGGCAAGCACGTCTACGCGGAGAAACCCACCGCCACCTCGCTCGACGGCGCCCTGGAGCTGGCCAGGGCGGCGACCCGGGCCGGAGTCGAGCACGGCGTCGTCCAGGACAAGCTCTTCCTGCCCGGACTGCGCAAGCTCGCCCGGCTGGTCAGGGGCGGCTTCTTCGGCCGGGTGCTCTCGGTACGGGGCGAGTTCGGCTACTGGGTCTTCGAGGGCGACTGGCAGAGCGCCCAGCGGCCCTCGTGGAACTACCGTGCCCAGGAGGGCGGCGGCATCGCCGGTGACATGTTCCCGCACTGGGAGTACGTGCTGCACAACCTCTTCGGCCGGGTCGCCTCCGTCCAGGCCCACCTGGCCACCCACCTTCCGCACCGCTGGGACGAGCGGGGCGAGCCCTACCGGGCCACGGCGGACGACTCCGCGTACGGAATCTTCACCCTGGAGGGCGGCGCCGTCGCCCAGATCAACTCCTCCTGGGCGGTACGGGTGCACCGCGACGAACTGGTCGAGTTCCAGGTGGACGGCACCGAGGGCTCCGCCGTCGCCGGTCTGCGCGGTTGTCGCTACCAGCACCGGGCCGGCACCCCCAGACCGGTGTGGAACCCGGACCTGCCCGCCGCCGAGCGGTTCCGCGACCAGTGGCAGGAGGTGCCCGACAACGACGGGGACGAGGCCACCAACGGCTTCAAGGCCCAGTGGGAGCTCTTCCTGCGCCGCGTCGCCGACCGGGACGGCACCGCTCCGGTCGGCGGCGGCGAGGGCGATGCCGGCGACGGCGCCCGGGGGGAGGCCGCCGGGCAGTGCCCCTGGGACCTGCTCGCGGGCGCCCGCGGCGTGCAGCTCGCCGAACTGGCCCGGATCTCCTCGGCGGAGGGCCGCCGCATCGAGGTGCCGGAGCTGGTGCTGTGATCCGGCTGCCCGACCCCGCCACCGGGGGCCTCCGCACCCGCGAATCCCGCCGCCTCCCCGCCCCGGCCGTACGCGGACCCCGCCGGGAGGGCGCCGGGGCCGGGCCGCAGCCCACGTCCCGCAGGCTCCTGGCCGCCGCCCACGTGGTCGCCGACCCGCTGGCCGACGTGCCGCCCGACGGCCCCGCGGCGCTCGACTGGGACGCCACCCTCGCCTTCCGGCACCACCTGTGGAGCCACGGGCTGGGGGTCGCCGAGGCCATGGACACCGCACAGCGCGGTGCGGGCCTGGACCGGGCGGCGGCCGGCGAACTGATCCGGCGTACGGCCGCGGAGGCGAAGGCGGTCGGCGGGCAGGTGGCCTGCGGTGTGGGCACCGATCTGCTGGACCCCCGGACACCGGACCGGGACCGGTCGGCCGCCTCCTCGGAGACGGCCGCGGTCGTCGCCGCCTACGAGGAGCAGTTGGCGCTGACCGAGGAGGCGGGCGCGCAGGCCGTCCTGCTGGCCTCCCGCGGACTGGCGGCCGTCGCGCGTGGTCCGGAGGACTACGAGCACGTCTACGGCTGCCTGCTGCGCCAGGTGAGCACCCCGGTCGTGCTGCACTGGCTGGGGCACGCGTTCGACCCCGCGCTGGAGGGCTACTGGGGCAGCCGCGATCCGGACGCGGCCGCCGGCACCCTGCTGCGCATCGTCGCGGCGCACCCCGGAAAGGTGGACGGGGTGAAGGTCTCGCTGCTGGACGCGGACCGCGAAGTGGCGCTTCGGCGGCGGCTGCCGGCCGGGGTGCGCTGCTACACCGGGGACGACTTCCACTACCCGCAGCTGATCGAGGGCGACCGCGCGGGCCACAGCGACGCGCTGCTGGGGGTCTTCGATCCGCTGGCGCCGTTCGCCGCGCAGGCCGCGGCGCTGCTGGACGCGGGGGACGCGGCGGGGTTCCGGGCGGTGCTCGACCCGACCGTCGCGCTGGCCCGGCACCTCTTCCAGGCGCCGACCCGCCACTACAAGACCGGTGTGGTGCTGCTCGCCTGGCTCTGCGGGCACCAGGAGCACTTCACCATGGCCGGCGGGCTCCAGTCGGCGCGCTCGCTGCCGCATCTGGCGCGGGTCTGGGAACTGGCGGACGAGCTCGGCCTCTTCCCCGACCCGGAGCGCGCCGAACACCGGATGAAGCAGCTGCTCGCGGTGGGGGGAGTGGTCCAGTGAGCCGGGCACGCAGCACCAGGGAGGGCCTGGCGCGGCTCTCGGTGAACCAGGAGACGGTGCGCCAGCTCTCGCTGCCCGAATTGGCGCGCGGCGCGGCCGAGCTGGGCATCGGGGGCGTCGGACTGTGGCGCGAGCCGGTGCGGGCCCACGGTCCGGCTGCCGCGGCCCGCCTGATGCGGCGGCACGGACTGGCCGTCACCTCGCTGTGCCGGGGCGGGTTCTTCACCGAGCAGGAGCCCGCGGCGCGCCGCGCGGCGCTGGACGACAACCGTGCGGCGCTCGACGAGGCGGCCGAACTGGGCACCGGCGTCCTGGTGCTGGTCCCCGGCGGGCTGCCGGAGGGGGAGCGGGACCTCGCGGTGGCGCGCGAGCGGGTCGGAGACGCGCTCGCCGAACTCGTCCCCGCCGCCCGGGAGCGCGGCGTACGGCTGGCACTCGAACCGCTGCACCCGATGTACGCCGCGGACCGGTGCGTGGTCTCCACCCTCGGTCAGGCACTCGACCTCGCCGGACGGTTCCCCGCCGAGGAGGTCGGGATCGTGGCCGACGCCTACCACCTGTGGTGGGACGAGCGAGTGCCGCGGCAGCTCGCGCACGCGGGCGCGCAGCACCGCATCGCGCTCCTCCAGCTCGCCGACTGGGTCACCCCGCTGCCCGCCGGAGTGCTGCTGGGGCGCGGCCAGCTGGGGGACGGCGCGATCGATCTGCGGGCCTTCCGCGGTTGGACGGACGCGGCGGGCTACCGGGGCCCGGTGGAGGTGGAGATCTTCAACCCCGCGCTGTGGGCGCGGGACGGCACCCAGGTGCTGCGGGAGACCGCGGCGCGGTACCTCCGGCATGTCCTGTAGGTGCCGGCCCGCACTCCCGGGCCGCGGGTGCGGGGTCCGGCCGTCACCGGCGCGGTGCGACTCCTCCGGGCAGTCGCGGGTCCAGCCGGTGTCGGCTCTCCCCGGTGGCGGCAGCGGGAGGCCGAGGGGACATGCGGAGGGCCCGGTCCGCGGACCGGGCCCTCCAAGACGTCCACCTGCCGGGTCAGAACGGCACGCCGCAGCGCAGCACCACGTTCGCGTAGGGCTTGGCCTCGCCGGTGCGCACCACCAGCCGGGCCTGCCGCGTCAGCGCCTTCAGCTCCTCGTGCGGCACCAGTTCCAGCTCCGGGAAGTGCCCCTCCAGCAGTGCGCCGCACTCGGGGTTGGCGTGCCGCACCTCTGCCGCGGCACGCGCGCCCTCCACCTCCAGCTCCGCCAGGAGGCCGGCGAGCACCTCGGAGAAGCCGGGCACCCCGGCGCGGAAGGCCAGGTCCACCACGTCGGGCCCCTCCGGGATGGGGAGGCCGACGTCGCACACCACGACCAGGTCGGTGTGCCCGAGCCGGGCCAGGGCGCCGCTGAGGTGGCGGTTGAGGATTCCGGACTTCTTCATGCCGCGCTCTCCTGGCCGGCGGCCTCGACGTCCGCCGCGCTCGGGTAGGACTCCTGGGCCCCCGGACGGGTCACCGCGAGGGCGCCGACGCGCACCGCGTAGCGCACCGCTTCCACCAGCCCGTCGCCGCGGCCCAGTCGCCAGCCCAGCGCGCCGGTGAAGGCGTCGCCCGCGCCGGTGGTGTCCACGGCCCGCACCCGTGGACTGGGCACCCGGACCGTGCCGGTGCCCTCCGCCTCCTCCGAGCCCGCCGCGGAGCCCACCCCGGGTCCGGCCACCAGCGCGCCCTCGGCGCCCAGCGTGACCACGACACTGCGCGGGCCCAGCGCCAGGAGCGCACCCGCCCACTCCTCGGGATCCGGGCCCGGGGACTGCCCGGGGTCCGCATCCGGCGACTGCCCGCCGGCCAGCAGCAGCCGCGCCTCGTGCTCGTTGAGCACCAGCGGATCGCACAGGGTCAGTACGTCCTGTGGCAGCCGGGCGGGTGGTGAAGGGTTGAGCACCACCCGTGCCCCGTGTTCGGCGGCGGATCGCGCCGCCGCGGCGACCGTCTCCAGGGGGATCTCCAACTGGAGGGAGACGACGGCGGCGGCCTCGAAGAGGTCGCGCGCCGCTGCCACGTCGTCGGGCGTGAGGCGGGCGTTGGCACCGGGGGAGACGACGATGCTGTTGTCGCCGGCCGCGTCCACGGTGATGAGGGCGACGCCGGTCGGAGCGTCCTCGCCCTCGGCGGCACCGCCGGTGCCGCTGCCGTCCACCGTGCCGGGCGCGTTTGCCGCTCCGGTGAGGAGCCCCGCCGGGTCGGCACCCGCCGCCCGCTGCGCCTCGGCCAGCATGCGGCCGTACGCGTCGGCGCCGACGCGGGCGAGCAGGGTGGTGCGGGCGCCGAGCCGGGCGGCTGCCGCCGCCTGGTTCGCGCCCTTGCCGCCCGGGTGGATCACCATGTCCGACCCGAGCACCGTCTCACCGGGGCCCGGTCGGCGCTCGAGGCCGATGACCAGGTCGGCATTGGCGGAACCCACGACCAGCAGGTCGTATCCGTGCATCCGGGGTGCTCCTTCTCGTCCCGCGCGGGTGCGGGTGTCCGCGGCGGGCCGTTCAGCCTGTCGTCCGTCCGGCTCCCGGTCAGGAGAAGCGGGCGACGTTCTTCTTGGTGACGACCTTCACCGGGACCTTGATCTGCTTGTCGACGCTGGAGCCGTCGATGACGCGCATGGCGTTGCGGACCGCCATCTTGCCGAGCTCGGACGGCTGCTGGGCGACGGTCGCGTTGATGGTGCCCTTCTTGATGGCCTTCATCGCGTCACCGGTGCCGTCGAAGCCGACGATCTTGACGGACTTGCCCGCCTTGGAGCCGAGCGCCTTGACCGCGCCGAGCGCCATCTCGTCGTTCTCCGCGAAGACCGCGTCGATCTCCGGGTGCGACTGCATGGCGTTGGTGGTCACGTCCAGGCCCTTGGTGCGCTGGAAGTCCGCGGGCTGCTTGGTGACGACCTTGATGCCCGGGAACTCCTTCAGGCCCTGCTTGAAGCCCTTGCCGCGCTCACGGGATGCGGAGGTGCCGGTCTGGCCCTGGAGCCACAGGACCTGGCCCTTGCCGTCGAGCTGCTCGGCGATCTCCTTGGCGGCCTTCTCGCCGCCCGCCACGTTGTCGGAGGCGACGGTCGTCTTGATGTCGGCCTTGTTGACGCTGCGGTCGGCGGCGATGACCGGGATCTTCGCGTTGTTGGCGGCCTTGACCGAGGGGGCCGCGGCATCCGAGTCGACCGGGTTGATGATGATCGACTTCACCTGCTGGGAGGTGAAGTTCTGGATCTGGTTGGCCTGCTGCGAGGCGTCGTCCGAGGCGTTCTGGACGCTCAGTTCGGCGCCCTGGGCCTTGGCCTCCTCCTCGGCGCCCTTCTTCATCTGGACCATGAAGGGCTGGTTGAGCGCGGATATGGCGAAGCCGATCTTGGGCTTCTCCTTGCCGTCACTCGAGCCACCGCCCGAGCCACAGGCCGTTGCGGTCAGCGCGACTGCCGTGGCCATGACGACGACAGACGTGTTCGTTCTCTTGCTCATTGCTGCATTCCTTGCAGTCGGCAGATGGATGAACTACGCGAGCTCCCCCGTCGCATAAAGATCATGCGCGGCGACGCAGTGTATCGAGGAGCACGGCGAGCGCAATAACTACCCCAATGACGACCTGCTGCCAGAAAGCGGAAACATCGAGCAGGTTGAGTCCATTGCGCAGAACAGCGAGGATAAGGGCCCCGATCAGCGTTCCGGAAGCCTTGCCCACGCCTCCGGCCAGACTGGCACCACCAATGACGACCGCGGCAATCGCGTCCAGTTCGTAACCTTCGGCAGCCGTCGGCTGGGCCGAGGCGAGCCGCGAGGCCAGGACGATCCCGGCGACCGCGGCGAAGGCACCCACCAGGGTGTAGATCACCAGCTTCTGGCGGCGGACCCGGATACCGGACAGGTGCGCGGCCTCCTCGTTGCCGCCGATCGCGTACATCGACCGGCCGCTGTAGGTGCGGTTGAGCACCAGCGCCGCCAGCAGACCCATCAGGATCATCACGATGACCGGTACCGGCAGCCACTCACCGACCGTCTTGCCGATCCAGGAGAGGGAGTCCGGCAGCACCACGGGGCTGCCCTCGGAGACGACCTGGGCCAGGCCGCGCGCCGCCGAGAGCATCGCGAGGGTCGCGATGAACGGGGGCAGCTTGCCGTAGGAGATCAGGACGCCGTTCAGCAGTCCGCAGGCGGTGCCCGCAAGGATCGCCAGCAGTACGCCGAGGAAGACCGGCATGCCCTGGGTGGTGGTGAACCAGCCCAGCATCACCCCGGAGAAGGCGGCCACCGAGCCGACCGACAGGTCGATGCCCCCGGAGACGATGGCGAACGTGACGCCGAAGGCCAGGATCGCGGTCACGGCCGCCTGGACGCCGACGTTGAGCAGGTTCGTCGCGGTGAAGAAGTTGCTGGTCCAGAACGACAGCACCAGCACCAGGACGAGCAGCGCGACCAGCGCGCCGTTGTCCTGCAGTACGCGCCCTGTGTCCTCCACGACGCGACGGGCCGGGTTCGGCCCTCGCTTGCCGCCGGGGCGCTTGTCCAGGCGGTGACCCGGCTGCGTGTCAATGGCCACGGGGAGAGTCCTCCATCTCGCTCGTTCCTGGCGCGGAGGTGCCGACGGCCAGGGCCATGACGGCGTCCTGGGTCGCTTCCCGCGCGGTCAGTTCACCGGCGATCCGGCCCTGGGACATCACCAGGACCCGATCGCTCATGCCCAGCACCTCGGGGAGGTCGCTGGAGATCATCAGCACCGCGTGGCCGGAGGCCGTCAGCTCGTTGACGAGCTGGTAGATCTCGACCTTCGCGCCCACGTCGATGCCGCGGGTCGGTTCATCGAGGATCAGCACGCGGCTGTTGGCGAGCAGCCACTTGCCGATCACGACTTTCTGCTGGTTGCCGCCGGAGAGCGTGCGCACGTGCTGGTCCAGGCCGGCCATCCGCACCCCGAGCCGCTCGGCGATCCGGGACGCCGCCCTGCGCTGCCCCGCCCGGTCCACCAGGCCGCCCCTGCTCGCCTCGCGGAGGGTCACCAGGCCGAGGTTCTCCGAGACCGAGGCGTCCGGCAGCAGGCCCTGCCCCTTGCGGTCCTCGGGGACCAGCCCCAGCCCCGCCGCATGCGAGGCCCACACGTCGCCGCCGGGCAGCCGCTTGCCGGCGACCTCGACGCGGCCGGCGTCGTAGCGGTCGGCGCCGAAGACGGCCCGCACCACCTCGGTGCGGCCCGCGCCGACCAGCCCGGCGATGCCGACGACCTCACCGGCGCGCACCTCGAAGGAGACGTTGTCGAACACGCCCTGCCTGCGCAGCCCTGTCACCCGCAGCAGCGGGGCGGCGGACCCGGCAGCGGCGCCCTGGACCGGTGCGGCCTGCCGCGGGTACTGCTGCTCGATGCTGCGGCCCACCATCAGCCGCACCAGCTCCTCCTGCCCGGCGCCGGCCGGGACCTGGCCGACGCTGCGGCCGTCCCGCAGCACGGTGACCCGGTCGCCGATGGCGGGGATCTCCTCCAGATGGTGGGTGATGAAGACGATGCCCACGCCCTCGGCCCGCAGCCTGCGGACGATGGTGAACAGGCGGTTGACCTCTTCGGCGGTGAGCACGGCGGTCGGCTCGTCCATGATCAGGATCCGGGTGCGCAGGCTGAGCGCCTTGGCGATCTCGACCATCTGCCGGCCGGCGATGCCCAGCTTGCCCACCGGGGTGCGCGGCGAGGCGGTGATCCCGACCCGGTCCAGCAGCACCTTCGCGTCGGCCTCCATCTTCCTGCGGTCCACGAGGCCCAGGCGGCGCGGCTGCCGCCCCAGGAAGATGTTCTCCGCGACGGACAGGTGCGGCACCAGGTTGAACTCCTGATGGATGGTGGCGATGCCGAGCTTCTCCGCGGCCTCCGCGTCGGCGATCCGCACGGTTCTGCCGTCGCAGAGCACCCGCCCCTCGTCCGGGCGGTAGGTGCCGGAGAGCACCTTGATCAGCGTGCTCTTGCCGGCGCCGTTCTCGCCCAGCAGGACGTGCACTTCACCGGCGCGCAGATCGAAGTCGACACCGTCGAGCGCGACCACGCCGGGGAAGGTCTTGCGGATGCCTTCCGTGCGCAGCAGTTCCCGTGCCGGGGGCGGGTCTGGGGTGGTCAACGACGCGTCCTTTCGTCTTCGCCGCAGGAGCGGCGCGCTGTGAGGTGGGCGGAGAGCGTGACGGAACCGGCGCTCCGGCCCTCCACCAGGTCGGTCAGTGCGGCGACCGCGCGGTGGCCCAGTTCCTGGGTGGGTTGGGCGATGGCGGTGATCGGGGGGTCGGTGTGCAGGAACCACGGGATGTCGTCGAAGGCGGCGAGCGACACGTCCTGCGGGACCCGCACCCCGAGGGTGCGGAGCTGCTCCATGACGCCGAGCGCCATCAGGTTGTCGGTCGCGAAGATCGCGTCCGGTGGCTCCGGCAGCGCGAAGAACGCGTCCGTAGCCCGCCGCCCGCTCGCGGTCTGGAAGTCGCCCTGTCCGATGAAGCTCTCGGGCAGCGGCAGGCCGTGCGCGTGCAGTGCCGAACGGAAGGCGTCCACCCGCTCGTTGCTGGTGGTGCTGGCCACGGGTCCGGTGATGATAGCCAGCCGCCGGTGTCCGAGCGCGTACAGATGGGCGACGAGATCGTGAACCGCGGGCCGTCCGTCGGCGCGCACCAGGGGCACGTCCAGTCCTTCGATCCAGCGGTCGACGAAGACCATGGGGATGCCGAGCAGCGCGGCCTCGCGCAGTGCGACGGAGTCGCCGTCGGCGGGGGAGACGAGCAGGCCGTCGATCCGGCGGTCCAGCAGGGTGCGCACGTGGTGGTCCTGGAGCGTGAGCTGTTCGTCGGCGTTGCCGATGATCACGCTGTAGCCCCGGCTGCGGGCCGCGTCCTCGACCGCGCGGGCCAGCTCGGTGAAGAAAGGATTCAGCACGTCGCTGATGACCAGTCCGAGGGTGCGGGTCTGGTCGGTACGCAGCGACCGGGCCAGTGTGTTGGGCCGGTAGCTCAGCTCCGAGACGGCGGACAGCACCCGGGCCCGGGTCTCCTCGCGGACCCCGCTGTGGTCGTTGAGGACGCGCGAGACCGTGGCCACGGAGACGCCCGCGCGGGCTGCGACGTCCTTGATGCCTGCCATTGCCGTGCCGTGTTCCAGAGGTGAGGGACGCCGCGTCGGCGCGGTGTCGGGCGGGGAGAGGGGAAGAGCGGTCGGGGTTCCGGTGGCGGGGAGCCGTGCTGGCCTCCGGTCCGGAACGGTGCGAAGTGCTTCCCGACGCGCACCGGTGTACCAGGAGGCGCCGTGCTGCGCATGGAAACGATTACATCGGTAATGGAAAGTGATGTGCGCATGGTGATGCAAGTTGAGGACATCGACGATGCAGGATCGTGATGATGCGCGTGCAGACGCAACTGCGGTGGCCGTGCGGACAGTTCCGGAAGGGGTCGCGGAGTTGTCCACAGGGTCGCCCCGGTGTCGGTCCGCGAGGCTACCGTCGGTGACATGACGTTCCAGCCTGCGGTGCTCGAAGGGGTACTAGAGCGCATCACCTACGCCAATGAGGACAACGGGTACACCGTGGCCCGGGTCGACACCGGCCGCGGCGCCGGCGAACTGCTGACGGTCGTGGGTGCGTTGCTCGGCGCCCAGGCGGGGGAGTCGCTGCGCATGGAAGGCCGCTGGGGTTCCCACCCGCAGTACGGACGCCAGTTCCATGTGGACAACTACGTCACGGTGCTCCCGGCCACCGTCCAGGGCATCCGGCGCTATCTGGGCTCGGGCCTGGTCAAGGGCGTCGGGCCGCGCATCGCGGACCGGATCGTCAGCCACTTCGGCGTCGACACGCTGGAGGTCATCGAGGCCGACGCGGGCAGGCTCATCGAGGTGCCCGGTCTCGGCCCCAAGCGCACCGGACTGATCGCCGCGGCCTGGGAGGAGCAGAAGGCGATCAAGGAGGTGATGGTCTTCCTCCAGGGTGTGGGCGTCTCGACCTCCATCGCGGTGCGCATCTACAAGCAGTACGGCGACGCGTCCATCTCCGTGGTGCGTGGCAACCCCTACCGGCTGGCGGCCGACGTGTGGGGCATCGGCTTCCTGACCGCCGACCGCATCGCGCAGGCGGTCGGCATCCCGCACGACAGTCCCGAACGGGTCAAGGCGGGGCTGCGGCACGCCCTTTCGCAATCCTCCGACCAGGGCCACTGCTATCTGCCCGAGGAGCGGCTCATCGCCGAGGCGGTCAAGCTCCTCCAGGTGGACACGGGCCTGGTCATCGACTGCCTCGGCGCACTCGCGGGGGACGAGGAGGGCGGGGTCGTCCGCGAACCGGTGCCCGACCCGGAGCAGCAGGAGCACAGCCTGACCGCCGTCTACCTCGTCCCCTTCCAGCGCGCCGAGGTGGCCCTGGCGGCGCAGCTCAAGCGGCTGGCCCGCACCCCCGAGGACCGGCTGCCGTGGTTCCAGGACGTCGACTGGGAGGCGGCCCTGGGCTGGCTGGCCCGGCGCACCGGCGCCCGGCTGGCACCCGAACAGGAGGAGGCGGTGCGGCTCGCGCTCACCAGCCGGGTCGCGGTGCTGACCGGGGGGCCGGGGTGCGGCAAGTCCTTCACGGTGCGCTCGGTGGTCGAGCTGGCCCGTGCCAAGGAGGCCCGGGTGGTGCTCGCCGCGCCCACCGGCCGGGCCGCCAAACGGCTGGCCGAGCTGACCGGCGCCGAAGCGTCCACGGTCCACCGGCTGCTGGAGCTGAAGCCCGGCGGGGACGCGGCCTACGACCGGGACCGCCCGCTGGAGGCCGACCTCGTGGTGGTCGACGAGGCGTCCATGCTCGATCTGCTGCTCGCCAACAAACTGATCAAGGCCGTCCCGCCGGGTGCGCATCTGCTGCTCGTCGGGGATGTGGACCAGCTCCCCTCGGTGGGCGCCGGTGAGGTGCTGCGCGACCTGCTGGCCGAGGGCGGTCCGGTCCCGGCGGTGCGGCTGCGCCGGATCTTCCGCCAGGCCCAGCAGTCCGGTGTGGTGACCAACGCGCACCGCATCAACTCCGGCACTCCTCCGCTCACCCGGGGTCTGGCGGATTTCTTCTTCTTCGTGGAGGAGGACACCGAGGCCGCCGGGCTGCTGACGGTGGACGTGGCGGCCCGGCGCGTCCCGGCGAAGTTCGGGCTGGACCCGCGCCGCGATGTGCAGGTGCTCGCCCCCATGCACCGCGGCCCGGCCGGCGCCGGGGCGCTGAACGGCCTGCTCCAGCAGGCCGTCACCCCGGCCCGGCCCGACCTGCCGGAGAAGCGGTTCGGGGGGCGGGTCTTCCGGGTGGGCGACAAGGTCACCCAGATCCGCAACAACTACGAGAAGGGTGCGAACGGCGTCTTCAACGGCACCATCGGGGTGGTCACCGCGCTGCACCCGGACGACCACCGGCTCACCGTGCTGACGGACGAGGACGAGGAGGTCGGGTACGACTTCGACGAGCTGGACGAGCTGTCCCACGCCTATGCGATGACCATCCACCGCTCGCAGGGCAGTGAGTACCCGGCGGTAGTGATCCCGGTCACCACGGGTGCCTGGATGATGCTCCAGCGGAATCTGCTCTACACGGCCGTGACGAGAGCCAAGCGGCTGGTGGTGCTGGTGGGGTCCCGCAGAGCCCTCGGACAGGCCGTCCGCACCGCCTCGGCGGGGCGCCGGTGCACGGCGCTCGACCACCGGCTGCGCGCCTCCGCGCCGGTTCCGGGAGGCGGGATGGGCGCCGGGGGGTGACCATGACGGCCAAGAGGGTGCACCATGTCCAGATGGACGGCACTCCGTGCCACCATGGAGCCCTCTGGCTGACCCCCAGTGCACCGCACAGCGCTGGATAAGGGAGAGTGGAAAGAGTCAGGGCACCTCGAAGAAGAGGCACTACGTCGGTGAGGGATGACGTGAGCGAACACCGCGACAGCGAGAACTCCGTAGTACTCCGCTACGGGGACGGCGAGTACAGCTACCCGGTCGTCGACAGCACGGTGGGCGACCGTGGCTTCGACATCGGCAAGCTGCGCGCCCAGACCGGTCTGGTGACCCTGGACTCGGGATACGGCAACACCGCCGCCTACAAATCGGGCATCACCTTCCTCGACGGTGAGCAGGGCATCCTGCGCTACCGCGGCTATCCGATCGAGCAGCTCGCCGAGCGCGGCACCTTCCTGGAGACGGCCTACCTGCTCATCAACGGTGAGCTGCCCACCGTCGACGAGTTGAGCGCGTTCAAGAACGAGATCACGCAGCACACCCTGCTGCACGAGGACGTCAAGCGGTTCTACGACGGCTTCCCGCGCGACGCGCACCCGATGGCGATGCTCTCCTCGGTGGTCAGCGCGCTGTCGACGTTCTACCAGGACAGCCACAACCCCTTCGACGAGGAGCAGCGGCACCTCTCGACCATAAGGCTGCTGGCGAAGCTGCCCACGATCGCCGCCTACGCGTACAAGAAGGCCATCGGCCACCCGGTCGTCTACCCGAGCAACGACCTCGGCTATGTCGAGAACTTCCTGCGGATGACCTTCTCGGTCCCGGCGCAGGAGTACGCACTGGACCCGGTCGTGGTCAACGCCCTGGACAAGCTGCTGATCCTGCACGCGGACCACGAGCAGAACTGCTCGACCTCCACCGTGCGCCTGGTCGGCTCCTCGCAGGCGAACATGTTCGCCTCGGTCTCGGCCGGTATCAACGCCCTCTGGGGTCCGCTGCACGGCGGCGCCAACCAGAGTGTGCTGGAGATGCTCCAGGGCATCCAGGCCTCGGGCGGCGACGTCGACACCTTCATCCGCAAGGTGAAGAACAAGGAAGACGGCGTCAAGCTCATGGGCTTCGGCCACCGCGTCTACAAGAACTTCGACCCCCGGGCGAAGATCATCAAGTCGGCCGCCCACGATGTGCTCTCGGCGCTGGGCAAGAGCGATGAGCTGCTGGACATCGCGCTCCGCCTGGAGGAGCACGCGCTCTCCGACGACTACTTCGTCGAGCGCAAGCTCTACCCGAACGTGGACTTCTACACCGGCCTGATCTACCGCGCCATGGGCTTCCCGACCAGCATGTTCACGGTGCTGTTCGCGCTCGGCCGGCTGCCGGGCTGGATCGCCCAGTGGCACGAGATGATCAAGGAGCCGAACTCGCGGATCGGCCGACCGCGGCAGATCTACACCGGCATCGTCGAGCGCGAGTACGTTCCGGTCGAGGCGCGCTGAGCCGCGGAGGCGTACACATCCGGCTCCTGACACCGGCACAAACGGAAGGTCCCCATCCGAACGGATGGGGACCTTCCGTTTGTGCGGATTGACGAAGAGACGTAGGTCACAGAAATTAGGGGGTAACCATAAGCGGGGCTCGTAGGTCTAACCGGGTGGCGTCGGCCTCCCGGCGGAGCCTTCGCCACTGCTTCACATCTGTCTTGGGGGACGGATGGGGAGTGAAGAAACGGTGAACGTGCGCGGGGAGCTTGAGCGGCCCTCCCGCAGCACGGACACCCAGAGGCGCCCGGCCAGGATCCCGTGGGGGGAATCCATGACCGGGAATCGGAAGCGCCCCGTCGACGGGCCCGTGGGGGGACCTGGTCGGCGGGGCGCTTTCTGCCGTTCGGGGTGCCGGGCTGTCTGACGGCCGTACTGCGCCGGGCGCGGTGCGGGTCGATACTGGAGACAGGCCGATGCCCGCGAGCCGGTGCCCGGCCGGTGTCAGGCCCGGCCCACCAGCTCGTACCCGGCCTCGTCGACGGCGTCGCGCACGGCGGTGTCGTCCAGCTCGCCGGAGGAGGTGACGGCGACCTCGCCGGAGGCGGCCACGGCCTGCACTGCCGAGACGCCCTCGATCCGGGAGATCTCCTCGGAGACCGCGCCCTCGCAGTGGCCGCAGGTCATTCCGGAAACCTTGTAGGTGGTCGTGACGCTGCTCATGACCCGCTCCTCAACTCTCGGTACGCATTTCTCCGCGGGAACCCGGCGCGGGCTCCCGGTGCGGGCAGCGTCGGAGGGTCGGCCCTCCCGGCGGTGTCCGCGGAACAGACGATATACCCCCGCAGGGTATCCACCAAAGCGTGCTCCCGGAGCCGCTCCGGCCCCCGGCCCCCAGTGGCCCCGGGCCGGCAGTGGCGTGCGTGCGGGCTCTCGGAGCCGTCGGCCGCCGCGTCCGGCAGGGGCACGCCCGCCGTGGGTGCTCGGTGGAAGGCAGGTGGTCGGCATGGACGGCGCGCTGCTGATGACGCTCGCCGTGGTGGGGCTGACGACCCTGCCGCCGCTGGTGCCCAACTCCGCGCTGATCGCGGCGGCCGGGGCGCTGGCGGCGACGGGCCGGATCCCGCTGCCGCTGGTGCTGCTGACCGTGGCGGGCAGCGCCCTGGCCGGGGACGCGCTGATGTACGGGCTCGGGCGGCGCACCGGGGCGCGGCTTCGCCGTCGGCTCTCCCGTGGCCGCCGCCGGGCCGCGCTGGAGTGGACCCAGGAGCGCGTCGGCCGGTACGGGGTGCCGTTCGTGATCGCCGTCCGCTTCCTGCCCAGCGGACGGGTCGTCGGCGGGCTGGCCACCGGAGCGGTCGGCTATCCGGTACGCCGCTTCCTGCTCGGCTCCGGCCTGGCGGAACTGCTCTGGGCGGTCTACTCGGTCGGAGTCGGCTACTGGGGCGGACGGGCGCTCGCCGGGACGCTGTCCGGTGCGCTGATCGGAATCGGCGCCTCGGCGGTGCTGGCCGCAGCCGCCGGGGCGGTGCAGCGGCTGCTCCGGCGGCGGGCACCCGCCCGGCCGGGGCCGCACCGGCCCGAGCTCCCGTCGGGTCCGCCCCGGCCGCCCTCCCGATTCGGTCGGCCGCCGCTGCCGCTGCTGTCGCCGCCTTCCCGGTTCGGTGGGTTGCCGGCGCCGCCCCCGTCCGGTGGGCTGCCGGTGCTCTCCTGGTCCGGTGGGCGGCCGCCGTTGCCGTCGCCGTCGTCCGGTCGGTTGTCCGTGCTCTCGCGGTCCGGTCGGTTGTCGCCGCCCGCCCCGCCCGATCCGTTGCCCGCCGTGCCCGAGCCGGCCCCAGGGCAGGGTTGTCTGTCCGCAGCCAACCCTGCCGATCCCGGCTTCAGGGAACATCGGTACAGCCGTTGGCGCTGACAATGATCATGCTCTGATCGGCGCGAGCGTGCTGACGCGGTCCCGTGCGCGCGACGGGCTTTGCGCTGGGCCGGAACAGCCGGGACGCCCTGGCCGCCGTCGGGCGGCTGACAGCGGGCAAGGAGCTGATGGTGCACGGCGGGGACGGCGCTGACGTGCAGGGTGTACCCCCGGCCGCGCCGTACGGTCGTCCCCTCGTCGGGCGCGGCCCGCCCGGCAGGCTCCAGGTCGGCTGAGTGGAGGCGTCGCGAATGCCGAGCATTGCGCGCCGGCGTCAACGTTCCGGCTTCGGGTCAGGCCGGCGATCCGGGGTGTATCTGGCGAGCATGGTCTGGACGGCCTGTTCGACGGCGTCATGGATGTCGGAGGCGGCGGGGTTCCAGTCGGTCAGCAGCATGCGGGGCCACAGGACGTAGTTGGCGATCATGCCGAGGAACTGGTTTGCGGCGCTCACCGCGTCCGGCACATCGGCGTTGCCCGCCTCGTGCTCGGATTCCAGGTAGTGCTGAACGGAGGTGAAGTAGGGCAGTTTGCCGAGCTCGAACTGCATCCGTCCCAGTTCGGGGAAACGAGGCAGTTCGGCGATGACGATCCGGAACAGGGCTGTCATGCCGGGCTGGCCGACCAGGTCGGCATAGCGGTTGCCGATGGTTGTCAGCCCGGAGCGCAGATCTCCGGGCTGTGGCTGCGCGGCGGTATCGCCGGCGTCCCGCTGCCAGGACTCGGTGACGATGGCCTCGAAGAGGGCCGCTTTGGTGGGGAACCGCTTGAACAGGGTGGACTTCGAGACCCCGGCCGCTTCGGCGATCCGGGCCAGTGAGGTGCCGTCGTAGCCGCGGTCCAGGAACAGCTCTGTGGCCGCGGTGGTGATCGCCTCGCGTTTCTGCTGAGCGAGTCTGCGGTGGTGTGCGGAGAGTTCTGCTGCCATGGGGACAGTATGCCGCAGACCCGAGGCGAGTCACTTGACTCGCCTCAATGGTCCTGCTTATGGTGCGAGAGAAAGGTGAGTCGAGTGACTCGTATCCTATCTGTGGCGCTCGGATGAATGCCGGTAGCCGTGCGGTGGAGGAACAGTTCATGACGATCAACAAGATCGCTTTGGTCACCGGTGCGAATCGCGGCATCGGACGTGGCGCGGCCATCGCTCTGGCCACATGCGGGGTGCGGGTCCTGGTCACCCACCGCGGTGATGCGGCCGGGGCCGAGAAGACGGTGGAACAGGTGCAGGCGGTGGGTGGGACTGCCGCTGTTCTCCGGCTCGACATCAGCGACGTCTCCGCTTTCGCGTCCTTCGTCTCCGAACTGAGCGAGCAGTTGGAGCGCTGGGATGCTTCGCGGCTCGACATCTTGGTCAACAATGCGGGAGTGGGGCTCTTCGGGACGCTGGAGGACGTCACGGTCGACGACTTCGACACGGTGATGGGCACCAACGTCCGGGGCACGTTCTTCCTCATCCAGTCACTTGTGCCGCTGCTGGCCCAAGGCGGCCGCGTCATCAACGTCTCGACGTCACTGACCCGCCACACCAGCCCCGCCACCTCGGTCTACTCCGCCTCGAAGGCCGCCGTCGAAGCCTTGAGCCGCACCCTCGCCGCGGAACTCGGCCCGCGCGGAATCCGGGTCAACTCCATCGCCCCGGGGCCGACCGCCACCGATTTCAACGGTGGTGCGATGCGGGACGACACCGAGATGCGCCAGGGTCTGGCCGGACAGACCGCGCTCGGCCGCGTCGGCGAACCTGAGGAGATCGGCGACGCCATCGCCACGCTGGCCTCCGAGGGCCTGCGCTGGGTCACCGCCCAGCGCCTTGAGGTCTCCGGCGGCGCCCTCCTCTGAGCGGCCAGGCGACGGCCTGCAGCGGCGCAGGCAGCGACAGCCCCGGCTCACTCCCAGCCGTGCCGGGTGGCTCCGGGTCCGCTGCCGTCGCGTCCGGCACAGGTGGCCGGGCCCCGGACGTCGGCCGGGGCGGCACCTGTGGTGCCGCCCCGGAGTGCTGGTGCTCCGGCCGGTGCTCCGGGCGCCGTGCCCGAAGTGGCGGCCGGAGCCGCGTCAGTGGCCGCCGCGGTGCCCCGGCCTGCGGGTCACCCAGTCGCGGACGGTGTCCGCGTACCAGTACGGCTTGCCTCCTTCCACGAGGTCGGGTGGCGGTAGCAGGCCGTGTTTCCGGTAGGAGCGCACGGTGTCCGGTCGCACGCTGATGTGCGCGGCGATCTCCTTGTACGACCAGAGGGTTCGGTCGGCCATCTCTCGCACCTCCCAGGGTGACTGGTGATCACTCGGCCTGTGCCTGGTGAACGACGGAGAGTGACCCTGGGCCGGGCGCTGTGCGGCGCTGTGACACCGAACCCGTGAAACGGTGACATTGGTGACGCGGCTGTCGTCCGGTGCTATGCCCCGCAACTGCGCAGGAACCGGCGGGTGCGTTCGGCGATGGGGAAGGGCTGGTCCGGCGGGCACGGGTACATGTCCTGCTCGACGATGGCGAACAGGTCCACGCCCAGGTTCTGGGCCGCGGTCAGGACGGGCTCCAGCTCCGGCACACCCCCGGGGGGTTCACACATCACCCCGCGGCGCACCGCGGGTCCGAAGGGGGTCCCCTCCCGGACGACGTCGGCGAGGATCTCCGGGTCCACCTGCTTGAGGTGCAGGTAGTCGATCCGCTCGCCGTAGCGTTCGATCAACTCGACGCTGTCGCCGCCGCAGTAGGCGTAGTGCCCGGTGTCCAGGCAGAGGCTGACCAGTCCGGAGTCGGTGGCGTCGAGGAAGCGGACGACGTGTTCCTCGGTGTCGATGTGGGTGTCGGCGTGCGGGTGCACGGCGATGCGCAGCCCGTACTTCTCGCCGACCTCCCGCGCCAGCCGCTCGGTGCCCTCGGCGAGGTGCCGCCACTGCCCGGCGGTCAGTTCGGCGGGCTCGATCAGTTCGGCCGTCCGGTCGTCGCGCCAGAAGGACGGGATGACCACGAGGTGGCCGGCTCCCATGGCGCGGGTGAGTTCGGCGACCTGGGAGACGTGGGCCCAGGTCTCGTCCCAGACGTCCGGTCCCCGGTGCAGGGAGGTGAAGACCGTGCCGGCGGAGACCTTCAGGTCGCGTGCGGCGACCTCGTCGGCCAGCCGGGCCGGATCGGTCGGGAGATAGCCGTAGGGGCCGAGTTCGATCCAGTGGTAGCCCGCCTGCGCCACCTCGTCCAGGAAGCGCTGCCAGGGCACCTGCTGAGGGTCGTCGGGAAACCACACGCCCCAGGAGTCGGGCGCCGAGCCGACCCGGATGCGGTCGAGGGAGGGGGAGGAGGGGGCGGAAGTGCCAGTCATGGCCCAGAGCCAATCCGGTCCGGAGGAGCCCGGTCAAGAGTTTGTCAGGACAACGCTTCATCCTGCCGAAGTCGTCCGGCCGTCGCGGGCTCCGGTGTGCACCCGCCGGTGCGCCTCGACGTCAATATGTAAGGACAAATTATTGACACTGGTCGGCACCGCGACGGACGATGAGCCGGGCACCTGCGCACACCGCGGGCCACCACCCGACCGGCGAGGGAAGAGAGGCACCGGAGAGATGACCGAGCCGCAGCCGCGCGCGCCGCACGATCCGGGCATGCCGCACGACGTACTGACCATGGGCCGCATCGGGGTGGACCTCTACCCCCTCCAGAGCGGCGTCCCGCTCCAGCACGTGGAGAGCTTCGGCAAGTTCCTCGGCGGCTCCGCGACCAACGTCGCCGTCGCGGCGGCCCGGCTCGGCCGCTCCGCCGCGGTCATCACCCGCACCGGCGACGACCCGTTCGGCGTCTACTGCCACGAGGCGCTGCGCGGCTTCGGCGTGGACGACCGCTGGGTGACGCCCGTGGCGCAGTACCCCACCCCGGTGACGTTCTGCGAGATCTTCCCGCCGGACGACTTCCCGCTCTACTTCTACCGCCGGCCCAAGGCGCCCGACCTGGAGATCCGCACCGGGGAGCTCGACCTGGCGGGTGTCACCGGCGCCGCCGTCTTCTGGGCGACCGGCACCGGGCTGTGCGTGGAACCCAGCCGGGCCGCCACCCTCGCCGCGCTCGCCGCCCGGGCGCCCGGCCGGGACGACGCGGTCGCCACCGTCCTCGACCTGGACTGGCGGCCGATGTTCTGGGGCGCGGGCGCGGCCGGTCCGCTCACCGAGGAGGAGGCGGCCGAACAGGCGCGGCCCCACTACCGGCAGGCCCTCGCGCACGCCACCGTCGCCGTCGGCAACCTCGCCGAGTGCGAGGTGGCCACCGGAATCCGCGAGCCGCACGCCTGCGCCGAGGCGCTGCTCGCCGCCGGAGTCGAACTGGCCGTCGTCAAACAGGGCCCGAAGGGGGTGCTGGCCGTGCACGCGGACGGCACCGCCGTCGAGGTGCCCCCGCACCCGGTGGAGGTCGTCAACGGCCTCGGCGCGGGCGACGCGTTCGGCGGCGCGCTCTGCCACGGGCTGCTCTCCGGCTGGGAGCCGGAGTACACGATGCGGTACGCCAACGCCGCCGGCGCCCTCGTCGCCGCCCGCCTGGCCTGCTCCTCGGCCATGCCCGCCGCGCCCGAGGTCGAAGAGCTGCTGCGCGCCTGACGGCCACCCGTCCGCAGGGCCACGTGCCTGACCGGGCGGGCACGGGCGCACCCTCCCCGGCGGTACGGCGGCACCCCGCACCCGCGCCCGTCCCGCACCCCCGACGCCCGAAAGAGAGTCACCCTTGACCCCCAGCAGTGTCAGCATCTCCGAGCTGGCGGCCCTACGGACCCGGCATCCGGAGGCCATCGCCGAGGCCGCGGCGCGCCGCAGGCGCCGGCCGCTGGTGCGGGACGGCTCCCGGCTGATGATCGTCGCCGCGGACCACCCCGCCCGCGGCGCGCTGGGCGTCGGCAGTGACGAGCTGGCCATGGCCGACCGCGCCGACCTGCTGGAGCGGCTCGTCCTGGCGCTCTCCCGGCCCGGCGTCGACGGGGTGCTGGCCTCCGCGGACATCCTGGAGGACCTGCTGCTGCTCGGCGCCCTGGAGGACAAGGTGGTGCTCGGCTCCATGAACCGCGGCGGACTGGCCGGCGCCTCCTTCGAGCTGGACGACCGCTTCACCGGGCACCGCGCCGAGGACCTGGCCCGGGCCCGCTTCGACGGCGGCAAGCTGCTGCTGCGGATCGACCTCCAGGACCCCGGTTCGCTGCGCACGCTGCACTCCGCGGCCCGCGCCGTCGACGACATGGCGGCGCACCGGCTGCCGGTGTTCGTGGAGCCGTTCCTGAGCACCCGCAGCGGCGGCCGGGTCGTCAACGACCTCCGCGGCCCGGCCGTCGCGCGCTCGGTCGCCATCGCCTCCGGGCTGGGCGGCACCTCCGCCTACACCTGGCTCAAACTGCCGGTCACCGACGACCCGGAGGACATGGCGCGGGTGTGCGGGGCCTCCACGCTGCCCGTCGTGCTGCTCGGCGGAGAGGTGCACGGCGACCAGGAAGGCGCCTATGAGAAGTGGCGCAAGGCACTCGGCCTGCCGACCGTGCGGGGACTGGTCGTCGGGCGCTCTCTGCTCTACCCGGCCGGCGGCGACGTCGGCGCGGCCGTGGACACCGCCGTCGGACTGCTCTGAAAGGGGCTGCAAGGAGATGACAGACACCAGCTCGGGTTTCCATCTGCGGGCGGGCAGCGCCGCCTCGGGCCCGTACTCGCTCGCCGTCAGCCCGGAGAGCGCCGAGTGGGGCTACTCGTCGCTGCGGGTGCTGGAGCTGGCCCCGGGCGCCGGGCACACGTTCGCGACCGGCCCGAGCGAGTGGATCGTGCTGCCGCTCAGCGGCGGCTGCACCGTGCGGGCCGACGGGCACACCCTGGAACTGCGCGGCCGGGAGAGCGTCTTCGCCGCCGTCAGCGACTTCGCCTATGTCCCGCGCGACACCGAGGTGGAGATCAGCAGCGCGGCGGGCGGCCGGTTCGCGCTCACCGGGGCGCGCTGCGAACGGCGGCTGCCGGTGCGCTACGGCGCCGCCGAGGACGTGCCCGTGGAACTGCGCGGCAGCGGCACCTGCTCGCGGCAGGTGAACAACTTCGCCGCAGCGGGCGTGTTCGAGGCCGACCGGCTCATCGCCGTCGAAGTCCTCACCCCGGGCGGCAACTGGTCCTCCTACCCGCCGCACAAGCACGACGAGGAGCGGGCCGGCGCGGAGAGCGCGCTGGAGGAGATCTACTACTACGAGATCGCCCCGCACGGCGCCACCGAGGGCCTGGGCTACCAGCGGGTTACCCCCAGCGGCCGCGGCCGGGGCACCGACGTGCTGGCCGAGGTGCGCGGCGGGGACGCGGTGCTCATCCCGGACGGCTGGCACGGGCCCTCCATGGCGGCGCCGGGTCACGACATGTACTACCTGAACGTGATGGCGGGCCCGGGGGTGGATCGCGCGTGGCTTATCTGCGACCATCCAGATCACGCGTGGATTCGTGGCGCCTGGAGCGAATCGCCTATGGATCCAAGGCTTCCACTGTATGAAGCGAAGGATTCCGCAGAATCGCGCGGTGCTGCGCAGAACGAGGAGGGCGAGCGATGACGACCGTCAGGCTGACCGTCGCACAGGCCCTCGTGCGCTTCCTCGCCGCCCAGCACACCGAACGCGACGGGCAGCGGCACCGGCTGATCGACGCCTGCTGGGGCATCTTCGGACACGGCAACGTCGCCGGGCTCGGCCAGGCCCTTGTGGAGAGCGGACAGGGCTGGTCCTCGAAAGAAGCGCCGCTCCCCTTCCACCAGGGCCGCAACGAACAGGCGATGGTGCACGCCGCCGTCGGCTTCGCCCGTCAGCGCAACCGCCTCTCGGCGCAGGCCGTCACCACCTCCATCGGCCCCGGGGCCACCAACCTGACCACCGGCGCCGCGCTGGCCACCGTCAACCGGCTGCCCGTCCTGCTGCTGCCCGGCGACGTCTTCGCCGGCCGCGCCCCCGACCCGGTCCTCCAGCAGCTGGAGGTGCCGTACGCGGGTGACGTCTCGGTCAACGACGTACTGCGCCCCGTCTCCCGCTACTTCGACCGGGTGCTGCGCCCCGAGGCACTGATCCCGGCCGCGCTCCAGGCCGTGCGGGTGCTCGCCGACCCCGTCGAGACCGGCGCCGTCACCCTCGCGCTGCCGCAGGACGTGCAGACCGAGGCGTACGACTGGCCCGAGGAGTTCTTCGCCGAGCGCGTCTGGCGGGTGCCGCGCCCGGTCCCCGAACCCGAGGCGCTCGCCGCGGCGGCCGAGGCCGTCCGCGGCGCCCGGCGGCCGCTCCTGATCGCGGGCGGCGGCGTCCACCACAGCGAGGCCGAGGACGCGCTGCGGGCCTTCGCCGACGTGACCGGCATCCCGGTGGCCGCCACCCAGGCGGGCAAGGGCTCCCTGCGGCACGACCACCCCTGCGAGGTGGGCGGCGTCGGCCACACCGGCACCGCCGTCGCCGACGAGCTTGCCCGCACCGCCGATCTGGTGATCGGGGTCGGCACCCGGTACACCGACTTCACCACCGCCTCCCACACCCTCTTCCCGTCCACCGTGCGCTTCCTCAACCTCAACATCACCGCCTTCGACGGGCACAAGCTCGGCGCGACCGCCGTCGTCGCCGACGCGCGCGCCGCGCTGGAGGCGCTCACCGGCGCCCTGCGCGGGCACCGGGTCTCGCCCGACTACGAGGCCGAGTACGGGCGCGGCAGGCAGGAGTGGGAACGCACCGTCACCGAGGCGTTCGCGCCGAGCCCGCCGGACGCGCCGGCCCGGCCCTCGCAGACCCAGGTGCTCGGCGCCCTGGACTCCGTCGTCGGGGAAGAGGACGTCGTCATCAACGCCGCCGGGTCGATGCCCGGGGACCTGCACAAGCTGTGGCGGGCCCGCTCCCCGCGCCAGTACCACGTCGAGTACGGCTTCTCCTGCATGGGCTACGAGATTCCCGCGGCGCTCGGTGTCCGGCTGGCGGCACCGGAGTGCCCGGTGTGGGCGCTGGTGGGCGACGGCACGTATCTGATGCTGCCCACCGAGCTCGTCACCGCGGTCCAGGAGGGCATCGACATCAACGTCGTCCTGGTGCAGAACCACGGCTACGCCTCCATCGGCGGCCTGTCCGAGCAGACCGGCGGCGAACGCTTCGGCACCGCCTACCGGTTCCGGGACGAGGACGGCGGCTACACCGGCGCGCCGCTCCCCGTCGACCTGGCCGCCAACGCCGCCTCGCTCGGCATGGAGGTGCACCGGGCCGCCACCTGCGACGAGCTCCGCGAGGCGCTGGCCGCGGCGCGCGCCTCCGACCGGCCCACCTGCGTTTACGTCGAGACCGACCCGGACCCGGCCGTCCCCGCCCCCGGGCCGCAGGCGTGGTGGGACGTCGCCGTCGCCGAGACCTCGCAGCGCCCGGCCGCGCGCCGGGCCCGCGCGGAGTACGAACGGCAACGCGCCGACCGGGGGCGGTATCTGTGACCGCGCGCCGGCACCGGCACCCGCGCCGCGGCACCCGCGCCGCGGCACCCGCGCCCCTGCTCCCTCACCCGCACCATGAAAGGTCCCGTCCCCATGAAGACCCTCGGCCACTGGATCGGCAACAAGCCGGTGGAGTCCACCTCCGGCAACGTCGGCCCCGTCTACGACCCCGCCACGGGCGCGCAGCCCACCCAGGTCGCGCTCGCTTCCGTCCAGGAAGTGGACGCGGCGGTCGCCGCCGCGGCCGCCGCCTACTCCGAGTGGTCGCAGTCCTCGCTGGCCCGGCGCACCGCCTTCCTGTTCAAGTACCGCGAGCTGCTGGACGCGCGGCGCGACGAGATCGCCGCGCTGATCACGGCCGAGCACGGCAAGGTGCACTCCGACGCGCTGGGCGAGGTCGCCCGCGGCATGGAGATCCTGGAGCTGGCCTGCGGCATCCCGGAGAAGCTCAAGGGCGAGCTGTCCACCCAGGTCTCCACCCGGGTGGACGTCTCCTCCATCCGGCAGCCGGTCGGCGTGGTCGCGGGCATCACCCCGTTCAACTTCCCCGCGATGGTGCCGATGTGGATGTTCCCGCTGGCCATCGCCTGCGGGAACACCTTCGTCCTCAAGCCCAGCGAGAAGGACCCCTCGGCCGGCTACCGGCTCGCCGAACTGGCCGCCGAGGCCGGGCTGCCCGAGGGCGTGCTCAACGTCGTCAACGGCGACAAGACGGCCGTCGACCGCCTGCTGTCCCACCCGGACGTGGCCGCGGTCTCCTTCGTCGGCTCCACCCCCATCGCCCGGCACATCCAGGCCGAGGCCACCGCCCACGGCAAGCGGGTGCAGGCCCTCGGCGGCGCCAAGAACCACATGATGGTGCTCCCCGACGCCGACCTCGACCACGCGGCGGACAACGCCATCAACGCCGCCTACGGCTCGGCCGGCGAGCGGTGCATGGCCGTCTCCGTCGTCGTCGCCGTCGGAGGAACCGGTGACGAACTGGTCGCCAAGATCGCCGAGCGGGCCGCGGCGCTGCGCATCGGCCCCGGCGACGACCCGGCCAGTGAGATGGGCCCGCTCATCACCCGCGAGCACCGCGACAAGGTCGCCTCCTATGTGGCCGGCGCCGCCGACCAGGGCGCGAAGGTCGTCGTGGACGGCACCGGCTTCCGGGTCGAGGACCGTCCGGAGGGCTTCTTCCTCGGCGTCTCGCTGCTGGACGACGTCCGGCCCGGCATGGCCGCCTACGACGACGAGATCTTCGGCCCGGTGCTGTGCGTGGTGCGCGCCGAGACCTACGACGAGGGCCTCGCGTTGATCAACGCCAGCAAGTGGGGCAACGGCGCCGCCGTCTTCACCCGGGACGGCGGCGCGGCCCGCCGCTTCCAACTGGAGGTGGAGGCCGGAATGGTGGGCGTCAACGTGCCCATCCCGGTGCCGGTCGGATACCACTCCTTCGGCGGCTGGAAGCAGAGCCTCTTCGGCGACCTGCACATCTACGGCAACGACGGCGTGCAGTTCTACACCCGCGGCAAGGTCGTCACCACCCGCTGGCCCGACCCCGCCGACAGCGGCGGCATCAACCTCGGCTTCCCCAGCAACCACTGACGCCTCCCCGGTATCCCCTGCGGCCCGGGAGGCCACCTCCCGCCGCACCGGCGGGAGTCCGCGGAACCGGTCCGGCCGCCGCCCGGCGGCCGGACCCGGCACCGTGCGGCGCGGCGGGTTCCCGCCCCCGTCCGGCTGCGTCACCAGGACGTTCGCCTTCGGTAGGGTCGATCGCATGCTCGGGTACTTGAAGGCCGCACCACTGCCCTGGCTCCGGGCGCTGAAGGACACCGCGCGCTCCGGACTCAGCGTGGAGCGCGCCTCGCTGACACCGCTGACCGCGGTACGCGGCGCGTGCGGCGTCGGACTGGTCGTCGGACTGGCGCTGCTGATCGGCACCCCGCAACTGGCCGTCTCCAGCGCCTTCGGCGCCTTCGCCTCCGGTATCGCCACCTTCCAGCGGAGCTGGCGGCCCCGGCCCGTACTGGCGCTGGCGGCCTCGACCGGCCTGGCAGTCTCCACCTTCCTCGGCTACCTGCTGATCGGCATGCCCTGGGCGTTCGTGCTGCTGCTGGCCCTGTGGGCCTTCCTGGCCGGGATGGCCTGGGGCATCGGCCCCACCTCCGGCGTGGTGGCCGCCTTCAACATCTCCGTGATGCTGATCACCGTCCACCTGCCCACCAGCACCCTGGGCGCGCTCAACCACGCCGCGCTCATCGCCATGGGCGGTGTGGTGCAGGCCGGACTGATCGTGCTGTTCCCCGTACGGCCCTGGGGCGCACACCGCGACACCCTCGCCGACGCGCTGGCCGCCGTCGCCGACTACGCGCGGCGGCTCCGCCACGACCCGATGGCGCCCTTCGACCCCGAACCGCTCATCCAGGCCCGCAGCGCCGCCGCCGTCACCCCGCGTCAGGCCCGCCGCAGGCCACGCCAGTTGCACGGCTACCGGGCCATGGCCGAGCGCTTCCGCCCCGTGCTGGCCTCCCTCGCCGACCCGGTGGTCGGCGGCGCCCCGATGGTGGGGCCCGAACGGGACCGGGTACGCGAACTCCTGGCCGCCGCCGCGACCGTGCTGGACGCCTCCGCGCGCGCCATCCGGCGCGGCCAACGCGTCCGACTGCCCGACCAGGCCCTGGACGTCCTCCAGGTGCCCAAGAGCGGCCCCGTCCTCAGCGGCCCCGCACGACGCGCTGCCCTGCGCCTCATCGCCCTCACGGACGACGCGGTGGAAGCGGCGCAGGAACCCGTGGAGGTCACCCGCGGCGGGGTACTGGCCCGCGTCACCTGGCACGTGGCCGACCGCGAGGGCCGCCGCCGCGGCTTCCCCGACCAGCACCCCGAAGCGGACGCCAGCCTGGACGGCCCCTACGGCCCCGACCCGGACGAGGTGGCCGCCGAGGAGGCCGAGGCCCGGGACGCCGCGAGCACCCGCCGCAAGGCCGCCGGCGGCAAGCACACCCCCGCCGCCGGGCACGCGCTCGCCCGCCACCGCCATCTGCACATGCCCACCCTCGCCGGGCTGGTGCCGGTCGCGCTGCGCACCCTGCGCCGCGAACTCCACTGGAAGTCGCTGATCCTGCGGCACGCGCTGCGCGTCAGCGCCGTCGTCTCGGTCGGCTTCCTGATCGGCCGAGCCCTGCCACCCGCACACGGCTACTGGGTGCCGCTGACCGCCGTCATGGTGCTGCGGCCGGACTTCTCCCGCACCTACGAACGCGGCATCGGCCGCGCCGTCGGCACCTTCGTCGGCGTCGCCATCGCGGGCACCGTGATGGCCCTGGCCGGACCCGGCCCCTACCTCAGTGCCGGGCTCGCCGTGCTCAGCGTCGGCTTCCTCTACCTGCTGCTGAGCACCGGATACGTCATCGCCTCCGTCTGCACCGGCGCATACGTGATCTTCCTGCTCGGCATCCTGGGCACCGACTGGTACCAGACCGCCTACGAACGCGCCGGACTCACCGCGCTCGGCGGACTGCTCGCCATGCTCAGCTACGCACTCTTCCCCGCCTGGCACACCCCGCTGCTGCGCGACCGGCTCGCCGACTGGCTGGCCGCCACCGGCCGGTACGCCATCGCCGTGCTCGACGCCTTCGCGCAGCCCGCCGCGCACGCGCCCCGCCAGGTGCGCGAAGCACTGCTGGACACCCGGGCGGCCCGGCAGAACTGGGAGCAGACCCTCAGCCGCGCCGAGGCCGAACCCGTCCGCCACCGCGGCCGCCTCTCCCGCCGCTCCGCCAGCGACGCCCAGTCCGCGCTGGTCACCATGGGCCGCGCCTGCATGCTGCTGGAGGCCCACCTCCCCGGCCCGGACGCCCGCCCCGACAGCGCCGCCGCCGACTTCTCCGCGGCGGTGGCCACCGACATGTCCGCCGCGGTCACCGCCGTCCGGGAGAGCGAACCCCTGGAGTGGAAGCGCGTCCACCAGGCCCTGGCCCGCTGGTGGGAGGAGGCCGACCACCCGCCGCCGGTGGCCCTGCGCACGGCCGAACTCCTCACCGACGCCCTGGACGACCTCACCCAGGCGACAGCCCCGAAGAAGTCCTGAGCTTCCGTTCCAGGGGTGCGCCCGTCGCGGACCGCCGTCACGCGGGCCCCGTCCGCACCGGAGCCCGGCGCAACTGGTCGCCGTACCGGTAGATCATGATGGGCGGCCCGCCGGTGTCGTCCTCGTCCACCAGCACCCGGTAGATGAACGGCGCCGGGCCGGTCACCTGCACCACCGTCCCCGGCTTGCCCGTCTTCGCGTCCCGCACCCGGTCGCCCTCGGACCACACGGTCACACGCTCCGCAGCCCGGGTCCGTCGCCCGTGTCGCCCCCGCTGCCGCCGCCGTCGCCGCTTCCGTGTCTGCGGCGCAGATGCGCCGCGAACAGCGCCTCCAGATCGGCACGCGGCTGCGGGTCCCATGCCGCCCGCCTGATCATCGTGCGGAACCAACCACAGTCCTGGCAGTCAGGCACCCGCGGCCCGTCGTTCATGAATCGTCCTCGCGCTGGAATTTCCGGCTCACAGCAACAAGAGTGCGTGACGCCACGTAGTCTCAACAGCACTGACAGCTTTACTCGTTCCGTAATAGCCAGCCGGGGTGAGCCCATGGCCAAAACTCCACTCGACCCGTCATCGAGCATGGCGGCCCTCTACGGTGTCCACCTCAAACGGCTCAGAGAACGGCGCGGCTGGACCCAACACGATCTCGCCGCCCGCGTGTTCGTCAGCCCCGGCCGGGTCGCCCAACTGGAATGCGCCTCCGGGGCCCGCCCCACCGCGGAGCTGACCCGCGCCCTCGACGATGCCCTCGACGCGGCCGGCCTGCTGGTCGACCGCTGGCCGCACGTGTACCGGGAGAGCTTTCCGGACTGGGCACGCAGGTTCATGGAGCTCTCTGAGCGGGCGATCATTATTCGCCTGTACGCAGCGCAGGCCGTGCCCGGCTTTCTTCAGACAGAGCCGTATGCTCGCGCAGTGTTGCGACGCGGTCGGACGCTGACCAGCGCCCACATGCTCGACGAACGTGTCGCGGCTCGAATGGCACGACAGGAACGGCTTCAGGGGGTTGGGGCTCCCGCGCTCTCCGTTGTGCTCGACGAAGCAGTGCTCATGCGCCCGGTGGGTGGACACACATCAATGCGAGATCAGTTGGTGAGGCTGCGCGAGGCTTGCACCCAGCACACCGTTCAGGTTCTCCCTTTCAGCTCCGGTGCACACCCGCTGTTGGGTGGGTCACTCACCCTCCTCACCATGCCGGATGGCTCCGAGACGGCGTATGCCGAGGGTGCCGAACACGGACAACTGTTTGAAGAGCCAGACGACGTAGCGTCGTTCAACCGGGCTTACGATCAATTGCGTGCGGAGTCGCTTCCCGTCGCGATGTCCGTGCAAATGATCGCCGACGCAGCGGAAGGCTACAGACATGGCGGATCTGAGCGGCGCGCGCTGGCGCGCAAGCAGCTACAGCAACGCAGCGGGCGGAGAGTGCGTCGAGGTGGCAGACGGCTTCCCGGGCGTCGTTCCGGTGCGTGACAGCAAAGATACGGCTCGGAAACCCTTGGTGTTCTCCGCGCACACCTGGGCGGCGTTCGTCATGGACCTCAGCAGCAGCGGATCTTCGCCTCTGCCCGCTGGAAGTCGCCTGCCGCGAAGGCACCGGCCGGGATCGTGAAGTAGAGGGTTCCGGCGTCGCCCCAGCCCCAGCCGAGATCCATGTCCTCCGCGAGCTGGAGCAGGTGGATCTCGGGGCCGTCGGCGTCGCGTTCGGTGACGTCTGACGCGTACGAGGTGTCGGGCCAGCCGAAGGCACGGTGCCGCCCGGCGGTGTTCCCGTCGAGGTCGGCCATCTCGGTCAGGATGAGCGAGGTGAGCCCCCAGTGCTGCGCGGGATCGTAGGCGATGTCGTCATCGGCGAGATCCCAGCAGTCCGGGAGCATGGTGACCTCTGCGGCGTGCAGGGGGGTGTCCGGATAGCTGTTGGCCGGTTCGGGTGCCCCCGCCTCGGAGGCGAGCGCCGGGTCGGCGGTCAGGACCCGGCATGCCTCGGGGCCGAACATGTCCAGGTGGCGGTACTCCTCGTACGGCACATCCGGATCGAAGCAGAAGAAGTTGAGCAGGCCCGGACGCGTGGGCAGTTCGTCGCCGAGCCAGGGAGCGAGTGCCTCGGTGTCGAGTACGGCATGGAGGGACAGCGGGAAGCCGCCGTAGCGGGGCCAGGGGGTCCCCGGTTCGAGCAGGGCCGGACCGCCGAGCCGGCAGCGTCCGGTGGCAGGCGCCGCGTCCGTCGGACGGTCGAGCCGGAAGCCGCGGCGGGCCATGGCCGTGAACTGGCGGCCGGACTCGTCGCCGAGCCGTTCGGCGCAGATGCGCCGCATCGCGGCGGTGTCGTCGAACTCCATGCGCGGGATCTTCTCAACCCGCAGCCCGCGAGAACCGGTCGGGGCGGGTGGGCGGAGCTGAGTCGCACGATAGGCTCTGCGCCGCCTCTGCCGCCGCTCTCCGGAACTGCCCTGTGTCGCCCTTCGGTCTGTCGCTGCTCTTCTCCGCCGTCTTCATGCCGGTTGGTGCGATGGTCGGGGCACTCGCGTACGGACGGGTGCGCCGGGTCCGAAGCCTGCTGGCGGACGGGGCGCAGGCGCGAGGTGTGGTGACCCGCCTGGAAGCCCGGGAGATGAGCGGCCCCTCCGAGTCGGGAGGCGTCACCTTCCGGAGCTACGGCACCACCGTGTACCACCCGGTCGTCTCCTGGACCACGGAGACGGGGCGACCGATGGAGACCAGGAACATGATCGGCCGCCCGCTGCACCGCACCCCTCCGATCGGCACCTAGGTGACGGTCTTCTACGACCGTTGGACGATGGCATCCGAAGGCACGGCCATCCCCCGGGTCTGCGTCGCTGTGGGCGCGGTCTTCCTGGCGGTCGGAACAGGCTTCCTGCTGGGCGGGGTGCTGCGGGTGTTCTGAACGTTTCCCGCAGCGGAGCGGTACCGGTCGGTGCCATACGGCTCGTCACGTGGTCTTGCCGAGTCCTGCTGGCTGGTGCGTCAGCGGCTGAGATACCGGGTGACCGCCTCCGCCAGTTCACGGTGCCACTGCTGCACGCGGGAGACGCGGCGGGCACTGATCTCGCTCTCGAAGGCCGAGCCGTCGTGCAGCGTGACGGTGACGTGCAGTCGGGACCTGCGGACGGTGCGATGGGTGACGTCGGCGATCTCCGGCCAGGAAAGCTCGATCCTCGCGCCGTCCTGATCGAGGTCCTCGTCGGTCTCGATCTGGTCCCACGGCAGCCCGCGCCCGTCAAGTGTCAGCATGATCCCGTCGGCATCGACGATGATGCTGGAATCCGCGTCCGCCGCGATGAACGACTCGTCGTCCGGGACGGGCGTCTGTTCGGAGCCGCGGCTCGTCGATGCCTCGGCGAGGGTAGGCACGTACGGGGGGACGGACGGGCGTGGTGGGGCAAGGCGACAGTCCGGCCTCGGTTCCGGCGGGCGCTCGGGGCAGGGGCGCGGCCGGTCCCCGTCACTCCCAGGCCGCCGTGTCGGGGTCGATGCCGTGGGCGCGGGTGTCGGCGTCGACGATGCTGCGGAACCAGGTGGCGAGGCCGGGGCGGATGGCGTCGTAGTGGGCGGCGAAGCCCGGATCGGCCTCGTACTTGCGGGCGAGGCAGACCTGCATCTGCCGGGTCAGGGGGAAGTACGAGGCGAAGACCTCGCGGTGCCGCTCGACGAGGTGGCTCGCCTCCGGAGTACCCGGGGCCACCCCGGCGTCCATGGCCTCGGCGAGAGCGCGGTCGAGATCGGCGACTGCTTCGGCGACGGCCTGCCACTCCTCCGCAGTGCGCGAGGCCGAGCGTTCGGCGAACTGCCGCCACTGTGCCGTGTCTCCGTACTCTTTGCGGGCCTGCGCGGTCCAGTCCGGATTCCACTCCGGGCCGAAGAGCGCGGCCTGCTGCTCGGCGGTTAGCAGCAGGCCGTTCTCGTGGGCGTCGATCATCCGGTCCAGTCCGGCGCTCAGCCGCTGGAGGCGGGCGATGCGTTCCGCCACCTGGGCGCGCTGCGCGCGCAGGGCGCCGGGCACGTCCGCGGTCGAGTCGTCCAGGACGGCCTGGATCCGGTCCAGGCCGAGACCGATCTCGCGGTAGACGACGACGCGGTGCAGACGTTCCAGATCGGCCGCGGTGTAGAGCCGGTATCCGGCAGGCGTGCGCAGCGACGGACGTGCCAGACCGATCTCGTCCCAGTGGTGCAGCGCGCGTATCGTCACGTCCAGCCGGGCTGAGACCTGCCCGACGGTCAGGCCCTCGGCGTGGCTTTCCTCAGGCATGCTCCCCATTGTCGCCGCCACCGGCATCCGGTGCGGTGATCCCGACGGCCGCGAGGTTGCGCGCCTCCTCGGTGTCCGGGTCGAAGGGCTTCGCCGCGGTGAGGACGATCCGGGCGTTCTCCGGCGTCGTCACCGTCACGTCGCGGGTGTTCCACGGGGTGTCCCGCGGGCCGTCGACGGAGTCCGGGCGTACCGCACGGCAGGTCTCGACGAGGGAGTCGAGCTGGCCGAGCACGCACGCGAAACTCACGCTCATCGCCGGCGCCTGCTCCGGAACGCTCGTCGCCGGGACGAGGAGCACGTCCTGGAAGGCCCAGCGGCGCAGATGCACCACCGCGCCAGGGATGCTGAACAGTTCGAAGAACCCGAGTCCCCGTGTCCAGAAGTCCACCGAGGCCGTGAGGTCGTCCGTCGGGATCGTCACGAAGGCCGGCATGCCGTAGATGCCGTGGAACGGCTCCGGCGGGACCGCGTCCGGGCCGGGCGGGGGGACAGGGCTCATCTCGAACGCGTTGTAGTAGTCGCTCATGGGCCCCACCTTTCAGCCTCACGCAACGTGAGGGTCAAGCCGTGTCCCTGTGGGGCCGCATCCGGTGGGCACACACGCGGCTGTGGCGGGGGAGCCGCCCCCCGGCGGCTCCCCCGCCACAGCGGTCAGGGGGCATGAGGGTCAGGAGTGGGAGGTGATGACGCCGCCGGGGGTGAGCACGATGTACACGCCGTTGGCGCTGGTCCCGGTGGCGCTCTCGTTCGCCTCCAGGGTGCCGTTGACCGCACCGTCGTCGCCCAGGATCTCCGCGCGGTACCGGTTCTGGCCGAGCTTGGTGACCTCGGCCTTCCAGCCGCCCTCCAGGTCCAAGGTGCCCGGACCCTGCTGCTCGCCGCCCGTCCAGGAGTGGACCTTGCCGCCCATGGTGAGCACGAGGTACATGCCGTTGAAGTTGGCGCCGTCGTCCGCGTCATGGGTGCGCAGCGTGCCGTAGCGCTCACCGCCGTTGACGATCTCGGCGCGGTAGTTCTGGTCACCGCTCCGGTAGATCTCGGCGGTGCTGCCGTCCACCAGGGTCTGGGTACGCACGGGCGAGGCCGCCTTGCTCTCGGTGCTGTCGGCGACGGGTGTGCCGTTGTGCTCGCCCTTCGGGGTCTTGCCCGATGCGGAGGAGGAACCGCCGGACGAGGAGCCGCCGGACGCGGCCTTGTCCTCGCCGCTGGAGTGCGAGGCGGCGGCGGAGTCCTTCTTCTGTGAGCTGCCCGCGGCGTCCTGGTCGCTGCCCTGGCAGGCGGTCAGCGAGAGCGCGGCCGCGGCGGCGAAGGCGACCAGGCCGGTGGTGCGGAGCGTACGGCGGGTGCGGCGAGCGGTCATGATGGAATCCCCCAGGGGCTGTCAGGATGCGGCGGTCGCCGCCCGTCTGCGCGGGCTGCGGCCGCATCGGCTGTGAGCTTGTACCCCATGTGATGGCGCCCGGGCCGAAGTTGTTCACGGAGTTCTGTCCGCATCCGGTAACAGCCCGCCTCCGCCGCGACGAACCGGCAGCGGGGGCTCAGCCGGTGATCCGGCCGCCCGCCACGTCCAGCGTGATGCCCGTGAGATAACTCGCGGCGTCGGAGGCGAGGAAGAGCGCCGCCGAGGCCACGTCCGCCGGTTCGGCCATCCGGCGGAGCGGGTGGCGCAGTGCGGTCCGGTGCTGCGCTTCCTTGGACATGGTGGCGGCGACCTTCTCCGTGCGGACCGTGGAGGGGGCCAGGCAGTTGACGCGGATGCCCTGCGGGCCCAGCTCGGTGGCGAGTTGCCGGGTGAGCGTGGTCACTCCCGCGTTGGCGACGCCATGGGCCAGGTCGGGCGCGCCGGGGCGGGAGCCTCCGGAGGACGCCGAGGATGCAGCGGTCATGGTGAGGACGCTGCCGCTGAAGCGTTCGACCATGGCCGGGAGGAAGGCGCGGATCGTCAGGAAGGTGGCGGTCAGTCCCGCGTCGAGGACGTGCCGCCAGCGTTCCTCGGTCAGCTCCAGGGCGGGTACGGGGGAGCCCCGGCCGCCCGCGAACGCGGCCAGAATGTCGACCGGGCCCAGCTCCTCCGCCACCCGCTCGGCCACCCGGCGCAGCGCCGCGCTGTCCGTCACGTCGGCGAGGGCGCCGATCGCGGTGCCGCCTTCCTTGCCGATGCCGTCGACGACCTCGAACAGCGCCGGGCGGTCCCGTCCCACCAGGCAGACGGCGACACCCTGGGCGGCCAGCGCCCGTCCGGTCCCGGCGCCGATGCCCCGGGAACCGCCGGTGACCACCGCGACCTTGCCCGCCAGGTCCGGGTAGACGGGGTGGGTGGGGACGGGGCCGCCGAGCGGGGCGGACGGCGCGGGGCTGTCCGGTGCGGCACCGCTGGGGCTGTGCGTCATCGGGAGGATCCTCCGGTCGGTTCGCTCGTGTGCAGGCCCAGTTCACTGCGGCGGCGGTGGCCGTAGACCGCCGCGGCGATCGCGCAGCTCACCAGGACGCCGGTGGTGATGCCCCAGCCGACGACGAAGGCCCCCAGCTGTGTCGGCTCCGAGCGGCTGGGCCGCACCTCGCCCTGCGGGTCGGCGATGACCGACAGGGTCTCGCCCACCTCGCTCTCGCTGCACGGGAGGCGCAGGCCGTCGGTGCGGATCCCGTCCTCCGCGAGCGGGCGCATGTCGCAGGTGGGACCGCCCTTGGCGTGGTGGTGCACCTCCGTCAGCTCCACCCGTATCCACTCGCCGCGCTGCCCCAGGACCGAGGCGGTGTTGCCGTTCCCGGCGACGACCAGCAGGGCCAGCCCCGCGAGGATGATGAGCAGCAGATAGCTGGGCCGCGGCCCGTAGTAGGTCAACTCCAGCAGCAGCAGGACCAGATAGACCGCGGTGAGCAGCATCAGCGTCCAGAACAGCGGCTCACCGCCGACATGGGTGGGCAGCACCATGGCGGCCGCGGCCAGCGCGCATCCCACCAGGGTCACGGTCGTCGCCAGAGCCGCGGCGGCGGGGAGCGAGAGCTGCTGGATCCGGGCGTCCAGCCGGGGGCTGAGCCGGTGCGGTGCGGCCGGGCGGGCGCCGAGCCGGGTGTAGAGCCCGGCGCCGGGTGCCAGCCGCGAGTCCCGCGCGCTGCCGCCGGAGCCGGACGGACCCGAGGGGCCGTCGGCGCGCGGCCGGTACCGGCGGGCCCGGGCTGTGCCCCCGCAGCCGGCGACGGTCAGGATCGCGGCCCACGCCAGCAGCGCTCCGTGGACCGTGGGGTCGGGTTCCTCGTACGGGTCGGACGAGAACGCCTGCATCAGCCCCGAGAGGAGGAAGACGAAGGCCAGGAACAGTGCGAGCACGGACAGCGCCGTCCATCCGGCCCGCCGCCCGCGCAGCCCCTGTCCGGCCTTGCCGCCGACCGGGCCGCCGTACAGCTCGATCATCCGGTGCCGGTCGCGGCTGCGGCCGCGCAGCCGCAGCAGCACCACCAGAGCCCCGGGGACGAGGACCGTGCCGGTGCCCAGTGACAGGTTCGCGGCCAGGCCCTCGGGGCGGCCGACGTGCGTGTAGTCGTAGACGCCGGAGGCCAGCAGGCCACTGCCCGCGCAGAGCGCCACGACGAGTGCGGCGCGCGCCCACAGTTCGCCGGGTGCGAGCTGGGCGCGGATCAGCGCCGTGCTCCACGCGGCGTCGTCCGCGGCATCCTCCCCGTGCGCGTCCGGGAGCCCGTCCGTGGCCGTGCTGCCGTCCGCCGTCCGCAGGCCGTCCCGGCCCGTCCTCGCCATTGTGCTGCCCCCGTTCGCCTCGGGCTCCGCCGGCCGGCTCCGAGCCCCGCGCCCCGCACTCTAGGGGCGCCACCGACAGTGTCGGGGGTCGGGTCCGGTGCGGAAAATCCCTGTGGATAAACCCGCCTCGGAGGAGTAGAGAGTCTGCTGTGTCTTCTTCTGCGTCCTCTCCCTCCTCTCCTGCCTCCGCGGCCTCGGCTTCCACGTCGTCCGCACCTCGCATCCGGCCGGCCGTCCTGGCCGATCTGGCGGCGGTCGCGGACATCTACGCGCACTACGTCACCCACACCGTCGTCACCTTCGACCAGACCCCGCCGTCCGCCGACGACTGGCGGCGGCGCTTCGAGGAGCTGTCGGGGCGGGGGCTGCCCTTCCTGGTGGCGGAACTCGGCACCGAGATCGCCGGATACGCCTACGCGGGCCCCTGGCGCCCCAAACCGGCCTACCGGTACACGGTCGAGGACTCCCTCTACCTCGCTCCCGACCGCACCGGCCGGGGGCTGGGCTCGGCTCTGCTGACGCGGCTGCTCCGGGAGTGCGGACCGGCCGGTGTGCAGCAGATGGTGGCCGTCATCGCCGACACCGGCAGCGACGCCTCCACGGCGCTGCACCGCAGGCACGGCTTCACCCCGGCGGGACGGCTCACGGCCGTCGGCCGCAAACACGGCCGCTGGGTCGACACGGTCCTGATGCAGTACTCCTTCGAGGGCACGCAGGACGTGCACGACCGGTAGCAGCACCCGGGACGTGCGGGACGGGGGGTACCGCGCAGGGTGCGCGGAAAGTGCGGAGCAGCACGCTGCGCCCGGCGCCGAGCGCTCGGCGCCGGGCGGCGTGTCACTTCTCTCCGCGCTCCTGCTTGCGGGCCTGCTCCCACTCCTGCCGGCGCTCCTGCTCGCGGGCGCGGCGGGCCGCCTCGGCAGGGCGGCGGACCGGGTCCAGTTCCTGGTCGATGTCCGGGATGGAGTCGTGGTCCTCGTCGCGGGTCTCCGCCTCCCACAGGGTCCGGTATTTCGCGTCCCGCAGTTTCAGCAGGAAGCAGGCCACCAGCGCGGAGAGCAGCGAGCCGAGGAGGACGGCGGCCTTGGTGTGCTCGGTGACGGCGGCGCCCTGGAAGGCCAGCTCGGACACCAGCAGCGAGACCGTGAAGCCGATCCCCGCGAGCATGGCGACCCCGGCCACGTCCGCCCAGGCCAGATCGGAGCTGAGGCGCGCTCGGGTGAACCGGGCCGCCAGATAGGTGCCGCCGAAGACACCGAGGAACTTGCCGACGAACAGTCCGATCATCACGCCGAGCGCCTCCGGTTGCCGGAAGGTCTCGCTCAGTGCCGAGCCCGAGACGCTGACGCCCGCCGCGAAGAGGGCGAAGACGGGCACGGCGAAACCGGCCGACAGCGGGCGGACCAGGTGCTCGATGCGCTCGGCGGGGGAGACGCTGTTCGGGTCGTCGGAGTTGTCGGGCTTGACCCGGAGCAGCAGGCCCATCGCGACGCCCGCGATGGTGGCGTGCACGCCGCTGTTGTACATGAGCGCCCAGATCACCACGCCCAGCGGTACGTAGATGTACCAGCCGCGCACCCGCAGGTTGACGTGGAGGACGCGGAAGAGCACCAGCCCGGCGACGGCACCGGCGAAGGCCGCCCAGTTGAGGGTGGAGGTGTAGAAGACGGCGATGACGAGGATGGCGCCCAGGTCGTCGACGATGGCGAGGGTGAGCAGGAAGGCGCGGATGCCGGAGGGCAGGTTGGTGCCGATCACCGCGAGGACGCCGAGCGCGAAGGCGATGTCGGTGGCCATCGGTACGGCCCAGCCGTTCAGGTTTCCGCCGTCCGCCAGGTTCACCGCGACGTAGCAGAGGGCGGGCACCACCATGCCGCTGGCGGCCGCGACCACAGGCAGTGCGGCCGCCGCGGGGCGGCGCAGTTCGCCGACGGTCAGCTCGCGTTTCAGCTCGATGCCCGCGACGAAGAAGAAGATCGTGAGGATGCCGTCCGAGGCCCAGTGCTCCACGGACAGATCCAGCCCCAGCGCGGGGACGCCGAAGTGGAAGGCCCGCACGCTTTCGTACAGATGTGCGAGCGGGGTGTTCGCCCAGACGAGTGCCACCACGGCGGCGATCAGCAATACCGTCCCACCGACGGTCTCCGTGCGCAGCGCGTCGGACAGCAGCTTGCGCTCGCGGGCCGAGGGGCGTGCGAAGAGCGACGTGTCGCCGCTGCCGCTCTGCTGGTCGCGGTTCTCGTCTGCGGTGGGCGGTGTCATGGGCGGCTCCTGGATCGGCGCGTGCAGGGATACGGGGAGGGTCCCCGTACCGCCGACCAGACTTCCCGGCACACCTGTGACAAACCTGGCGCGATCTTGACGCCTTTCCGACACCGTACTCGAACACATGGGAAGCGCACCCTCCGGTCTCCTGGCCGATGCCCGGCCGATGCCCGCCCGTAGCCTCGCCGGGTCCGGGATCCGCTGTTCCGGAGGCTCGTATTCCGCCCTTCCGGGCCCGGAATCCCGCCCCGACGGGCCGGGGCGACCCGCCTCGCCGGGCCCGGAATCACGCCCCGCGGCAGCGGTCGGATCCGCCTTGAGGGGGTCGGGGGGTGTTGATACTGTGCCCGGGATCTGTAGGGCGTGGCCGCGTGTCGGTACGCGGGGGTATGTCCGCTGTGGGGTAGCGCACGGCGGCGCGGGGGCAGGTTTCTCGACGTGGAACGACGTGAGACGCACACAGAACGGAACACGGGGGTGGTGAGGTGAAGACCCAGGAGCGGAGCTCCGCCGGAGTCGGGCGCGGGGCGGCACTCACCCCACCGGCCGGTGACCGGCTGCCCGCCCCGCCACGCGAGCGCAAGCCCGCGCTCGCCGCGCTCGCCGTCCTCCTCGTGCTGCTCGGCGCGCTGGGTGCCACCGTCCTGGTGATGCGCGCCGGCGACCGGGTCGAGGCCGTCGTGCTGACCAAGCGGGTCCAGCAGGGCCAGACGATCCCCGACTCGGCCGTCGAACCGGTGATGGTCGCCGAGGACAGCGACATCAAATACGTGCGCTGGGACCAGCGCGGCCTGCTCAAGAGGTACCGCTCGACCACCGACCTGGTCGACGGCACCGTACTGGTGGGCAGCATGCTCACCAAGGAGAAGGGTCTGGAGGCCGGCAAGGCCGTGGTGGGGCTCTCGCTCAAGAGCGGGCAGTACCCGCCGCGCCTGAAGGAGGGCGACACGGTCTCCGCCTACCGGGTGGGCCGCGAGACCTCCTCCGGCGGCAGCGACGACTCCGACAGCGGCACCGGGGACGGCTCCGGGCAGCGGCGCGGCTCCTCCGGCAACGCGACGATCGCCGAGGGCGCCAAGGTCCAGTCGATCAAGTCCGGCTCCGGCGACTCCTTCGCCTCCAGCGGCAATCTTCCCGTCTCCGTGGTCGTCGACAAGAGCGACGCCGCCGAGCTGACCGCGGCCGCGTCCAACGGAGAGGTGTCCCTCGTCCTCGACGCCGACGGCGGAAGCTGAGACGCACCCGCGCGCGGACCCACCGCGCCGCGGCCGCGTGGCGGACTCCCCGCCGCCGGGACGCCGGGCCCGCCCGTGGAACCGTCCGCCGTGCGGTGTCGTCGTCGGCTACGGCAGGACACGACGACAGGCACCACGGCACGGACGACAGCACACGGACACAAGGAAAGGCGTAGCCGGAATGGCGCTGATCGCACTCGCCGCCGACAAAGGCGCACCGGGGGTCACCACGACCGCCGTCGCCCTCTCGGCGGTGTGGCCGCGCCGCGCGCTGCTGGCCGAGATGGACACCGCGGGCGGTGACCTCGTCTACCGCAGTCCCGCAGCGGACGGGCGTCCGCTGGACCCCAACACCGGACTGCTGTCGCTCGCCGCGACCGCCCGCAGGGGGCTGGCCGCCGAACAACTCTGGGACCACACCCAGCGGCTCTCCGGTGGTCTCGAGGTGCTGGTCGGGCTCGGCAGCGCCGAGCAGTCCGCCGGGCTGGCCGGGCAGTGGGACACCGTTGGCCGCGCCTTCGCGCACCTCGCCGAGTCGCCGCACCCGCAACTGGCCGCCGACGTGATCGCCGACTGCGGGCGCATCGGTCCGGAGGCCGCCTCCATGGCGCTCCTGCCGCACGCCGCCCTGGTGCTGCTGGTCGCGCGCGACGAGCCGGAGCAGATCGCCCGGGTGCGGGACCGCGCCCTGGCCCTCACCGCACGGCTGCACGGCGCGGGGCACACCGCCGGTCCGCTGGCCCAACCGCTGCTCGGCGTACTGCTGGTGGCCCGCACCCAGGGGGCCACCAAGACCGCGGGACAGGTCAACGACATGTTGGTCGCCTCCCGCGCCGGGGCCCGGGTCGTCGGCGTCCTCGCCCACGACACGCTGGGCGCCGAGCAGTTGGCCGGCCGCCGCCGCGGCCGCGTCGAACGGTCGCTGCTCGTCCGCTCGGTACGCAAGATCGCCACCGATCTGCACCAGCAGTACGGCGCCAACTGGGAGTCGGCCGCACCGCCGCAGCAGCCCCTCACCCCGCCCGGTCCCGGGCAGCAACTCCGCGGCCAGGCCGGCAACTCGGTGCAGGCCCCCGGCCGCAGCCCGGCGCCGGGCGCCGGAGCGCCCCCGCACTCCGGGCAGAGCCCGGGCGGCCCTGCCGAACCCCTCCCGTCCGGTCCGGCCCCGTACCCCCGGTCCGGCCACCCCGGCCATCCCGGTGCGGGCCCCGGCCCCGCCCCGGCGCCCGGGGTGCCCGGATACGCCGCGCCCGGCCCGTGGACCCCCGCCGACCAGGGTGCGCCCGGTCCGCAGACGCCACCGTCCGGACCGCAGCCCACTCGCCCCGGTCCGCAGGCGGCCTCGCCCACCCCGCACCCCTCGCCGCCCGTACCGCAGGCGTCCCCGCCCCCGCAGGCGCCGGGTGCGCTGCCGCCGGTCCAGGCACCCCGGGCGCAACCACCCGCCGCGCCCGCCCCCGGCGCCGCAGGGCAGGACACCTCCCCGCGCGGGCGCAAGGGGCTGCGGGCACGGCGCAGGCCGACGGCGCCCGAAGCGACACCGCCGGTACCGCTGCCCGGCACCCCCGGGAACGGGGACCCGCGGGATGAGGGAGCCGCCTCGTGAGCGCGAGCATGGTCGACCACCAACTGGTGAAGCGGTTCCGGCAGGAGGCCGGGGACCGCATCGCCGAACAGCGCCGCATGGACCAGGCGTCCGGCGTGGCGGCGATGTCCGCCGAGGACGAGCGGCAGTTCGCGCGTGCCGTGATCGCGCAGATCCTCGAGGAGCACGCGCGCACCGAGATCACCTCCGGCCGCACCCCGCTGGACGCGCAGTCCGAGGAGGCCTACGCGGCTGCGGTGCACGCCGCGCTGTTCGGCGTCGGGCGGCTCCAGCCGCTGCTCGACGACCCCGAGGTCGAGAACATCGACGTCAACGGCTACGACCAGGTCTTCGTCGGCTACGCCGACGGCCGCGAGGTGCGGGGCGAGCCGGTCGCCGAGTCGGACGAGGAACTGATCGAACTGATCCAGATACTCGGCGCCTACTCCGGACTCTCCTCCCGCCCCTTCGACTCCGCCAACCCGCAGCTGGACCTGCGGTTGCCGGACGGCTCCCGGCTCTCCGCCGTCATGGACGTCACCCGGCGGCCCGCGCTGTCCATCCGGCGGGCCCGGATGGGCAAGGTCTTCGTCTCCGACCTGGTGGGCAACGGCACCCTCACGCCCGAGCTGGGCAGCTTCCTGACGGCGGCCGTACGGGCCCGCAAGAACGTCATGATCGCGGGAGCGACCAACGCGGGCAAGACGACGCTGCTGCGCGCCCTCGCCAACGAGATCCCCCCGCCCGAGCGGCTGATCACCGTGGAGCGGGCGCTGGAGCTGGGCCTGGACCAGTTCCCCGAACTGCACCCGAACGTCGTCGCGTTCGAGGAGCGGCTGCCCAACTCCGAGGGCCAGGGCACCATCAGCATGGCCGAACTGGTCCGCCGCTCGCTGCGGATGAACCCCTCCCGGGTGATCGTCGGCGAGGTGCTCGGCGACGAGATCGTCACCATGCTCAACGCCATGTCCCAGGGCAACGACGGCTCGCTGTCCACGATCCACGCCAACAGCTCCAGTGAGGTCTTCAACCGCATCTCCACCTACGCGCTCCAGGCCACCGAGCGGCTGCCCATCGAGGCCACCCAGATGCTGATCGCCGGGGCCATCAACTTCGTGGTCTTCGTCGAGCGCCGCAACGCCTTCGCCAGCGGCGGGCGGCTGTCCCGCTCGGTCACCTCCGTACGGGAGATCAACGGCGTGGACGGCCGGGTGCTCTCCAGCGAGGTGTTCGCCGAGGCCCCGGACGGGCGGCTGCTGGCGCACGCGCCGGTCTCCTGTGCCCAGGAGCTGGCCGCACACGGATACCAGCCGACCGGGAACTGGGGGTGAGACCGTGTCTGTGAGCGGCGGTACGGGCGGCATCTTCGCCCTGTCCACCCTCTACGCGCTGCTCTGCGGCGTCGCCGTCGGCGGCGGCGTCGCGCTGCTGATCGTCGCGCTGCGCGGGCTGCCGGCCAAGGCGCCGGACGAGCAGCGGGACGTGGGCAGGCGCGCCGCCGAACTGGCCCGGTTCATGAGCCGGCGCGGGTCGATCGCGGTGTGCGCCGCAGTGCTGGTGCTGCTGCTGACCCGCTGGCCGGTCGCGGCGATCGCCACCGGGGTACTGGTCTTCCTGTGGGACCGGCTCTTCGGCGGTGCTGCCGAGGAGCGCGCCGCGATGAAGCGGGTGGAGGCGCTGGCCGCGTGGACGGAGTCGCTGCGCGACACCATCGCCGGGGCCGTCGGCCTCGAACAGGCCATCCCCGCCTCGGCCCGCGCGGCCGCCCCCTCGCTCCGCCCGCATCTGGACGCGCTCATCGACCGGCTGCGGGCCCGCACCCCGCTGCCCACCGCACTGCAGAACCTGGCGGACGAGCTGGACGACCCGTCGGCCGACATCATCGTCGCCGCGCTCATCCTCAACGCCCGGCTGCGCGGCCCCGGTCTGCGCGAGGTGCTGGGCGCGCTCGCCAAGTCGGCGCGCGAGGAGGTCGACATGCGGCAGCGGGTGATGGCGCAGCGCGCCTCCACCCGGCGCAGCGTGCAGATCGTCGTCGGGGTCAGCGTGGCCTTCGTGCTGGGTCTCGCCGTCTTCAACCGGGACTTCGTCGAGCCCTACGGCAGTCCGCTGGGCCAGCTCGTGCTGGCCGCCGTGTGCGCCATGTTCGCCTGCGGCTTCTGGTGGCTGCGCAAGCTGTCGCAGATCGAGACCCCGGAGCGGTTCCTGGTCCGCGCCGACCAGCAGGCGTCCGGAGCCGGTACGGGCCATCCGGGCGAGCGCGGTGAGGCGCCGGTGTCCGGCGCCGCGGGGCCCGGCGGACCGTCCGCCGGGCCGGGCGCCTCCGGCGCCGGAGCGGAGGTGCCGCGCCGATGACCCCCTTCACGCTCACCGCACTCACCGGCGCGCTGGTCGGCCTGGGCCTGTTCCTGCTCGTCCGTGCCCTGGCACCGGGCAAGCGGAGCACCGTCGCCTCCGTTGCCGAGATCGACGCGCTGCGCGCCCGCGCCGCCGCGCACCAGCAGGGTGCGCAGGGCACCGCGGAGGAGAGCGGGCGGTTCGCGGCCCTCCGTGCCCGGATCGGCGCCCGGGTCGCCGAACTGTATCTGCGGCAGGGCTGGGAGCAGCGCAGCCTCCGCTCCGACCTGGAGGTGCTGGAGCGCAGCTGGGAGAAGTTCCTCGCGACGAAGGTGCTGCTGGCCGCCGCGGGGCTGTTCTTCGGGCCGTTCCTGTTCTCGATCGGCTGGCTGATCGGGTTCGGCCGCAGCCCGCTGATCCCGCTGTGGCTGGCGCTGCTGTGCGCGGTGGTGTTCTTCATGCTGCCGGACCTGGAGGTGCGCCGGGACGCCGCGGCCAAACGGCGCGATCTGCGCCGGGTGGTCGGCGCCTATCTCGACCTGGTGGCCATGAACCTGGCCGGCGGCCGCGGCCTGCCCGAGGCGCTGAAGGCGGCCAGCGAGGTCAGCGACGGCTGGGCGCTGCGCCGCATCCGCGACACCCTGGCCGACGCGCGGATCACGGGGCAGAGCCAGTGGTCGGCGCTCGGCGACCTCGGCGCCCGGCTGGGGGTCGACGAACTCAAGGACATGTCGGCATCCTTGGCACTGGTCGCCGACGACGGCGCCAAGGTGCGCGCCTCGCTCTCCTCGCGGGCCGAGACGATGCGGCACCGGGAGCTCGCCGAGATCGAGGGCAGCGCGGGTGAGAAGTCCCAGTCGATGCTCGTGGCCCAGCTGATGCTCTGCGCGGGCTTCCTCGTCTTCCTCATCTATCCAGCGGCCATGCGCGTCTTCCAGATCTGACGCCCGCCGACCCTCACCCGAAGACCAAGAAAGGACTGAGCACGATGCCGAATCCGCTTCGCTCGATCAGTCATCCCGCCGTCGACTTCCTCGTGACGTTCCTCCGCGGCCGCGTCCAGCGCGCCCGTTCCGGCGAGCTGGACCGCGGCGCCTCCGCCGTCGAGTGGGTGATCATCTCCGCGGTGGTGGTGGCCATCGTCGGCGTGGTCGCCGCCATCATCAACATGGCGCTGAGCGACGGCGCCAACAAGGTCAAGGACTGCATCGACGGCGCCGACGAGAAGGGCACCTGCTAGGAGGAGCGGACCAGGACAGCACCCGCACGTAGGAGTGGCAGCGTGAGAGCGCAGGAACGGCCGGCCGGATGGGCACGCCGCAGACGGGAGGCTGCCTCCCGGCGCGGCGAAAGCGGCATGACCGCGATCGAGTTCGTGCTCCTGACCCCGGTGCTGTTCTTCCTGATCTTCGCGACGGTGCAGTTCGCGCTGTACTTCTTCGCGGACCACGTCGCGCAGGCCGCGGCCCAGGCCGGAGCGCGCAAGGCCCGGCAGGAGGCCGATGCCGATCCGGGCGGCTGGCGCGCCAAGGCGCGGGAGACCTCCGGCTCCTACATCCAGCAGCTCGGCCCGGAGCTGATCCTCGACCCCGACGTGAAGCTGCTCGGCCCGCGGGACAACACCGTCGGAGTGGAGATCCGGGCGCGGGTGCCCTCCGTCTTCCCCGGCCTGGACATGGACGTGTACGCGATCTCCCAGGGCCCGATGGAGCGGTTCGTGCCGGACGGGGGCGGCTGATGAGACGGAGGACGAGCCGCACGTGGAGCGGCGACGGGGGCCTCTCGACGATCGAGGTCGTCGTCCTGGCCCCGGTGATGATCCTGTTCATCCTCGTGCTGGTCGCCTTCGGTCAGCTCGTGGACGGCCGGGGCGCGGTCGACGGCGCCGCCCGGGACGCGGCCCGGGCCGGATCGCTCCAGCACGGCAGCCACGCCGCGGCGATGACCGCCGCGCAGCAGGCCGCCACCGCCACCCTCAAGGGCACCTGCGCCGGGGACGTGACCGTACGGGACGCGGGCAGCGACTACCGCTCCGGCGGGCTGTTCACCGTCGAGGTGAGCTGCCGGGTGCGCGGTCTGGACATGCTCGGGCTGGACATCGCCAAGGACATCTCCGGCCGGTCCAGTTCGCCGATCGACCCCTACCGGAGGACCGGATGAGCCGCCGCGCGGAGTTCCGCGAGCGGGCCGCGGCCTGGCTGCGGACCAGGGAGGCGGCCTGCGACGACCGCGGCTCCGGCGCCGCGGCGGTCATCATGTTCGCGCTGCTGTTCATGGCGCTGGCCGCGTTCGTGGTGGACGGCGGGCTGTCCATCTCGCAGCGCGAGCGCGCCGCCGACATCGCCGAGCAGGCCGCCCGCTACGCTGCGCAGGACATCGACGAGGAGGCGCTGCGCGCCAGCCAGGGCAACAGCGCCCCCATCAACTACGAGAACTGCGGGGCACGGGTTCACGAGTTCGCCTCCCGCTCCGGCCTCTCGGCGGCCGACGTGGCAGCCTCCGGCTGCGTCTCCGCCAGTGCACAGCAGGTCCGGGTCCGCATCCGCCTCACCTACCGCCCGGTCCTGACCGGGCTGTTCTACAGCGCACCGCTCACCGTCCACGGCACGGCGACGGCGGAGTCCGTGACCGGGTGACCCGGTCCGGGTGACCGCCCCTCCTCCACGTCCGCACTTCTCACTCTGGGAGCACACGACATGGCGCGCCGCAGTTCGACACCGGCACCGGCCCCCGGCGGGTCCAGGTCCCGTGCGCGCTCGCGCACGCCCGTCTCCGTGCGCACCCGCCGCACCTTCGGGGACGTACTCAAGGCGTGCGGCGCGTTCCTCGCGCTGGCCGCACTGGTGGCCGGGGTGCCCGCGGCGCTGGCGTACTTCATCGGCTGGCCGCTGCCGCACCGGATGCCGACGCTGGACATGCTGCGGGACGAGGTGAGCGCCGGGGTCTTCATCGACGTCCTGACGGTCGTCGTCTGGCTGGCCTGGGCGCAGTTCACCGCTTGTGTGCTGGTCGAGGTGAAGGGCGCGCTCTCCGGGGTGGGGCTGCCGGCCCGGGTGCCGGGCGCGGGCCCGAGTCAGCTGCTGGCCCGGCAACTGGTCACCGCGGTGCTGCTGCTGGGCTCGACCACGGCGAGTTTCGCGCCCGGGCTGGCCCAGCTCGGCCACCACGTCCAGCCGCACCAGCCCGCGCAGACCGTCGCCAGCGCCCAACTCCTGCCTGGTCAGCAGCAGTCGGCCGGGGACGACGCGCTGCCGGGCGGCGGCAGTGCGCATGTGATGGGCGGAAGCAGCAGCGACACGGTGGTGCCGGCCGCCGCCGGTGGGAAGGGCGACGGCGCGGGGCGGCAGTCCGCGGGGGACTCCACGGACCGGGCGGCGCGGACGAAGTTCTACCGCATCCAGCCTCCGGCGGGCCGGCACCACGACTCGCTGTGGGAGATCGCCGAGCGGCACCTGGACGACGGGCGGCGGTACAAGGAGATCTACCGGCTCAACAAGGACCGGGTGCAGCCCGACGGTTCGCGGCTCTCCGAGGCGAGCCTCATCCGGCCCGGCTGGATCATGGAGATGCCCGCCGACGCGCACGGCGGCGAACTGGTCGAGATGCCCGACGACGCGCAGCAGCTGGGCGAGCGGGAGCGCGCCCAGTTCGAGCGCTACCAGGACAGCGGCTCGGGCCGCGATGCGGGCGGCGGCCACGGCGACCGGCGGCAACAGTCCCCGCAGCGGGACGAGGACCGCTCGGCGCAGGACGAGCCCACCGCGCCCGACCGGTCCGACAACGACACACCCGGCACCGACAAGCCCGGCGGCGACGGCCCCGGCAGCGGGGTGCCCGGCGGCGACGCGCCGGGCGGCGACACCTCCGAGCAGGGCACGCCCGACCGGGACGCCGACCCGGTACCGGACTCGTCCGACTCCGACGACGGCACCCGGGACGACGACTCCGACCCCGAACTGCAACCGAGCGTCCCGGACGACCCGGCGGCCACCAAACCGGACCAGCAGGTCCCGGACGACGGCGGCGACCCGGGCGGGCAGCCCCCCGGCGACCGGGACACCCCGGCCGACCGGGACGCGGACGGCCCCGGTACCGACGCGGACGACGGCACCGGCGCGGACACCGACGACACCCGGGCCCGGCCGGACACCGAGGAGCGGCTGGACGTCCCGCCGGACGCGCACAGCCCCGACCGCCAGGGCCAGTCCGTCCCCGAGACCCCGGCCGAGCGGGAACCGACCCGCACCGACGACCTCGGGGACTCGGCGGACGACGACGGCCTGCCGGGCCCCGGCGTCCCCCAGCCCGACGACATCCGGCCCGGCGGGACGCCCGGCACCTCCCACGACTCCGTGCCCGGCGGCGACGACCGGCACGCGGCGGACCGCGACCGCGGCGGTGCCCAGGACCACGACCGGGGCGGGGAAGGCCGTACCGGCACCGGCGACCGCGCGGAGGACGACACCGCCGCCGATCTCGACCACGCCGGCATCCCGGAGGCCGACCGCAGCAACCGGCTCGACTCGTCGGGCGCCGCGCGGGACGAGGCCGGTGGGGACACCGGCGACGGCGTGCTCGGCCCGGTGGGACTCCCCGAAGCCCTGCTGGGGGCACCGCTGCTGGCGGCGGGCGTGCTGGCGGCGCTGGGGCGCCGGCGACGGACCGCGCTGTGGAAGGCGGTCACCGGCCGGTCCCGGCGCGCGACCGGCGACGACTTCACGCCGCCCTCCGATCCGGCCGCGCTGGCCCGCGACGCGCTCCTCGCCGGAGCGGACCCCGGCGCCGTCCGGTTCCTGGACCGGGCGCTGCGCGGGCTGGCCGAGGACCTGGCCGAGGCGGGGCGGACGCTGCCCGTCGTCTACGCGGCCTGGCTGACCGGCCAGGACCTGCATCTGCAACTGGCCGAGGAAGCCGGACAGCCGCCGGCCCCCTGGCGGTTCGGCCAGAGTCCCGCCTTCTGGACCATCCAGCGCTCGCACACCCGCTTCGACGTGGACACCAGCGGCCCGCCGCCCTACCCGGCCCTGGTCAGCCTCGGCCTGCGCGGCGAGGCGCGGCTGCTGCTCAACCTGGAGTCGGTGCCCGGCCTGGTGTCCGTCGCCGGCGAGGAGGAGCGGCGCACCGCTGTCCTGGCCTCCGTCGCCGCCGAACTCGCCACCGGAAGCTGGTCGCAGGGGACCGGAGTCACCCTCGTCGGCTTCGGCGAGGAGCTGCGCGCGCTGGCTCCCGACCGGGTGCGGCACCTGCCCGACGTGGCGGCGCTGCTGCGCGAGCGGGAGGCCGCCCGGGCCGGGGGGCCCGCCGCCTCCGGTGCGCAGGCGGCGCCCCAGCTGGTGCTCGTCGGCGCCGAGCCCACCGAGGAGGAGGCGCATCGCCTGGCGGCGCTCGCCACCGAACGCGGGGGGCCGCGCGTCGGCTTCGTCGTCGGGGTGACCGGCGGGCGGCTGCCCAGCGCCGTGTGGGAGTTCACGGTCGACGCCGAGGGCACCCTGGCCGCGCCCCGGATGGGACTCCAGGTGCGGGCCCAGCTGCTCCCCGGGGAACTGCGCACCGCGGTGGTCGAGCTGTTCGCCGACGCCGACGGGGAGCGGTCCGAGGGCGGCCGGGGGCCCGGGTTCCGCGTCGACCTGAGCGAGGGCGGCCGCCCGGCCGTCTACGCCCGGATCATGGGCAGCTACGACGTCACCGGGATCGAACCGCCCGAGGAGGCGCGCAGCGCGCTGCTGCACGAGGCCCTGGCGCTGCTGCTGCTCAACCGGGACGGAGTGCACCCGCGGGTGCTGGCCTCCGCGCTGTGGCCCAAGGGCGTCACCGACGACGTCCGGGACGCACTCGTCGAACGGCTGCGCGGCTGGCTGGGCATCGAGACCGACGGCACGCCCCGGCTGTCCACCGACAAGGACGGGCGCCTCGCACTGCGGCCCTCCGTCGTCTCCGACTGGGATGTGCTGCGCACCCTGCACCACGGCTGCACCGGGGACCGCGGCACCAGGCTGGCCGCGCAGGTGCGCCGCCAGAAGCTGACCGAAGCCCTGGACCTCGCCCGCGGACCGCTGCTCTCCGACCGGCCGCAGGGCCGGTACGGGTGGCTCGCCCACGACGCTGTCGAGGCCCAGCACCCGCTGCTCGTCGCCGAGGTCGGGCTGGCGCTCTGCGCAGAGCACCTCAGGTCGGGCGAGCCGGGCGCCGCGGTCGACGCGGTGTACGCGGCGCTGCGGAGCGCCTCGGCCGACGAAAGGCTGTGGGACGCGCTGCTGCGGGCCGCGTACGACACGGGGGAGCAGGCCGTCTTCGACGAGGCCGTGCGCTGGGTCACGGAGCGCGCCGCCGCGTTGCACGGCGCCGAGCGCGGCCTCCCGCCGCGGACCCGGGCCCTGCTGGAGGAGCTGGCCCCGGGCGCGTGTCCCCGCTGAACTCCCGTCGGGCGTGAACGGTTTGTCACCGAATCGCGACCTTCCGCACGAGTCCCGGCGGCGCCGTCTCCCGTCACACCGGAGGAACGCAACTGAACGCGACGGTGTGAGGGGGACGCGATGAGGCGGGCACGGCTCGCGGGGGTCGCCATGGCGGTGGCGGTGGCGGTGGGAGTGCTGTCGGGATGCACCGGGGACATCCATGACACCGAGGCCACGAACCTCGACAAGGGCGGCGCCCGGGGTGCCCCCGGCTACGCGGCGGGCGGTGCCGACGAGCCGCGGAATGGCCCCTCCGGGAAGCCCGAGGAACCGGCCGACTTCCGTTCGACGTTCGCGCTGGACGTCGACACGGCGTCCTACAGCTACGCACAGCGCATGCTCCGGGACGGCGCCAGGCCGGCCCCGCGCACGGTGCGCACCGAGGAGTTCGTCAACAGCTTTCCGCAGGGCTACCGGCGGCCGAAGGGCGACGGTTTCTCCGTCTCGGCGGACGGAGCCCGCCTCGGTGCGGGCGACTGGTCGCTGATGCGGGTCGGGCTGGCCACCAGGAAGAGCGATCCGGACGCGCCGCGCCGCCCGGCCGCGCTCACCTTCGTCCTCGACGTCTCCGGCTCGATGGGCGGGCCCGGACGGCTGGACCTGGTCGAGCACGCACTGCGGACAGCAGCCGGCGGGCTGCGCGAGAGTGACTCCGTCTCGCTGGTGGTCTTCAGCGGGAAGGCCGAGACGGTACTGCCCATGACCCGGCTGGACGACGGCGGCCGCGACCGGCTGCGGGCGGCCGTCGAGGAGTTGGAGCCGCGGTCGAGCACCAATCTGGGCGCGGGAATGCGGGAGGGCTACCGGCAGGCGGCCGAGCACCGGCGGTCAGGGGCCACCAACCGGGTCGTGCTGATGTCCGACGCGCTCGCCAACACGGGGAAGACCGACGCGGACCGGATCCTCGGCGACGTCGCCCGGTACCGGAAGGAGCAGGGCATCTCGCTCTTCGGCGTCGGCGTGGGCAGGAACTACGGCGACGCGCTGATGGAGCGCCTCACCAACAAGGGCGACGGCAGCACCGTCTACCTCTCCACCCGTGCGGAGGCCCAGGAGGTCTTCGTCGACCAGCTGCCCCGCAACATCGAACTGCGCGCCCGTGACGCCAAGGCCCAGGTCGTCTTCGACCAGGACGCGGTGACCGACTTCCGACTGCTCGGCTACGAGAACCGCAAGGTGGCCGACGACGACTTCCGCGACGACACGGTCGACGGGGGAGAGGTCGGCCCGGGGCACACGGTCACGGCGCTGTACGCGGTCAAGCTCGAAGACGGCGCGAAGGGAAGGGCGGCCACCGCGACGGTGCGCTGGCTCGACCCCGACAGCCGGAAGCCACACGAGGAGGAGCACACGATCGCCGCCTCGGAACTGGCGGGGGAGAGCCTGTGGAAGGGCGAGGTCTCCCCGTATCTGCGGCTGTCCGCGGTCGCCGCCTACTTCGCCGAGGCGCTGCGGGCCGGCGGGGACGCCACCGCGCCCGGCCCCGAGCCGAGCCCGGCCGGCGCGGAGGCCGAGCCGCTGCCCGCAGCGCCGTCGCTGGAGAAGCTGCGCTCCGAGGCGGACCGGCTGGCGGAGGAGCCGGGGCTGCGCCCGGCGGCCGGGCTGGCGAAGAACATCAGCCGGGCCCGGAGCATCTCCTGACCCGGGCCGCTCGGCGGACGACGGCCCGCTGAGCTTCCGGGCGGGAGGAACAAGAAGCCGTGGCCCGCGCCCTCGGGGGAAGGGGCACGGGCCACGGCGGCTCTGGGGGAAGCTGCGGCCGGTTCAGCCGACCTGGAGCTTCTGGCCCGGCAGGATCAGGTCCGCGTCGTCGCCGACGGTGGACTTGTTGTCCGCGTAGACCCGCTGCCAGGTGGTGCCGTGCGCCTCGGCGATCTCGCTGAGGGTGTCGCCCGGCTTGACGGTGTAGTTGCCGTGGCCGGTCTCGGGAGCCTGCTGCCGCGGCTGGGCCGGCTCGCTCGGGGCGGCCTTCTTCGGTTCCGCCTTCTCGGGGGCGGACTTCTGCTGCGGCTGTGCCTGGTTGCCGTCGGGGTTCACATCGGCGGCGGGGCCGCCGGCGGTCAGGCCGCCGGCTCCGGCGCAGGCCCAGGCGCCGGGGCCCTGCATCTTCAGGAGCTTCTCGGCGACGGCGATCTGCTGGTCCTTGGTGGCCAGGTCGGCGCGGGAGGCGTAGGCGGTGCCGCCTGCCGCGGCCCAGCTCGACTGGGAGAACTGCAGGCCGCCGTAGTAGCCGTTGCCGGTGTTGGCCTGCCAGTTGCCGCTCGACTCGCACTGGGCCACCTTGTCCCAGGTGTCGACGGAAGCGGCCTGCGCGCCCGTCGCGGAGACCAGCGGCACGGCGACCGCCGCGCCGGCGAGACCGGTCATGGCGGCGATACGGGCGGCCTTGCTGGGGCGACGATGACGGCCCTTGCCGGAGAACAGCATGGTCTTTCGTTCCTTACGGTCGCGGCTGTCCGCCCACTGGTGCGGGGCGAACGTGTCGAGCGGGAGCGACCGTAAGCACGTCTGTCCGAATGCTCCAACGAGGGGCGTTAAAGATCGTTAAAGCCGCTTGACACCCAACGGCGGCATCTGTGCTGGTGATGCGCCTGCGCGAAGATCGGCACGGGTGGGTGTGACGTAGCCGTCGGAGACAAGCGTCACAAGCGGGGACGTTCCGCCGGGGGTGCGCGGCGGTGAGCAGCGGCCGGTGCCGGACGGGCGGCGGGCCGGGGCGCGTCCGCGCACCCCGGCCCGCTCCGTTCCGTCCTCAGGGCCAGATCGAGTCGGCCCACTCCGGGTGGTCGACGAACGGATTGCGATTGTGCTGGAACCGGTCGTATATGACGTCGTTCCGGCGCTTCTCGAAGGTGTCCGGCGGGTCCTGCTCGTTCCACTGCTTCAGCACCGAGAGACGGCCCATGGCGGGCGCCGAGCCGTTGTCCACCTCGTCGTTGGGCTCCAGGTCGGGGAACGCGTCGTCACCCTCGTAGCGCACGGCCATGTAGAGCACCATGCGGGCCACGTCGCCCTTCACCTCGTCGCGCGGCTCGAAGGAGTCGTCGTCGGTGCGGTTGCCCGGCGCCTGGTCGACCTCCTCGCCGCCCTCGTCGAAGTCCTTGTTGCCGCGGGTGCTGTTGACCGAGACATCCGTGGGGCGCAGATGGTGGATGTCGGTGCCGGGACCGGTCGCCGTGCCGAAGTCGCCGTGCGACTTGGCCCACACGTGCTCCCGGTTCCACTGGTCGGCGCCGCCGCCGTTGTCGTCGGCGCTCTGCGAGCGGCCGCTGTAGAGCAGGACGACGGACGAGGAGTCGTCCGGATCCTGGTCGGTCGCCTTGAGCGCGTCCCACACCTGGTCGTAGGAGAGCGCTTCGGAGTCCTCGATGATGCCGTGCAGGGCAGCCTTCAGTTCGGAGCCGGTCTTGCCCTCCGCGTCCTGGTAGTAGTCGGCGGGAGCGTCGTAGGCGGTGGCCGAGGCGGCCGGGTCGGTGGGGGGCGGGGGCATGGCCGAGGCCGGTGCCTGCGGGGACAGCACCAGCAGTGCGGCGGTGCCCAGGGCGGCCAGAGGAGCGTGAACAGCACGCATGGGGGGTCCTCTCGATCCACGGGGCCCACTCGGAAGTCAAGTACCCCGAATGTGCCCCGTGTTGGCATGGGACGGGGGAGCCTGCCAGATTTTCGAACACACGCAAGGGGGGCGGCCCGGTGTGCGAGGCCCGTCCGCGGCTGCCCGCGGCTCTCCAGGAGCACCCTCCCGGCTTCCGGGTGGCGCCCCTGCCCGGCGCGGACCCGCGGGTGCGGAGGCCGCGGGACCGGCGTTATCCTGGGGGCGCGGCGGCCGCCGGCCCCGCACGGCGGTGGGGCCCGCCGGACACCAACCGCGGCGACGGCGCCGCCAACGGTCCCTGCTTGCGACGATGCGCGCCCACGGGCGCCCGGCGAGTAGGAGACAGGTGTGGAGAGGCTTTCGCGGAGTCCCGCGCGGCCCCCGCGCACGCCCGTGGTGCTGCGCGGCCAGGGTCCCGTCGTGGCGGTGGTGGCCCTCGGCGGCGCGCTCGGCGCCTGTGCCCGCTACGGCGCAGGGCAGCTGTGGCCCACCCCGCACGACGCCTTCCCCTGGACCACCCTCGGGGTCAACGTGGCCGGATGCGCCGTCATCGGCGTGTTCATGGTCCTGGTCACCGACGTATGGGCGGCACACCGACTGGTGCGCCCGTTCCTGGGAACCGGGGTGCTGGGCGGCTTCACCACCTTCTCCACCTACGCGGTGGACATCCGGCGGCTGCTGGCGGCGGACGCGCCCGGCACCGCGCTCGGCTACCTCGCACTGACGCTGCTGGGCGCGCTGGCGGCGGTCGGGTTCGCGGCGGCGATCACCCGCCGGCTGATCTCAGGGAGGCAGGGATGACGGAAGCGGACCCGGCCCGGTACGGGACGGCGCTGCGGCTGACCGTGCTGCTCGGCGAGAGCGACCAGCACCACCACCGGCCCGTGTACGCCGAGATCGTGCACCGGGCCCACGCGGCCGGGCTCGCCGGTGCCAGCGTCTTCCGCGGCATCGAGGGCTTCGGCGCCTCCTCGATGGTGCACACCACCCGGCTGCTGTCGCTGAGCGAGGACCTGCCGGTGGCCGTCGTCATCGTCGACGAGGCCGACCGGATCCGGGCCTTCCTCCCCGAACTGGAGGACCTGACCGGGGAGAGCCCGGTGCTGCTCGACGAGGTGCGGACGGTCCGCCTGCCGGGCCGCGGCGCTCCCCGGGAGTCCGGCGGGGCGGGCGCGTGAACTGGCTGTACGTGTGCGTCGGCGCCGCCGTCGGTGCGCCGCTGCGCTATCTGACCGACCGGGCCGTGCAGGCCCGGCACGACGCGCTCTTCCCCTGGGGCACGTTCACCGTGAACGTCGCGGGCTGCCTGCTGCTCGGCCTGCTCACCGGCGCCGCGCTGGCCGGCGCCCCGGTCCTCGGGGCGCCGCAGGCGCAGCTCCTGCTGGCCACCGGGCTGTGCGGGGCGCTGAGCACCTACTCGACGTTCTCCTACGAGACGCTGCGCCTCGCCGAGCAGGGCGCCGCCCGCTACGCGCTGCTCAACGTGGCGGCGAGCCTGGCGGCCGGACTCGGAGCCGCCTTCGCGGGCGTCGCGCTGGCCCGGGCCGCCTGGGGCTGACCGGCCGCGCGGCCCCGGCTCACCAGCCCGCGGGCCTGGCGGTGCCCAGCGCCCGGGTGACGGCGATCTCGACGACGACCCGGTCCGGATTGGGCCGGGGCGGCTTGTAGCGCCGGGTGTAGCGCTCCTCGGCGTCGGCCACCGACTCCGGGTCGTCCCGCACCACGGCGGTGCCCTCCAGGGTGCACCAGCGGCGCCCCTCGGCCTGGCTCACCGCCGCGCGCGCCCCCTCGGGTCCGGCGGCCAGCACATTGCGGACCTTCTTGCTGGAGCGGCTGCTGATGACCCGGGCGATCCGGGTCTGCGGATCGTAGGTCACCCCGACCGGCACCAGATGCGGGGTGCCGTCGGGACGCGGGGTGGTGAGGAAGCAGATGCGGCGCTCCTCCCAGAAGCCGGGATCCACCCCGGCCGCGGTCTGAGTACTCATGGGCGGAACGCTACCGGCCCCGTCACGCGCTCAGCGGTGTACCGGGCCAGCCGAGCAGCCGGGCGCCGATCACCGCGGTCTGCAGCATGTAGCGGTGTGCGGGGTCGGTGGGGCTGGCCCCCGTCAACTGGTGGATCCGCTCCAGCCGGTAGGTGAAGGCGCGCACGCTGAGCGAGAGCCGCCGGGCCGCCTCCGCGGCCACACAGCCGGACTCGAAATAGGCGGTGAGCGTCTCCAGCAGCGGTTCGACCCCGCCCCGGGCCGCGCCCAGCGGACCCAGCGTCGCCTGCACGAGGTCGGCCATGGCCTGCCGGTCGCGGGTCAGCACCGGGTAGACCAGCAGATCCGAGGCGTAGAGCACCGGTTCGCGCAGCTCCAGCCGGGCGCCGAGATCCAGGACGCTGACGGCTTCCTCGTACGACTGCACCACCCCGCCCGGACCGGGCTGGACGCGCCCGATCGCCACCTGGCCGCCGTCCATCGCGGCGTAGCACTGCTTCGCGAAGTAGGTGAGCACCTCGGGCTGGTCGCCCGGCGCCACGCAGAGCATCCGCCCCTCCTTGGTGGTCAGCAGGATGCCCCGGTCGTGGAAGCGGGCGATCAGCGCGCGTTCGACCCGGCGCGCCACCTGGTGGCTCTCGTCGTAGTCGGCCGGACCGCGCGCCGCGGCCACCGCGTGGGTGTGCGAGAGCCGCAGCCCGAAGCGCTCGGCACGCTCGGCCAGCCGGCCCAGGTCGCTGCGGCCGTGCAGCAGGTCGTCGATGAACTCCCGCCGGGTGGCCTCCTCCTGACGCACCGCCTGCCGCTGGGCGCGCTCGTACCCCTCGGCCACCGCGTCGACCACCTGGTGCATCACGGTCAGCAGGCTGTCTGCGTCGCCCGGCAGGGCAGGCCAGGCCGTCCGCGCGGCCGTGAGGTGGGCGCTGACCAGGTCGCGCAGCCCGAACCCGGCGTCGGCCGCGCGTTCCCCCAGCTCGCGCCGCGTCTCCAGCTCGTCCCGTTTCAGCCGGCGGCCCGTCCGGCAGACCTCGTCCAGCAGCGCGACGTAGCCGTCCAGATAGGTCTCCGGTATGCGCGCAGCGTCACTCACCCGTATCTCCGCTCTCCTGGTGCCGCGTTGACGGTTCCTTGACGCCGTCCGGCACGCAGACCCTAGAGAACGCTGCCGGGTTCCGGCAATGCGGTGCGGCGTGCTCCGCGGACAGAATGCTTGTCACGGGGGGAACCACGGGGGAATCCGGGGGGAACCGGGGGATGCCTCAGTGCCGCACACCGGCAGGGGGTGCCGTACACCGGCAGGGCGTGCGGCGCTGAGGCCAACGGGGGCGACGGAGGGGACGGCCATGGGAACTTTCCTGGAAGCGACCACGGCCTTCCCCACCGTCGTGTTCTCCGCCGCGCTGCTCGTCGTCGTGCTCGGCTGGCTGCTCGCGGCTCTCGGCAGTGTCGACCCGGAGGAGGCCGCCGCACCGTTCGGTGCCGCCTTCCCCGGTCTGGCCGGACTTCCGGCCGCCGTCGGGGTCTCGCTGCTGACCGCGGTCGCCTGGCTGCTGAGCCTGGCGGGCGGGCTGCTGCTCGACCGGGCAGGGCTCGGGCCGGGGCCGCAGGCGGCCGCGGGCGCCGCGCTGCTGGTCGCCGCACCGTCGGCCGGCTGGCCGCTCGGCCGCGCCGCGGCGCGGGTCGCGGCCCGGGCGCTGCCGACCGGAACGGGCCCCTCACGCCACGACTTCGTCGGCCTGACCTGCACCGTGCGCACCCGCCAGGTGGACGGCGGGTTCGGCCAGGCCGAGGTCACCGCGGAGGACGGCTCCAGCGCGCTCGTCCAGGTCCGGCAGAACGGGACCGCCCGGCTGACGCTGGGCAGCACCGGCCTGCTGTACGCCTACGACGCCGCGGGCGAGTTCTTCTGGGTGGCGCCCTTCGACCCGGCACTCGACCCGCGCCGCACCTTCGACTGACCCGCAGACCGCCGCACCACAGTCCAACGCACCACCACAGTCCAACGCACCACCGCAGTCCAACGCACACCGCAGTCCAACGCACACCGCACGGTGAAGTCACCGCACCGCCGGACAACCCGTCGGACCGCCGCGCCGCCATGCGTGCGCACCGGCCCCGGCCGGACCGCGGGCCACCGGACCACCGCCGCACACCGGCTCCCCGAGCCGCTCCTTCTTCGTAGAGGTCGTCACATGGAAACCTTCAACCTGGGACTCGGCGTGCTCGTCGCCGTCGTCCTGCTGATCGTGCTCGCAGCCCTGCTGGTCGTCTCCCGGCTCTTCCGCAAGGTCGAGCAGGGGCGCGCGCTGATCGTCTCCAAGATGCGCAAGGTCGACGTCACCTTCACCGGGCAGGTCGTGCTGCCCGTCCTGCACAAGGCCGAGGTCATGGACATCTCGGTGAAGACCATCGACATCTCGCGCACCGGCAGGGACGGGCTGATCTGCAAGGACAACATCCGCGCCGACATCCGGATCTCCTTCTTCGTGCGGGTCAACAAGACCGTCGAGGACGTCATCAAGGTCGCACAGGCCATCGGCACCGAACGGGCCAGCGACAAGAGCACGCTCCAGGAGCTGTTCAACGCCAAGTTCTCCGAGGCGCTCAAGACCGTCGGCAAGCAGCTCGACTTCGCCGACCTGTACACCAAGCGCGACGAACTGCGCGACCGCATCATCCAGGTCATCGGCACCGATCTGAACGGCTACAGCCTCGAGGACGCGGCCATCGACTACCTGGAGCAGACGCCGCTGGCCCAGCTGGACGCCGCCAACGTCCTGGACGCGCAGGGCATCCGGAAGATCACCGAGCTGACCGCCGCCGAACACGTGCGCACCAACGAGTTCCAGCGCGGCGAGGAGAAGGAGATCACCCGGCAGAACGTCGACGCGCGCGAGGCGATCCTGGAACTGGAGCGCCGCCAGGCGGACGCCGAGACCAAGCAGAAGCGCGAGGTCGAGACCGTGCGGGCCCGTGAGGAGGCCGAGACGGCCCGGGTCGTGGAGGAGGAGCGGCAGCGCGCCCAGGCCGCGTTCCTGCGCACCGAGGAGCAGCTCGGAGTGCAGCGCGAGAACCAGAACCGCGAGATCGCCGTCGCCCAGAAGAACCGCGAACGCGTCATCGCCATCGAGAACGAGCGCATCGAGAAGGACCGCCTCCTGGAGGTCATCGCACGCGACCGGGAGACCGAGCTGACCCGCATCTCCGCCGAGAAGGAGGTCGAGGCGCAGCGCCGGGACATCGCCGAGGTGATCCGCGAACGCGTCGCCGTCGACCGGACCGTCGCCGAGCAGGAGGAGTCCATCAAGAAGCTGCGCACGGTCGAGGAGGCCGAACGCGAGCGGCAGGCCCTCGTCATCGCGGCCGAGGCCGAGGCGCAGGAGAAGCTGGTCAAGGACATCAAGGCGGCCGAGGCCGCCGAGCAGGCCGCCACCCACCGGGCCGCCGAGGAACTCACCCTCTCCGAGGCCCGGCTCAAGGCCGCCGATCTGGACGCCAAGGCCAAGGCGCGGCTGGCCGAGGGGGTGCAGGCCGAGAACGCCGCACCGGGGCTCGCCGAGATCCAGGTGCGCGACAAGGAGGCCGAGGTCATCGAGAAGGCCGGCCGAGCCGAGGCCGAGGCCGTCGCGGCCCGGCTGCGCGCCGAGGCCGACGGCGCCCGCGCCCGCGCGGAGGCGGAGGCCGCCGCGGTCGGCGAGAAGCTCAAGGCCGAGGCCGAGGGCCTGACGGAAAAGGCCGCCGCGATGGCGGCGCTGGACGAGGCGTCCCGCGCCCACGAGGAGTACCGGCTGCGCCTGGAGGCCGACAAGGAGGTGCGGCTGGCCGGACTGGACACCCAGCGGCAGCTCGCCGAAGCGCAGGCCGCCGTGCTGGCCAAGGGGCTGGAGAGCGCCGACATCGACATCGTCGGCGGCGAGTCCGCCTTCTTCGACCGGCTCGTCTCCGCCGTCTCGCTGGGCAAGAGCGTGGACGGCTTCGTCGACAACTCCCGCACCGCGCAGGCCCTGGCCGGACCGTGGCTGGACGGCTCCGCCGACTTCACCCGCGACCTCACCCGGGTGCTGGGCTCCTTCAGCACCGGCGACGTGCAGAACCTGACCGTCTCCGCGCTGCTGACGAAGCTGATGAGCGACGGCGGGCAGCAGTCCGGCCGGCTGGGCGAACTGCTGGAGAGCGCACGCGAGCTCGGGCTGGCGGACATGCCGCTGGCCGAGCTGAACGGGGACGGCCGCACCGCTGCCGCGCACGGCGGCGGCCGGGACTGACCCGCAGCCCGCAAGCGGGGCCGGTCCGTTCCGGCAGCGCCCGCAACCGGCCGCCGGGGCCGACACGCCCCGGCAGGCCGGGCACCGGCCCCGCACCCACCGCCCCCGAGGAAGGAAGCCCGCGATGGACACCGGTCCGGACACCGGAACGTACGAGGTGCTGCGCGACCGGCTCGCCGCGCAGGCCGCCGAACTCGCCCGCCGAGCCGAGGCGCTCGATGCGCTGCGCACCCAGGAGTTCGGCGCCCGGCGGATGGCGCTGACCGGCACCGGACGGCTGCGCAGCGAACGCCCGAGCCTGCCGCGCGACGTGGTGGCGGTGGGGGAACGGCTGCTGTTCGGCCGCCACGCCGGGCCGCCCTCGGCGGACGGCCGGACCGAACCGGGCGACGTGCTGGCCCTCCACGACCGGGAGCTGAACCCGCTGCCCGCCGACGCGGTGCCCGGACTGCTGGACGACGCCGACTTCCGGCACGAGTTCGCCGCGTTGCACCGCTACTACCGGCACGCCAGGCTGCTGCGGCTGCGTCCGGTCGAAGGCAGGCTGCTGGCTGTCTTCCAGACCGGCGAGAACCCCGCCGACATCCGGGTGCTGCGCTGGGAACTCGCCCCGGACGGCGGCAGCGCCCGGTTCCTGGACGCGCGCGGCGAGCGCGACCACACCGCCCCGGCCGAGCCCGATCTGGCGTGGACCGAGGCGACCCGCGAGGACCACGTCCCCGGACGCCGTCCGTATGTCGCAGTCGGCGACGGGATCCAGGTCTCCACGGTCGGCGGCTTCCTCACCGTCGGGGACGGGAACGGAACCGGGAACGGGACGGAGACCGGTACCGGGGACGGCCCCGGCGCCGCGGACACCGGCGAGCTGTACCGGGAGCCCGTCGCCGACGCCCTCCAGTCGCTCACGGACGCGGAGATCGCCCACACCGCCGTCGGCCCCCTCGTCCTGCTGCGGGTGCGGCCCTACAAGGAGGAACAGCGCCGCTACCTGGTCGTCGACCCGCTCACCCGGCAGGTGGTCCGGCTGGACGGGATCGGCGCGGCCTGCCGCCGACTGCCCGGCGAGGGCGGCGTGGTCTTCCCCGGCGGCTACTACCTGGCCTCGGGCGAGTGGAAGACCTTCGACGCGGTGGACACCGCCGGGTTCGGCTTCGAGGCCGCACTGCGGGCCCCCGGCGGCGAGGACGTGCTCTTCGCCTTCCACGCGCCCGAGGACGGCGGCCGCGACCTGCTGCTGTCCTACAGCACCCTGCGCCAGGAGTTCGCCGCCCCGCTGGTCTGCAAGGGGCATGCGCTCTTCGGCGACGGCACCCTGGCCGTGCTGCGCGCGGACGGCGACGACGGCGCGGAGCCCGGACGGGTGCACACCGTACAGACCTGGGCCTCCCCGTATGTGTCCGACGCGTTCGAGGCCGCCTCGACAGGAACGGCGGGCGGGGAGGCCGGACCGCTGGCCCGGATCGGCAACCGGGACCTGGTCGGCGGCATCTCCGCGTGCCTGGCCGTCGCCCGCTCCGCCGCGCCCGCACACGGCGAGCCGACCGCCGAGCGCTACCGGGCCCTGGCTGCCGCCTGCGAGCGCACCGCGGACAGCCACCCCTGGCTGGGCGCCCCGGAGACAGGCGACCTGCACACCCCGCTCCAGGAACTGGCGGGCACCGCCGCGCAGGTGCTCACCGAGTTCGAGACCGTCCGCGACCTCACCCGGCAGGCCGCCGAGGAACTGGAGGCCGCGGCAGCCGCACTGGCCGCGGTGGTGCGGCAGGTACGCGGCGACGAGCCCCGCCCGGCCGCCGCGTGGGTCGAGGGGCTGACCGCGCTGCGCGCCGCCCAGGGCAGACTCCTCGGCTGCGCCGAGACGCGCTACGCCGACACCGCGCGCGCCGCCGAACTGGCGGCCGAAGCCGAAGCCGAACTGGCCGCCTTCGGGCTGCGGGCGGTCGAGAGCCTGCGCGAGGAGGGCGCGTTCGCGGACCACCACCGCGACATCGAGGAGCTGATCACCGCCGCGCGGGACGCCGGCACGGCCGCCGAGGCCGCTGCCGTCGCCGAGCGGATCGGTGCCCTGGACCAGGGCCTGCGCACCGTCACCGAGGTGATCGGCGCGCTGGAGGCGGGCGACGCGGCCGTGCGCACCGCCGCCCTGGAGCGCGTCTCCGAGGTGGCCGGTGGGCTCAACCGGGCCCGCGCCACGGCGGAGGCCCGCCGCCGCACCCTGCTCGCGAGCGAGTCCCGGGCCGAGTTCGCCGCGGAGTTCGCACTGCTGGGCCAGTCCCTCACCGCCGCGCTCGCCGCGGGCGACACCCCGCAGCAGTGCGACACCCAGCACGCCCGGCTGCTGGCCAAGGTCGAGGACCTGGAGCGGCGGTTCGCCGAATCCCCGGACTTCCTCGCCGACCTCGACGCCAAGCGCACCGAGCTCAACGACGCCTTCGCCGCCCGCAAACAGGCGCTGGCCGACGCCAGGGCCCGCCGCACCGAACAGCTCGTCGGCTCAGCGGAGCGCACCCTGGGCACCCTCGCCCGGCGCGCCGCGGAACTGGCCGACAGCCAGGAACTCGCCGCGTTCTTCACCTCCGACCCGATGGCGGACGCCGTGCGGCGCACCGCCGGTGCCCTGCGCGAGTCGGGCGAGCCGGCCCGTGCCCAGGAGCTGGAGGACCGGCTCTCCACCGCCCGCCAGGAGGCCGCGCGTGCCCTGCGGGACCGCGGCGAGCTGTACCTGGACGGCGGCAGCGTGCTGCGCCTGGGCCGCCACCGCTTCGCGGTCAACTCCCAGCCGCTGGACCTGACCCTGGTACCCGACGGGGACGGGCTGGCCCTCACCCTGACCGGCACCGACTACCGTGCACCCGTCACCGACCCCGAACTGCTGGCCGACCGGGCGCTGGGCGAGCGGCTGCTCCCCTCCGAGTCGGCGGAGGTCTACCGCGCCGAACATCTGGCGGCCCGACTGCTGGCCGAGCACGGCCCGCAGGTCCTCGGCGCGGCCGAGGACCTGCCCGGACTGGTCCGGCAGGCCGCACGGGACGCCTACGACGAGGGCTACGAGCGCGGCGTCCACGACCACGACGCCGTCCTGGTCCTGCGCACCCTGCTGGAGCTGCACGAAGGGGCCGGGGCGCTGCGCCACGAGCCGGGCGCCCGGGCCGCCGCGCAGCTGTTCTGGACCCACGGCACCGCGCCCGGACAGCGGGACGCCTGGACGCGGCGGGCCGTCTCGCTGGCCCGCGCGGGCGAGACCTTCGGGCCGGTGGCGGCCGGCGCCGGACTCCGCGACGAGCTGGCGGCCGAGATCGGTGCGTTCGCCCGGGAGCGGCCGTATGCCGCCGGGACCGGCGTCCGGCCGGAGGCCGCCGCCGACTACCTGCTGGGCGAACTGACCGGTGCGCCCGGCGGGTTCGTGCTCAGCGGCGCGGCCCGCACGCTGCGGGAGAAGTTCCGGCACAGCATCGACCCGGACCTCCACGACGCCTACCTGGCCGACCTGGCCGCCCTGGACACCCTCGCCGAACGCCACCAACTGGCCACCGCCTGGCTGTCCTCCTACGCCCGCTCCACCGGCTCCGACCCCACCCCGGGCGACCTCGCCGAGACGGTGGCCGCGCAGCTGTGCCCGGAACTGGAGCGCTACGACGGCGACGCGCCGCTCACCCGCACCGTCACCGGACTGCTCGGCGCCCACCCGCGCATCCGGGGCGGCGAACTCACCGTGCGGATCGACGAGTTCCTCGCCCGAACCGCCGCCTTCCGCGCTGAGGCCGTGCCCGCCTTCCGCGCCCACCAGCGGCGCCGCGCCCGGCTGGTCGCGCAGGAGCGGGACCGGCTGCGGCTGGCGGACCACCGGCCGCAGGCCCTGCCCGGATTCGTCCGCAGCAGACTCATCGACGAGGTGTGGCTGCCGCTGATCGGCCAGAACCTGGCCAAGCAGCTCGGTACCGACACCGGAGCCGGGCCGCTCGGCGGACTGCTGCTGCTGCTCTCACCGCCGGGGTACGGCAAGACGACACTGCTGGAGTACGTGGCCGAACGGCTCGGGCTGCTGCTCGTCAAGGTGAACGGCCCAGCCCTCGGCTCCCAGGTGACCTCGCTGGACCCGGCGCAGGCGCCCCACGCGACGGCGCGGCAGGAGCTGGAGAAGATCAACCTCGCGCTGAAGGCGGGCAGCAACACCCTGCTGTACGTGGACGACATCCAGCACACCGCACCGGAGTTCCTGGAGAAATTCATCCCGCTGTGCGACGGCACCCGGCGGGTGGAGGGTGTCTGGGAGGGCGCACCGCACACCTACGACCTGCGCGGCAAGCGCTTCGCCGTCTGCATGGCCGGAAACCCCTACACCGGTTCCGGCAGTCGCTTCCGCATCCCCGACATGCTGGCCAACCGGGCCGACGTGTGGAACCTGGGCGAGGTGCTGACGGGCAAGCAGGACGCCTTCGCGCTCAGCTTCGTGGAGAACGCGCTGACCTCCCACCCGGTGCTGGCGCCGCTGGCCGCCCGCCCCCGGGCGGACGTCGAGCTGCTGGTCGCGCTGGCCCGCGGTGCGTCCGAGGCACGGGCCGACCGGCTCTCCCACCCCTGCCCGCCCGCCGAGCTGGACCGGATCCTGGCCGTGCTGCGCCACGTGCTGGCGGTGCGCGAGACCGTCCTCGCGGTCAACCGGGCCTACATCGCCTCCGCCGGGCAGACCGACGCGACCCGCACCGAGCCGCCGTTCCGGCTCCAGGGCTCGTACCGCACCATGAACAAGATCGTGCAGCGGGTGCAGCCGGTCATGAACGACGCGGAGCTGGGTGCCCTGATCGAGGACCATTTCACCGCCGAGGCGCAGACCCTCACCGCGGATGCGGAGGCCAACCTGCTGAAGCTGGCCGAGCTGCGCGGCGTGCTCACCGGTGACCGTGCGGACCGGTGGGCGGAGATCAAGCGCGGCTACGTCCGCACCCAGGCCCTCGGCGACACCGGCACCGACCCGATGGCCCGGGCCGTCGCCGCGCTCGGCCTGCTGGCCGACCGGGTGGCCGCCGTGGAGGCGGCCCTGCGGCAGCAGCCCGCCGCCCGGGCGCCGGAGCGGGGGTGAGAACGCCCCGCATCGGGACGGGAGCGCCTCCGGTCCCGGGGCCGGGGGCGAGCCGCTACCCGGACGGGACCGCGGCCCGGCTGCGGCCCGGCCCGGGCCCGCCCGCAACCGGGCCGCGGACGGCGCACCGGGGCCGTACCCAGGGGTTCGGCGGGGCGCGGGCCCGCCGGGGGCCGCTGCCGCGCGAGGGGCCGTGCGGCGGGCCCGGGTACCGGCGGCGGGGCGCTGCGATCGGATAACGAGACGGCCGGGGCACCCGTGGCCCGCTGCGGCCGTTGCTTAGGGTGAAGTTCCGAGCGAAGGACCGCGGCGGAAGCGGTTCCGCAGGCGCGACGTCGCAAGGGAGCACCATGGCTGAGGGGCGCGAGCAGCGTACCTACACCGTGCTGGTATTGCTGCCGGTCCTGGTGATGGCAGTGGTGGCCGGTGTCGACATGCTGGCCGGCCCCGAGGTGGGATTCCTTCCGCTGGTCTCCCTCGGCCCCGCCTTCGCCGGACTGGTCGGCACCTGGCGGCGCACCCTGGTCGTCGGTGCGCTGGCGATGCTGCTCTGCGTCGGGCTCGGGATCTACGACGACCTCCTGCTGACCCGGCGCGGCTACACGGCCCTGGCCTCCGTCGCCGGCGTCACCGTCGCCGGTGTGGTGGCCGCGATCATGCGGGGCCGGCGCGAGCAGGAGCTGGCCAGCGTGCGGTCGATCGCGGAGGTCGCCCAGCGGGTGCTGCTGCGCCCGGTTCCGCGCAGCGCGGGCCCGCTGCGGGTGGCGGTCTCCTACACCTCGGCCGTGGCCGAGGCGCGGATCGGCGGCGATCTGTACGAGGTGGCCGCGTCGGCCGACCGGATACGGCTGATCGTCGGCGATGTGCAGGGCAAGGGGCTGGCGGCGGTGGAGACCGCGTCCGTGGTGCTGGGCACCTTTCGGGAGGCCGCCTACGAGGAGCCGGACCTGACGCAGTTGGGCGCCCGGCTGGAGCGCAGCGTGGGACGGGAGTTGGAGGACGAGAAGTTCGTGACGGCCATCATCGCCGAGGTCCGCCCCAAGGAGCGCACCGTGGTCTTCCTCAACCTCGGCCATCCGCCGCCGATGCTGGTCCGCCGGGGCGGCGTGGTGGACTTCCCCCGTCCGGCCAGCTACGCGCTGCCGCTCGGGCTGGCGGCGCACGGCGGCGAGCCGCCCGCCGCGTTCAGCGCCGAGTTCGCGCCGGGCGACCAACTCCTCCTCTACACCGACGGGGTGACCGAGGCCCGGAACGGCGAGGGCGACTTCTATCCGCTCAAGGACAAGGGCGGGCTGCTGCGCACCGGCGACGCGCAGGCCGCGCTGGACACGCTGCGGGAGGATGTGGACCGCTACACCGGCGGCGTCCAGGACGACGACGCCGCGATGCTCCTGGTGCGCTACCGCCCCGGGCGCGGCCCCGGGCGCGACTGAGGCCCCGCGTGCCCGGGACGGGCGGGCGGCCCGGTGACCGACCGGCCCGGGAGACCGCAGGATACGGAAGAGAAGGAAGCGGTAAAAAGGGGACATGACCGAGAGCGGAGACCCGCTGGAGGGTTTGGACGATGTGGACGCGGTCACCCGCGCCGTACTGACCGCGTCCAGGGTGCTGGTGGCGGTGTCGGCCAGTTCGCTGGCCGAGGTCGAGGACCGGGTGACGCTGCCGCAGTTCCGGATGCTGGTGGCCCTCTCCTCCCGCGGCGCCACCAAACTGGTCGCGGTCGCCGAGCTGCTGCGGGTGGCGCCCTCGACGGCCATGCGGATGGCGGACCGGCTGATCACGGCCGGGTTCGTGGACCGCCAGACCAACCCGCACAACCGCCGCGAGACTCTCCTCACGCTCACCGGCGAGGGGCGGCGCATCGTGGGCAGCGTCACCTCCCGCCGCCGCCGGGAGCTGGCGGCCGTCGTCGAACGCCTCGCCCCCGACCGGCGTGCGGCGCTCATCGAGGCCCTGACGGACTTCAACCGGGCGGGCGGGGAACCGCCTGTGCCCCCCACGGACGCCGACGTCCCCTACCCGCTGGGCTGGGGCGACCTGGCCGACCTCGCGGCACCGCCGGCCGCACCGGACGGGGCCGCGGAGCGGTCCCCGGGGGAGCCGTCCTCGGGCGGTCCCGGGGAGCAGTCTGCGGGCAGACCCGGGGGGCAGGCTCAGCACGTCCCCCGCGACCAGCCCTCGGGCCGGCTGCCGGACCGGCCCTCGGACCGGCCGTGACCTGAGCCGTCGCCCGGCCCGGCCCGCCTTCCGGCCCGGCCCGCCCTCTGGCCCGGGAGCCCGTCCCGCGCCCCGGGCCCGGTCAGGCCGGTACGGACTCCGGGGCCGGGGCGGTGGCCGGGGCGTGGAGGGCGCGCAGGGCGCTGCGGTGGCTGAGCCAGCCCACCGGCACGCCCCGTTCGGGGTCCAGCACCGGCATCCCGCTGCCCACCGAGTCCGCGAGCGAGTGCAGCGCCGTGGCCAGCGGCTCGTCCGGCTCGACGACCGGCGGCCGGTGGGCCAGGTCGCCCGCCGTGGTGGGGGCGCCGTCCGGCTGCTCGGACAGCGCCTCTGCCACCGCCCGGGTGGTGACCACTCCGGCGTACCGGCCGGCGGTGTCCAGCACCGGGAGCGCCCCGTGCCCGGAGAGGCTCAGCACGTCGGCCGCCTCGGTCAGCGGCGTGGTGGCGCAGAGCGGTTCGGGCAGCGCCTCCATCACGGAGCCGACCGGCTGGCGGCCCAGCGGTGCGCCCTGTGCCGGGCCCTCCAGGTCGATGCCGCGGCGGCGCAACTTGAGCGTGTAGACGGTGTCCCGGGACAGCAGCCGTCCGGTCGCCGTGGCCAGCGCGATCGCCAGCATCATGGACAGGATGATCGAGTACTCGCCGGTCAGCTCGAAGAGGATGACCACGGCGGTGATCGGTGCCCGGGACGCCCCGGCGAAGACCGCGCCCATCCCCACCAGCGCGTAGGCGCCGACGGCGCCCGCGCTGTGCGGCAGCAGCTGGTGCAGCACAGCGCCGTAGGCGGCGCCCAGCATCGCGCCCATGAACAGGCTCGGCGCGAACACGCCGCCGGAGCCGCCGATGCCGATCGTCACGCTGGTCGCCAGGACCTTGCCGACGAGCAGCAGCAGCAGGAAGCCCACCGCGTACTCGCCCTCGGTCGCGTTCTCCAGCACCGGGTAGCCCACTCCGTACATCTGCGGCAGCGCGAGCAGCAGCAGTCCCAGCACCAGTCCTCCGGCGGCGGGCCGCAGCCATTCGGGTCCGCGCCACAGCCAGTCGCAGGCGTCCTCGATCGCGTACAGGATGCGCGAGAAGCCCACGCCCACGGCGCCGGCGACCACTCCCAGCACCGCGAAGAGCCCGTACTGGCCCAGGTGGTCGACGTGGAAGGCGGGGAGTTCGAGGAAGGCCACGTCCCCGAACGCGGCCCGGCCGATGACGCTCGCGGTGACGCTGGAGAGCACCGCGGCGCCGAACGCCTCGGCGCTGAAGGTCATCAGGATGAGTTCCATGGCGAAGAACACGCCCGCCAGCGGGGCGTTGAACGTCGCGGCGATGCCGCCCGCCGCGCCGCAGGCCACCAGCAGCCGCAGCCGCCCCTCGTCGGCGCGCACCAGCCGGCCCATGGTGGCCCCGAGCGCTGAGCCGACCTGCACGATCGGGCCCTCGCGGCCCACCGAACCGCCGGAGCCGATGGTCAGCGCGGAGGCGAGGGTCTTGACGACGGCGACCTTGGGGCTGATCCGCCCGCCGCGCTGGGCCACCGCGAGCATCACCTCGGGCACTCCGTGTCCGCGCGCCTCCTTGGCGAAGCGCTGGACGAGCGGGCCGTACAGCAGTCCGCCCACCACCGGCGCCAGCACCACGAAGAACGGGCCCAGCCAGGACAGGTGGGGGTGTGCCGAGCCGGGGTCGGCGGCGTAGTCCTCGTGTCCGGAGAAGAGCCGGGTGAACTGCTCGATGCACCAGCGGAACACGATCGAGCCGAGGCCCGCGCCTGCTCCGGTGAGGACGGCCAGCAGCATCAGCCCCCATGGTGCGGAGCGCACCCATGCGCTCGTCGTACCTCTGCTGACACCAGCCCTTATGCCGACCATCACTGCTCCCTTCTTACTTTTGCATTATGCAAAGCTTGTCAAGTGCACGGACAGTGAGCAGAGGACTTGCCAAAGTGGAAAGTAGATGCCTATCCTGAAAGAACGTGAACGGCCGACAACACGGGAGGCAGGTCATGGAGGCAGCGCAGGCGCGGGCGGCACTCGCCCGGCGGGACGCGGTGCAGGGGGCCGGACAGCGGGCCCACGCCGACTGGTACGCGCGCTATCTGCTGGGCTTCCTCGGGTTCACCGTGCTGCTGCTCGGCGCCGCCGCGGCGGCCCGGACGGCTCCGGCGGCCGCCGTCACGCTCAACGCGGTCGGGGCCGTCCTCGGCATGGCGGCCATGGGATACGCCGGCACCCGGCCCGTGGTCACCCGCCGCTTCCACCGCTTCCACCTCGTCTTCAGCGCGGGCTGGAGCGCGCTGTACGTGGCGGCGGTCGTCACCGGCTCGGTCTGGCCGGGGGGCGCCCCGGCGCTGTGGTGGCCGGCCGCGCTGGCCGTGCTCGCGGCGTGGACGCTGGGCGCGGCGCTGCTGGCCCGCCGGGCGGGCGCGCGGTGAGCAGCAGTACCGCACGGCACCCGCGCCACCGGCTGGAGCCGCTGCTGCAGTCCCCGGTCCGGTTCTCCGTGCTGGCCGCGCTGGCCACGGCCGAACGGCTGGAGTTCCGCTTCGTCCGGGACGTGGTGGAGGTCACCGACTCGGCGCTCTCCAAGCAGTCCGCGGCGCTGGAGGAGGCGGGCCTGGTCGAGGTCGAGAAGGGATACCTCGGGAAGCGCCCGCGCACCTGGCTCAGGGCGACCCCGAAGGGCAGGCGGATCTTCCAGGAGCACTGCGAGGGCCTCCAGGCCATCGCCCGGGGCCCGGAGGCGGAACCGCCTGCGGACTCCGGCGGGCGGTAGCCCCTCCCGCCCGGGGCGCCGGTCCAGCGGCGGTGCGGAGCGTGCGGCCGGGCGGCGAAACCGCCGGGGAATGCGCCACGGGGAAAGCCACGGGAGAGGCCGCGAGGAAGCGTCGCGGGAAGGGGCCGGGAAGGCGCCGCGCCGAGCGGGAACCCGCACATGCGAAGGCGGGGAGCGATGCTTCGCCCATCGCTCCCCGCCTTGGCCCACGCCGCCGCGTGAACTTGTGGCTTTTCTTTCGCGAACGCAGTCGTGAATGCCCGCTGAATCAGGCGGTGCGGTGCACGGAGTGCACTTCCCGCAGTGGTGCGGAATGGTGGCCGCGGCGCCGCCTGCCGTTTCCGGGCAATTCTTCGCAGCGGCAGAGCAGATCCATCCGCGAGAGAATGTCGTGGGCCACCGGAACCATGCGCCTACCCGCCTCGGTCAGGCTCATGCCTCCGGGCGTGCGCTGGAACAGCGGCTGCCTGGTGTGGACTTCGAGCTGGCGGATCTGGTCGCTGATGCTGGCGGCCGAGTAGCCCAAGGCGCTGGCCGTTCTGGTCACGCTGCCCGTTCGTGCACAGGTGACGAAGGCGCGAAGCATCCGATCGTTCACTGAGTCTCCCCGTATGGCAAATCATGCAAACTCGGTGCGTTGCGGACACCTGGGCCCGGTCCTGGCCGGTGCCCGAGCAGGGAAGGTCGTCCCGCGGTATCCGCCTGGTCGGACGGCTCACTATTCCCGTAAGTCCCTTGCGGCACAAGGAGACTGACAGGTAGCCCGTTCGCCCGTCCGTACAAGTCCCCTCATCCGCAAGCCGGTTCCGGCATTCGGTCTCTCCGAACACCCCTTGCCGCACGTTCCGGCGGACGACCAGCATTGCTCGCGATCACGGCCGACCAGGCCGGCCTGACGCACAGCGCAGAACGTGTCGACGTATTGCGCGGACGTGGGGGTGCAGCGTCGAAATGTTCAGCATTCAAGAACGCAGTGAAAGTCCGGATACCGGGGCCGCCGAGTCCGGCGACCCGCAGGTGCTCGCGGTCCGGGAACTCACCGTCCGCTACGGTGATTTCACAGCCGTGAACAATGTCGGCTTCACTGTCGGACGCGGTGAGATCTTCGGTCTTCTCGGCCGCAACGGAGCGGGCAAGACCAGCACGATCGCGGCGGTCGCCGGACTGCTGCGGCCCGCCGCCGGACATGTCCAGGTGCTCGGCAGGCAACTGGAGCCCGGGCGGCGCGGCGGTGCCTGGCTGGGCGGCGCGCTCTCCCTCCAGCCGCAGAAGACCAGCCTCTTCCCCCGCCTCCAGGTGGAGGAGACGCTCCGGATGTGGGCGTCGCTCTACCCCGATCCGCGCCCGGTGCCCGCGCTCATCGACGAACTGGGCCTCACCGACAAGGCCCGCACCAGGGCCGCCCGGCTCTCCGGGGGCCAGCAGCAGCGGCTGCTGCTGGCCACGGCGCTGGTGGGCAACACCCCGTTGGTGGTCCTCGACGAACCCACCACCGGGCTCGACCCGCACGCCTCCCGCGACGCCTGGGCCGTCATCAACAAGGCCCGCGCGGGCGGCACCACCTTCCTGCTGAGCACCCACGCCATGGCGGAGGCCGAGGAGAGGTGCGACCGGCTGGCCATCCTGCACGAGGGACGGCTGCGCACCTCCGGAACCCCGGCACAGATCGTGCGCGACCTCACCCGCGGCAGCACCGTCACCGTCCGTTCCTCCCAGGAGGGCCTGCTGCGGGCCGCCCGCGCGGAGTTCGGCACCGACGCGGTGCGGACCGAGCCCGGGGACGGTGGCGGCGCACCGCGCTTCACCGTCGCGGCCCGGCGGCCCGAGCGGGCTGTGGCCTGGTTGGAGGAACGGGCGCCCGAAGCGGACGTACGCCTCCACCGCCCGACGCTGGAGGACGCCTTCCTGGCCGCGACCGGCACCGCACCGGCGGCGGACGGTACCGCACCGGCGGCGACCGGCACGGCACCGGCGGCGGACAGCGCTCCGGCGGCGGCCGGCGGCGCCCGCCCGGAAGGGGGAAGCCCGCGGTGAGCACACTCGGGACGAGCCGGACGGCCGCCGGTCCGGCACGGGACGACGGTCCGCGCGCCGACGGCACCCGGACCGGCACGGCAGACCCCGCGCCGCCCCCGCCGGACGCCGACGGCCCCGGGGCCGCCCCGCGCGGGGAGTTCGCCGCGCTGGCCAGGGGCATGACCAAGGAGCTGGTCCGCGACCCGATGGCGCTGTTCTTCAGCGTCGTCTTCCCGGTCCTGCTCGCCGGGCTGTTCGTCGCCATCATGCAGCTCACCTGGGCCGGCGGCCCCTACAAGGTCGCGGTGGTGGGCAGCGACACCCAGGCGGCCCGGCTCGGCTCGGCGCTCGGCGACGGTTCGCGGGTCACCGCGGTCGACGGTCCGCGCGCCGCCCCCGAGGACATCGACGCCGTGGTCGCCCCGTCCGCCGACGGCGAGGTGCTGCGCGTGGTGACCGACCCCGAGAGCCCCTCGGTGGTGTCCGCGCTGCGCGACGCGCTGCCGGGCACCGGCTGGGCCGGGCGCACCCTGGAGGCCGTGGGCACCGACGGCAGTCCGCCGTTCGAACCGATGCCGTTCGTGCTGCCGGGCGTCCTCGTCTTCGCACTGATGTCACTCGCCCTGAGCGCCACGGCGGGCACGCTGGTCTCGCTGCGGGCGAACGGCACCCTCCGGCTGCTGCGCACCACACCGGCCAGACCGCAGGCCATCCTCACCTCGCTGCTGCCCGCACGCGGCGCGCTCGGGCTGGCGCTGCTCGCCGTCGCCGGGGCCGTCGCGACCGTACTGGGGCTGCTGACACCGCTGTCCGCGCTGACCATGCTGCTGACCACCGCGCTCGGCATGTGGCTGCTGATGTCGGTGGGCTTCCTGCTGGGCGGCACCCTGCGCTCGCCGGAACTGACCAACGCGCTCTCCGGGCTGCTCACCCCGCTGCTGCTGATGGGCTCCGGCGTGCTCTTCCCGCTGGAGCTGATGCCCGAGGGGCTGGCCGAGGCCCTCTCCTGGAACCCGGTGGCGCTGCTGGGCGACGCGCTCCGGCACGACGTCACCGGCGGTGTCACCCGGCACGCGCAGTGGCTCGACTGGCTGCTGATCGCCGCCACCGCCGCGCTGCTGACCGCCGCGGCCGTCCGCGCCTTCCGCTGGGACACGGAGAAGAAGAACTGATGAACGCCGACGCGACGACCACACTGCCCCGCCCCGACACCGTCCCCGGAACCGGCCCCGCCGTCCCGGAGACCGCTGCCCCGGAGACCGCCGAGCAGGTCACCGCCGTAGAGGATGCGGCCACCGCACCACCGCCCGACTCGCTGCGCCGGATGGGCGACCTCGTCTCGCCCTACGGTCTCGTCAGCGGCGCCGTGCGCCTCCCCGGCAGCCCCGGAGATCCGGAGTTCCCCATCTTCACCGCCTCCCTGGGCGACCCCGGCCATGTGCTGACCGGGCACGAGGACTGGGAACTGGGCGCCGAGCACGGCAACTTCGACGGGGCGGGCGGCGATCTGTCCGCCGACCGGGCCGCGCTGCTGGCGGTCGCCGAGTCCCTGGAGCGCTACTCCTCCTGCGCCCGGGACGCCGGCCGCTTCCGCTGGGCGACCGCCGCCGAACTCGGGCCGGAGGCCGTCCCGCTGGACGCCTGGCCCAAGCTGTCGGAGGCCGAACTGGCCGCCGGCGGCCACGGACTGGTCGCCCCCGACCCGGACGCGCCCATGCGCTGGGTACGCGGCTGGTCCTTCACCCGGTGCCGGCCGGTCTGGGTGCCCGCCGTGCACGTGTGGCTGAAGAACCCGCCCGAGTCGCGCGGGGAGCGCGTCAGCCACCCCGTCTCCACCGGCTGCGCCGTGCACACCGACCCGACGGCCGCCGTCGTCAACGGGCTGCTCGAAGTCGTCGAACGCGACTCCATCGCGCTGACCTGGCTGCAACGGCTGCGGCTGCCCCGGCTGACCGTGGAGACCGAAGCGCTCTCGCCCCGGCAGCGCGCTTTCGTGCGGCGCGCCGCCAACCCGCACCTGCGCACCCGGTTCTTCGACGCCACCACCGACCTGGGCATCCCGGTGGTCTACGGTGTGCAACTCGCCGACGACGACCCCCAACTGGCCCAGGTCGTCGCCGCCACCTGCGACCCCGACCCCGGCGACGCCGTCGCCAAGCTGCACCGCGAGGCCGCGTCCCTGCGGATCGCGCTGCGGCACCACATCACCGACCAGGCACGCGGGGACAGGGCGGGCGACGACGCGGAGCAACTGGTCGACGTCGTCGGCGGCGCGGCACAGGCCGGACCCCGCTCGGCCCGGGACCGCTTCGCGTTCCTGCTGGAGGGGGACCGGGAGGAGCGGCCCCTGACCGCGCTGCCCCGCCCCGCCGCCACCGACCCGGGCAGCGTCCTGGACTGGCTGCTGGAGCGGCTGCACGCACGCGGCTGCGAAGTGCTCGCCGTGGACCTGACCACCGACGAGGCCCGGCAGGCCGGCGCCACCGTGGTCCGGGTCGCCGTACCCCGGCTCATGCCGCTCTCCTTCGTGCACCGGGCCCGCTACCTGGGCCACCCCCGGCTGTACGAGGCGCCCCGCGCGATGGGCCACCCGGTGCTGGACGAGGAGGAGATCACCCGGCTCCCGCAGCCGTTCGCCTGACACCCCGCCGGCCCGTCCGTCCCCGCACCCGTCCACCGCCACCACCACACCACCCCGGGCAGGAGAAGCGATGCACACCGGAACGACCGGCCCCAGCAGACCGCTGTTCCTCGCGGCCGGCTCCTTCGGGCACGCCGTCGGCGAGCGGCTGGCCGAAGTGTTCACCGGCGCCGCCACCGCGGGCGTCGACGAGGGCAGCCACCCCAGCTTCTGGCCGGTCAGCGATCTGCTGGTGCTGATCACCGACCACGCCAGACCGACCCTGGCCGAGGCGGTCGAATCCTCCGCGTACGCCTGGGGCGTGCCCTGGCTGCCGATCGAGCTGGAACCCGCGGAGCTGCGCTGCGGACCCGCCGTGCGGCCCGGATTCGGCGCCTGCCACCGCTGCTTCGTGCGCCGCCGCGACCAGCACGACCGCTCGCCCGTACCGCGCCGGGTACGCGAGCGGCACGGCCGCGGCGGCGGCACCGGCGACGACCACGCGCCGCACCCCGGCCGGGCGCGGGTCACCGGCTACGCGCCGCACCACGTCGGCATGGCCGTCGCGCTGGCCCGCGCCGCCGTCCACGACCTCTTCGCGGCGCCACCGGAGAGCGAGACCACCGCCACCCGGGTGCGCTCCGTCAACCTCGCCGACGGCAGGACGGCACGCCACCACGTGGTGGCCGTGGACCAGTGCCCGCGCTGCCGCCCGCCGCGCGGCGGCGAGGACACCTCGTGGCGGACCTTCGAGCGGATGACCGGCGCCGCACCGGTGGGGAGCTGACGAGGATGCCGAACGGGGACGTACTCACCGCCGAGCAGACCGGCGCCGCCGCGCTGCGCGACCCGCAGCTGTCGGTACCGGCACTGCCCCGGCTGCGCCGCGGCGTGGCCGTGCAGCAGGTCGAGGAGGGCCTGGCGGTCGAAGGGCTGCCCGCGCCCCAGGTGTTCCGCGGCAAGGCCGCCACCGCACTGCTGCCCCGGCTGCTTCCGCTGCTGGACGGGAGCCGGGACCGCACCGCGCTCGCCGAGGAGCTGGAGCTGACGCAGCGCGCCGTCTTCAAGGCCCTCTCGCTGCTGTGGATGTGCGGAGTCATCGAGGATTCCCCACCGCCCCGGGCCGCCGGCCGGCCGGACGCCGGGTCCGCGCTGCCCGCCGAACTCGCCGACTACCTCTCCCGGATGGGCGACTCCACCGGCGCCAACGGCTACTGGGAGCAGGGCGCGCTGCGGCTCGCCGCGGCCCGGGTGGCCCTGTTCGGCACCGGACCGGAGGCCGCCGCGCTGGCCGCGGAACTGGCGCCGTCCGCGCAGGTGACGCGGGTGACCGGGCCGGACGCCGTACCGCCTCCGGAGACCACCCTGGCCGTGACCGCCGGTCTGCGGCGCGGCGAACTGTCCGCCGTCGCCGCCGCCTGCCGGGACCGGGACGTCCCGCTGGTGCGGGTGGCCGTCTCCGCCGGGCGGGCCCGGCTCGGGCCGTTCGTCCACCCGCGGTACACGCCGTGCCTGGAGTGCCTGCTGGCGGAGGAGTCCGGGGCTCCGGACTCCTTGGCGGACACGGAGCCGGACGAGGAGGCCGCGGCGCTCACCGCCGCGCTGGCCGCGCACGACCTGTTCGGGTTCCTCTCCCGCGCCGTCCCCTCGCCCTACCCCAACCAGTGGCGCACCGTCGCCCTGGACGACCTCAAGCAGCAGCGGCACAGCGGCGCCACCCGCCCCGGCTGCCCCACCTGCTCCGCCCTCCCCGCCGTCGAGAAGAGCGGCGCCGCCGACGGCCCCGACCCCGCGCCGCTGGCCGCCCGCTACGAGGCGTTCATCGGGTTCCCGCCGCACGAGTACATGGACCTCAAGGGCCACCAGCAGCACTACAAGCCCTCCAACCTGGCCCTCCAGCGCCAGCAGAAGACGTGGCCCGTCTGCCCCCGCACCGAACTCCCGCCCCCGGACACCGCACGCCTGACCGGACAGCCCCACGGGCAGGAGACCGGCCCGGAGGCCGCCGTCGACCGGGACACCCTCTCCCTCGTCCTGGCCACCGTCGCCGGCATCCGCGTCGGCGACCCGGACTTCCTGCGCCGCTGGACACCCAGCGGCGGCAACATCGGCTCCGTCCTCGCCCACCTGGCCGTCCGCGACGCGCCCGGCCTGGAGCCCGGCCTCTACGGATACGTACCCGGAGACCACCGCCTCGCGCTCCTCGCGCCCGGCACCGAAGCGCTCGACGGCCTGCCGGGAGCCGGCCCCGCCACCCTGGTGCTGACCGGCAACCTCGGCAAGGTCGCCAAGAAGTACCACTCCTTCGCCTTGCGGGTGACGCTGCTCGACGCGGGCTGCGCCCAGGCCACCCTGCGCCGCGTCTGCCGCACCCTGGGCCTGCCGCGCGCCCCCGTACACCGCTGGGACGAGCGAGCGGCCGCCGCGGCGCTCGGCGTCGACCCGCGCGTCGAACCCGTCACCGCCGTCACCGACCTCGGGAGGCCGCTGTGATCGCCCCGGACGACCTCGCACTCCAGCTCGTGGACTCCTTCGCGTCCGCGCCCGCGCGCCCGCACGACCCCCCGGCCGCCCGGCGCGCGGCCCCGCCCGAGTCGCTCGGGCCGTCCACGGCCGTGCCCGCACGCGCGGACCGGGACCCCGCCACCCGGCTGGATCTGCTGGACACCCTGCGCAGCCGCCGCGCCAACCGCCTCTGGTCCCCGGAAGCGCTGCCCGCGCCGCTGCTCACCGACGTCATCGCCGAAGGCGTGGCGGCCGACGCCGAGGAGTGGCCGGACGAACAGCCGCACACCCCGCTGGAGATCAGCGTCGTCGCCTTCCGGGTGGCCGGGCTGCGGCCCGCCGTGCACCACCTCGACGCACTCGCCCGCACCGCCCGGCCGGTGCTGGAGCTGCCGCCGCCCGAGCAGCGCCACACCCTCACCCTGCAGTCCGAGTTCGGCGACGCGCCGGCGATCGTCTCGGTCGCCGTCGACCTGCGCACAGCCGAGGAGCGCGACGGCGGCCACGGCTACCGGACGCTGCTCACCCGGGTCGGCGCCGCCGTCCACACCATGTGGCTGGCCGGGGTCGCGCACGGGCTGACGGGTTCGGCGTTCGCCGGGTTCATCCCCGCCTCCGTCCGCGCCCCGCTGCGCTCCGACGGAACCAGCAGGCAGCAGGTGTTCGCGCTCGCGCTGGGCCATCCGCCCGCGGCCCAGTCCGGCGACGGCACCGTGCCGCCCGCCGGGAGCGGACCGGCCGCCCCCTGAATGTCCGGTGGCGCGCCCCGGGGCCGGCACCAGCCCCCCGGCACGCGCAGGCCGGCTGTCCCACCGATCCGCACCCGAGCGACGAAAGGAAGTGAGCAGCATGGAAGACGTCATCGACCTGTACGCCGTGGCCGAGGACGAGCTGGCCCTCGAAGAGCTGCCCGAGGGCAACGCCCTGGCCAGCTTCTCCACGGCGACCAGCGCCAGTACCGCCTCCTGCCCGGCCACCAGCGCGTCGAGCGCCTCCAGCGTCTCCAGCTACGGCTGACCGGCACCCCAACCCGCAGCACCCACGGAGGAGGTCACCCATGGAGTCCATGGACCACCTGGAGCTGGACCTGTACATCGAGGATCAGGATCTCGCGGTCGAGGAACTGCCGGACGGCAACGCGCCGGGCGGCTGCTTCGCCTGCGCGGGTTCGGCCTCCACGGCGTCCTGCCCCGGCTCGTCGGCGGCCACCGTCGGCAGCGCGTCCTGCATCGGCTGACACCCGCGGCAGCACGCACGCCATCCACAGCACCAGCGACACAGCAGAAGGGAGATGAGAGATGCAGCAGCACCCCGGCGACGACCTCGACCTGTTCGTCGAGTCGTTCGACGACGATCTGGCGGTCGAGGAGCTGAGCGAGGGCACCGCGCTGAGCACCTGGGGCAGCGCCACCACGGCGGGATCCGCCTCCTGCCCGTGGAGCACCGCCTCGTCCTCGTCGTCCGCCTCCAGCTTCGGCTGACCGGCACGGACGGCACACCGGGCACCACCGGCCACCCGTACGCCACCGAACCGCACGGAAGGAGGTGACACCCATGGACAACACCAACAGCGTCGAACTCGAACTGTGGGCCGAGGACCTCGAAATGGAGGCACTGCCCGAGTCGGACAGCCCCTTCACCACCTTCGGCTGCGCCGCCACCGCGGGCTGCGGCAGCTGCCCCGCCGCCTGCCTGGGCACGGCGGGCTGCTTCTCCTCCAACGGCAACTGAGGCGGCGGTGTCCACCGCTTGCCCAGCGGCCTGGTGACACGCGAACACCGGACCGCGCCGTGAGGTGAGACCCCGGTTCCGGAGCGGGCGAAGCGCCCCGGAACCGGGTGCTCGCGGACGCGACCCGCGAGCACGCTCAGGCTACGACGCGGCCCGCGCGCCGAACCGCCACCAGGGAGTTGTGCATGGAGACCCTCACCCGACCCAAGCTCCGCGAGGGCCTGGAAGTCATCCGCGGGATGGACGACCACCCGCTGCTGTACGACGCGTCCTCCGGCATCTACCACCGGCTCAGCCGCTCGGCCGCCGGCCTCGTCCAGCGCCTCGACGGCTCGCGGTCGCTGGAGGACATCGCCACCATGATGGCGGCCCACGGCACCAAGACCCCCGAGGCGGCCCGCACCGAACTGGACCGCTTCGTCCGGAACCTCTACGACAGCGGTCTGCTGGACGGCGCCCCCACCCCGCAGCGGGCCCGCGACACCGGGCGGCGCGGCAAGCGCAACCAGATGATGCCGCGCTTCGTGGTCAGCCGCACGCTGCTGCCCCGGCTGCTGGAGCCGCTCGCGGTACCGCTGCGCCGCGTACCCGGCCGTGTCACGGCGGGCGTGCACCTGGCCGGCGGGATGCTGGGCACCGTACTCGCCGCCTGGGCGCTGTTCGCCGGGCCGTCCCCCGACCCGCGCCCGGCGCACTGGACGACACTCCTCGCGCTGGTGCTCTTCCTCTGCCAGATCGTGCTCCACGAGTGCGCGCACGCGATGGTCGCGCAGATCCTGAAAGTGCCCGTGCGAGGCTTCGGCTTCGCGCTGCTCTTCTACTTCATGCCGCTCGCCTACGTGGACCGCACCGACGCCTACCGGCTGCGCTCCCGCACCAGCAGGGCCGTGCTCGCCCTGGCCGGCCCCGTCAACGACGGCTGGGTCGCCGGGCTCACCGCGCTGGTGGCCGTCACGGCCGACGGCACGGCGGCGTCCGTGGCGGCCACCATGCTGGTCTTCCAGATCCTCAGCGTCCTCACCAACCTCAACCCCCTGCTGCCCAGCGACGGCTACGCCGCACTGGAGGCCGGCCTGGGCACCGTCGACGCCCGCGGCCGCGCCTTCGGACTGCTCAAACACACCCTGCTGCACCGCCCGCTGCCCTCCCACCTGGCCGCCATGACGCCCACGGCCCGCCGGCTGCACCTGGCATACGGCGCGCTGTGCACGCTGTACGTGCTGGTGCTGGCGTACGTCGCGGTGCTGGGCACGGTGTTCTCCTGGGGCAGTGTCCAGGGAGTGTGGGGCCGGTGACCACGCCCCGGATCCGGCCCGAGCCGGGCCGCCCCGAACTCACCCGCGTCGCCGGACTGCCCGCCGCGTACTGCCCGCTGCCGTCCGAGCGCACCGCCGAACTCCTGGACCGGCACGCCGAGCTGAGCGGCGCGCTGGAGGAGCTGCGGCCCCGGGTCGAAGACGTCCTCTACACCCTCGTCCCCCTCCTCGACGACGCCCGCGACCTGCGCCGCGCCGTACTGGCCGCACGCCGCGCCGCACACCGCGCCGCCCCGCCGGGCTGGGACGGGCCGACCACTGCGCGGATCGCCGAGTACGCGGACGAGGCGGCACGCGGCGCGCTGCGCCGCTGGCAGGAGTTGACCGCCGCCGCGCAGGCGGTGGCCGGGGAACTGGACAAGGAGGTCGCCCGCGACCGCGCCGCTGCCGAGGACACCCTGGCAGCCGCCCTGGAGGAACCGTCGTTCGCGCACTCCCTGGCGCTGGCCACCCCCGACTGGGTGCGCTACGGCAGAGCCCGCGGCAACCGCAAGCGGCAGCGCGCCCTGCGGACGCTGTACTCCTACACCGTCCGCGCCGCCGCCAAGACCAGCCCCTTCGCCCGGCTGACGACGGTCGGCGTCCCCGGCGGCGCCCACGACGGCCGCGCCGTGCAGCAGGTGTCCGCCACGGTCGTCCTCACCGCCCTGTACGCGCTGGCCCGCTCGCCCCGCACCGCGCAGCTGCTGCGCTACCGTCCGGCCCCCGTCCGCCCGGCCGACCCCACGGCGGAGGCGTCCGACGATCCCGCGCTGCTGATGCTCCACCCCGAGTACGTGGCCACCGGCGGGGTCACCTGGCGGCTGGACCAGGTGGTCGAGGCGGGCCCGGCGGCGGACTGGGCCCGGGCGCTGACGGCCGCCCGCACTCCGGACCAGAGCATGTCGGCCGGTGGCGACAGCATCCCGGAGCATGCCGACGGCACCGTGGAGTACGCCGACGCGCTGCGCGCCCTCGGCGGGCCGGACCCCTTCCGGCGCTTCCTGCGGATGCTCGACAGCGGCGTCCTGGCGCCCGTCCCCCCGTGGCGGCGCGGCGAGGACGCACTGGACGCCCTGCTGGCGCTCACCCGGCAGCTGCCCGACGCGGACTCGGCCGGCCCCGCGAAGGCGCTGGCCGCCGGGGACGTGGCGGACGGGACCGGCGCGGCGGACGGGACCGATGCGGCGGACGGGACCGGCGCGGCGGACGGGACCGAAGCGGCGGACGGGCTCGCGGTCGTGCACGGGTTGCGGGCCCTGGCCGCCGAACGGGAGCGGTTGGCCGAACCCGTCCGGCCGGGTCCCGAGGCCCCCCGGCGACGGGCCGGAGCCGTGGCGCGGGTGCGCGAGCTGGGCCGGGAGTGGGCCGCCGCGGCGGGCTGGGACCGGTTCGAGCCGGCCGAGGTCTGGTACGAGGACGCGGCCACCGGACTGCGGCTGCCACCGGTCGTGGCGGACGAGCGCACGGCGGAGGACCTGCGCCGGCTGGGCGCCGCGATCCGCCCCCGGCTGTTCCGCTCGCACCTCTACGACACCCTGGTGCGCCGCTTCGTGGCCGCCTACGGCAGCGGCGGCAGCTGCGACGACGTCCTCGGCTTCGCCATGCGCTGCGGCGCCGAGAGCGACCGCGACCCGGAGCTGGAGCGGGCCGTGCAGCTCGACCTCGCCGTGCGCGAGGACCCGGGTGAGCGGGCCTGGCTCCCGGTCGGCCCGAGCAGCGCGCCGCCCACCGCCGCCGTGCTGTTCCAGCAGCTCCGCGGCGGCTCCGGCGGCGCCGCGGACGGCGGCCCGCGACTGGTCGTCAACCAGTTCAACCCCGGTACCGGCGGCCTGCTCACCCGCTTCACACAACTGCTCGGTGGCGACTTCGCCGAGGCGCTCCGCGGCCATGTGCGCCGCTGCTGGCCGCATGCCGCACACCACCGCGAGCTGGTGCTGTGGACGGAGTGCAGCACCGCGCAGGCCCAGTCCTGCGGGCTGCTGCCCCCGCTCACCCTGCCCGGGGAACTCGGCGCCGCCGACGCGCTTCCGCTGGACGCCACCCGCCTGGTGCACGATCCGCGGCAGGACACCCTCACCCTGCTGGCGCCGGACGGGTTGCCGCTGGCGGCCGCCTACACCGGTCTGGTGCCCACCCATCTGTTCCCCAAGTTCGCCCGCTTCCTGGCCGTGCTGTCCGACCCGTGGATCAACGGCTCGCCGCTGTCCGACCACCGGATGCCCTTCCAACTGCCGCGCGATCCGGAGCAGGTGTGCGCACAGGACAGGCAGACGCTGGACGGTGCGGGCACGGTGGTGACGCGACGGGCCTCCTGGACCGTGCCGGTGCACCGGCTCCCGCTGCCGTCCCCGGACGCGGGATGCGACGCGTCGGGGGTCGCCGCGATGGACGCCTTCCGCCGCGCGCACCGGGTGCCGCGCGAGGTGTTCGCCTACCTGCTGCCCGCGAACGGCGGCGGGTTCGGCCCCGACCACGACCGCAAGCCGCTGTGGGTCCGGCTGGACTCGGCCGTCTCGCTGGAGGTCCTGGCGCACTGGATCACCCCGGGCACCGGCCATCTGCGGCTGGTCGAGGCACTGCCCGCACACGACGAGCATCCGCTGCGCGACGCGGACGGGCACCGGCGCGCGGCCGAGCACGCGGCCCTGCTGCACTGGGCCGGCACCGGTGAGGAGGAGGGATGACCAGCACCGCTGTCCGCCCAGGGGAGGCGGCACACGGGGGCGCAGAGGCCGAGGGCGGTGGCGCGGGCGCGAACCTCGCGCAGCCCGCGTCAGCGGGTGCCGGAGCCGCGTCCGAGGGCGCCGGTGGCGCCTGGGACTGGTGGTATCTGCGGGCCTATCCCGGAGGCCCCGCGCGGATGGACGCCGCCGTCCGTGCGGTGCTGCCCTGGCTGGCGGCCCGTGCCGCCGAACTGCGGGTCCCGGACTGGCACTTCCTGCGCTACTGGGACGCAACCGGCCACCACCTGCGGCTGCGCATCCGCTGCACGCCCGAGCAGGCCGACACGCTGCACAGCCGCACCCCCGAAGTGCGGGCGCTGCTGGCCGCGCTGCCGGAAACGGAGCACCCGGACGGCGGCGGACTGCTGCCCGCCGAACCCACCATGGCACCCCGGCACCAGCCCGTCGGCGCGAGCCCCGCCCCCTACGCGCCCGAACGCGCCAAGTACGGCGGAACGGCGGGTGTCGCCGCGGCCGAGGAAGTCTTCACCGACTGCTGCGCGCTGCTCGCCGAGACGGAGCTGGTGGCGCTGCCGACCACCTTCGAGCGGGCCGCCGCCGCCGTCGAACTCACCGGCACGCTGGTGGCCGGCTGTCTGGCACCGGAGGAGCGGGACGCGTTCTGGACCGCGCACCGGCGCCGGTGGCTGGCCCGGCTGCGGCTGGTGCTCCCGGCGGACGAGACCCGTGAGCGGCTGCGCGCCCTGGCCTCGCAGGTGGGGGACGCGCCCCGGCCGGGCGAGACCGTCCGCCGCCGGTGCGCGGCACACGCGGCGCTGGTGTCCGCGGCGCTGGACCGCTGCGCGGCGGCCCGCGTCCCCGTACCCCGGGCCGAACTGCTGCTGCACCACGTCCATATGACGTACAACCGGCTGGGCTTCCCGCCCGCCGAGGAGGCGGCACTGGTGCTGGCCGCCCGCGTGCTGACGGCCGGACGCTGACGGCGGCGCCGGTGCGCACCGTGGGCGCCGGTGCCGAGGACGGGCGCCGGAGCGGGGGCGTTGCGGCGCCCGCCCCGGAACCTGCCCCGGCCTGCCGTCAGATGCGGGCGGGTCCGCCCCGGTGCGGGCCCGTGGTTCCTCCGTCCCGGCGCCGGCGACGACGGTCAGGCGGCGCGCGGTGCGGGCGTGGGCTGGGAGGGGGCGGGGCGGGTGAGTTCGGCGCGGCCGAAGAGCAGCGCGTACCCGGCGGGGAGCCGGTCCAGGATGCGGGCGACCAGGTCCTCCCCGGCGAGCCTGGCCACCAGTTCGAGTACCGTGCCGGTGTCCCAGCGTGCTGTGGCAGGGGTGCCGCCGGTGCGGGAGGCGAGGTCGGCGACGAACTCCCAGCCGGTGAACTGCTCGGGCTCGCGGGCCGCAGAGGTCAGGAAGCGCGCGGCCTCTTCCGGGAGCACGTCGGCGAGTTCGGTGCGCTCCTCCTCTGGCAGGCGCCGGCCGAGGGAGGTCAGGACGGCGTGGATCACCGCGTCGGCCCGTTCGCGGGTGGGGTAGGCGCCGTCGTAGCGCACCTGCTCGACGAGCCGGTGGTACGTCATGGCCGCTGTGACGGGGGCGTCCTGGGGCTTGATCTGCGTCAGTGACACGTCTCGGTCTCCGGTTGTGTTGAGGCGGCGCGCGTCCCGGGCCCGGTCCCGGTGGCGTTTCCGGGGAGCGGGCCGACGGGCTTCTCGTACGCCGGACGGGCGGATCGGCCGCGGGAGGGGAAGCGCTCTTCCTCTCCCGCGGGCCGCCGCCGTGCTCGGCGCCGCGCCGTCGCGAGAACTCAGTGGACTCGGTAGCTGATCCGCGTGCGTCCGGCTTCGTCGCCGGCGGTGCTGTGGACGGCCTCGGCGGGTGCGGGCCGCCGGAGGCCAGGTGCGTCCGCCGCGTGAGCGGCGTGGACGCCTCGGGTGGTGGCCGGCCGCGTGCCGGGGACGTCCGGTGGCCGCCCGCTGCGCCGGGCGCGCAGAGTGTCGGCGGCCGCGCGGCGGGGTTCCGCCGGGCCGGCGGGGGTGTTGCGTCCGGCTTCGGTGGCGAACGCGTCCGGGGCGTCCCCCGGCGGGTGGAGCGCGGGTACGTCGCCCGCTCGACGAAGCGCGGCGCCGCACCGGCGCGCGTCCGCCGGACTCGCGGACGGCCGGGGCCGATTGCCGCTCGCGCCTGTGAACTGCGGCGTGCGGCGGTCGGGCTCGTGGCACGGATCGGTGCGCATCACTGTTACGAACACCTCCGATGAGCCTGGGCAGTTTCTCCGTGTTCCGCCTATGCGCTGCACCTCGTTCTCCTTGTATCATGTCGTCAGAATGATGACAAGTGCGGTTGTCGCCCTGTGGACGACGTGCGAGGGGGAGGATCCCCGTGCCCACACCTGAAGAACAGCCGGTGCCGACACAGTCGGTACCGACCGCCGGGAGCGGTCCCGCACCCGTCTCCTTCCCCGCCGCCGCGACGGCGCTGCACCGGATCCAGGACGCGGTGCGCAGCGCGCAGACGGCCTCCGCCGGCCACCGCGCGCCCCCCGGTCCGCCCCCCGCCCTCCCGTCGGCCGACTGCCAGCAGGCGCTGGCCGCGCTGCTGACGCTCCGGCAGGTGCGCGACCAACTCGCCGGCTGGGAGACCGCGCTGATCGAGACCGCCCGCACGGCAGGGGCGAGCTGGGCCGAACTGGCCGCGCCGCTCGGCGTCGCCAGCAGGCAGGCGGCCGAACGCCGCTACCTGCGGGGCCGTCCCGGAGTCCCCGGCGCCACCGGCGAACAGCGGGTGCGCGCCACCCGGGAACGCCGGGCGGCCGACCGCACGATGGCGTCCTGGGCCCGGGGCCGCGCCTTCGACCTGCGCCAGCTCGCCGGCCGGATCAGCGCGCTGCCCGACCTCCCCGCCGCATCCCGCACGCCGCTCGCCGGGGCGCTCGCCGACAGCGACGCGGCGCGGCTGGTCGGCCCGCTGCTGGACAGCCGTCCGCACCTGGCCGGACACCCCGAACTCGCGGAGTGCGTCGACGCGCTCGCGCACGACGCCGGGCGGCTCCGCCGGGACGCCGACTCCCGGCGGGCGGACGCCCCGGCGGGCGGCCGGGCAGGTGCCCGCCCGCACTCGCACCCGGAGGAGCCCGCCGGCCACACGGCCTGACGGCACGCGTAGCGGGCGACCGAAGGTCGCGCCCGTGCTCGGCAGGTGGCCGCCGGCACGGGGCCGGACGGCCGCCTGCCGGCGCCTCGCGGGGCGCGGGGCGTGCGTCCCGCGTCCCCGGACGCCGAAACGGCGGGACGGCCGGCCCGTGCGGCGGACGGACCCGGCGGCGCGCACGGATCCGCCGCGGCGCCACCGTGCACGGCATTCGCAGGCCAGTTTCACCGTATTGGCCCTTTCGTATCAGTCCAATCAGGACCAGACTCCGCTGTGCAGTGATTGTTGGACGTGCTGCGACGGCGAAGAGATCGGACGGGACGACACGCAGGAGGGGTGAGTGATGAGTGGCGGATCCGGCGCGGCCGGACGGAGCGGAGCGACGGCGGGGAGGGGCGGCGGTGGCGCGGCCGGACCGGGCCGGCTGGTCGTCGGGGTGAGCGGTTCGCTCGCGAGTCTGGCGGCGCTGCGCGCCGCCGCGCGGGAGGCGGCCGACACCGGCCGCCCGCTGCTGGCGGTACTGGCCTGGGAGCCGCCGCGCGGCGAAGCCGGGTACGTGCTGCGGCCGGACCGGATCTGGGCCGAGAACTGGCGCCGGGAGGCCCGCGCGCGGCTGGACCGCGCCTTCGAGGAGGCGTTCGGCGGTGACCCTCCGGAGGTGGCCGACGTCGAGCGGCGGCTGGTGCGCGGCCGGCCCTGGCGCGCCCTGTGCGCGACGGCCGACCGTCCGGACGACCGCCTGGTCATCGGGGTGCGTGGCGCGCGCTGGGGGCTGTTCGGGCGCGGCGGTACGGCCCGCCGCGTCCTCACCCGCGCCCGCTGCCCCGTGCTCACGGTGCCCGCACCGCGCTTCCCGGTCCTCCTCCGCACCCGGTTGCGGCACGCGAGAGCGGTCCACTTCCTGCCAGGGGGATCCGGCCGGGCAGCCGTCTGACGCCGGGGCTGTCGAGCTGCCGAGCCCGGAGCGGCGGGCCGTCGTCCGTGCGGCCGGCCGGCCGCACGCACGGTGCCCGGGGGCGGCCGGCCGGTGCGGAAGGTCAGGCGAACTGGGGGGTTCTGGCCCTGGCCAGCTGTGCGACGAGAGCCGTGCAGAAGGCCGGCAGATCGTCGGGTCCGCGGGTGGTGACGAGATTCCCGTCGATCACGACCTCCTCCTCGACGACCTCGGCGCCCGCGTTGCGCAGATCCGTGCGGATGCTGGGCCAGGAGGTCAGGCGCCGGCCGCGGACCACCTCCGCCTCCACCAGCGTCAGCGGACCGTGGCAGATGGCCGCGACGGGTTTGCCGGCGCGCATGAACTCCCGGGCGAAGCCGACCGCGTCGGGATCGGTGCGGAGCTGGTCGGGGTTCATCGCGCCACCGGGCAGCAGCAGCGCGTCGTAGTCGTCGGCGGACGCGTCGGCGGCCGTCCGGTCCACCGTGAGGGTGCCGGCCGGGTCGATGTCCATCTGGCGGGCGTTGATCTCCCCGGTGTGCAGCGCGATCACCTCGGTCCGCGCCCCGGCCCCGTGCAGCGCGCCGCGCGGCTGCTCCAGTTCGATCCGCTCCACGCCGTCGGTGGCGAGCAGGGCCACCCGTGTGCCGTTCAGTTCGGCCGTCATGATGCGGCTCCCTTCGGAGTTCCGGGGATTTCCGCTCGTAGCGCGGCGAACCCGCGTGCGGTCCCGACACAGCCTCCTTAGTAAGCCTCTCATGCCTACAAAAGCTCTCAAAACGGTCAGATGCTGTTGTGATCGTCGGATGATGCGCCCCGGCGACGATCCGTGCCGTACCCGACTCTGGCCTCCGGTCCGGTCAGCGTCCCGCCGGGGCGCCGACCAGGGCCCGGACCGCGGCATCCAGACGCGCGGCCGTGCGGGGCGGAGCCCCGGACCGGCCGACGTGCCCGGCCCGCACGAGCACTCCGGTGGCACCCGCCCGATGTGCGGCACCCAGATCGGCGGTGCGCCCTCCGACCACCGCGGTCTCCGCCGGGGGCACGCCCAGCACCCGGCACGCGGCGAAGACCAGACCGGGTTCCGGCTTCCGGCACGCGCAGCCGTCCTGCGGCCGGTGCGGGCACACGGCGGTCACCGTGAGCGGCCCCAGCAGCGCCTCCATCCGCGCATGCAGCGCGTCGAGCTGTTCCAGTCGCAGGGCTCCGTGTCCGATGCCGGGCTGATTGCTCACCACCCCCGCGTGGACTCCGGCGGTGCGCAGCGCCTCCAGCGCCTCGCGAGCCGAGGCCAGCGGGCGGATCCGGCCGGGATCGGTGTTGTGCGGCACCTCCTCGACGAGGGTGCCGTCCCGGCCGAAGAGCACGGCCCGGGGCTGCCCGCACCCCGGCACGGCCCGGCACCGGCCCGAACTCGTGTGGGGGAGCCGCACCAGCGGCTCCTCGGGTCCGTCCTGGTACCAGGACGCGGTCAGCGTGCGCAGGACGACCGCCGCCGGACGGGCGCCCCCGGCCCTCGCGGGTGCCGCCCTGCGCGCGGACGCCGGGCCGCTCATGCGGGACCGCGCCCGCCCGCGCCCCGGCACGCGCGCGGTGCCGGCCACCTCCGCGGGCCGGGGCGGACCGGCCCGTCCGGACGGGGGTGCCGCAGGCGGGATGCCGACGCTGTGGGCGCATTCATGGACACTCCCTGCGGTCACGGACGCCGTGTGCCGTCGCACGGGCATCGCGGGCGGTGGGATGCGGAGGTGCACGAGGCTGAGGGACGCGGAGAGGCGCTGAGGGTCCGAGGGGGCTTCGCTGTCCTCAGCCTGCGGGTGCCCGCCGGGTGCCGCAACCGCCGACGGCCCCGTCGCCTCCCGCGGCGCAGCCCCGGGCGACCCGGAAGCCCACGTCGTCCACCCGGAAGGACGGATGGCTGCGGCGCCGCACCGCGGCCCGGCAGCTCCAGTGCTCGTCGAACCAGCCGCCGCCCCGCAGCACCCGGTAGCCGCCGTACACCTCGGGGTCGTACAGGTCCCAGCACCAGTCCCAGACGTTGCCGAGCATGTCGTACAGGCCCCACGCGTTGGGAAGCCTGCCTCCCACCTCGTGGAGGCGCTCCTGCGAGGTGCCGCGGTACCAGGCGATCTCGTCCAGCGGCCCGTAGCGCGGTCCGGAGGTCCCGGCGCGGCAGGCGTGTTCCCATTCGGCCTCGGTCGGCAGCCGGTACCCGTCGGCGTCGCGGTCCCACTCGACGCCGGAGCCGTCGTCGTCCGTGCGGTGCCCGCCCTCGTCCCCGCGGTGCCCGGCGATGCCGTTCGGGGCGCCCCGCAGCCGGTAGGCGGGGGTGCGGCCCTCCTGGCGCGAGAGGGCGTTGCAGAACCGTACGGCGTCCCACCAGTTCACGCCCTCGACGGGCAGCCGGTCCCCGTGTGCGGTACTCGGCCGCTCGCCGGTGATCCGTGCGTACAGCTCCTGGGTGACCGGGTGCGCGGCCAGCCGGTACGGCGCGAGGTCGACCGACCAGCTCCGCCGCGTCCGCCGGTCGGACAGGGTGACCCGCCCCGGGGGTATCGCCACCAGTTCGACCTGCGTATCCGCTTCCATGATCGGGTGACCCTACCGGTTGGCCGGGCCTGGCGCTGCCTGGACGAAGCGTCTAATTTTAGATGCTGCGTCCAATCCTTGGGCGTGCGGTCCCTCGGAACCTCCGGCAAGGGAGCAGTTCTCATGTCCACCTCCTCCCAGGACGCCCCCCAAGCACCCCCGGCAGCCCCGGCGCGCCACCTGCGCGATCCGCGCTCCGGCCGCCGTTACCCGCTGGACCCGTTGCGCTGGCGGGGGGACGACGGCACACCGCTGCTGGTCTCGCCGGCGCGCGCGCCGGGGCCGGCCGACATCGTGACGGCCGACCGGTCGCTGTGGCGCTACCGGGCCGCGCTGCCCCCGCTGCCCCCGGTCAGCCTGGGCGAAGGGTGCACTCCGCTGCTGGCACGCACCTGGGGCGGCGTCGAGGTCGGCTTCAAACTGGAGTGGTTCAACCCGAGCGGCAGCTTCAAGGACCGCGGCAGCAGCGTGATGATCTCCGCGCTGGCCGCGCAGGGGGTCGACCAGGTTCTCGAGGACAGCTCCGGCAACGGCGGCTCCTCGGTCGCCGCGTACTGCGCCGCCGCCGGCGTCGGCGCCACCATCCTCGTCCCCGCGCACACCTCACCCGCCAAGACGCTGCAGGCCACCGCCTACGGGGCCCGGGTGACCCCGGTGGACGGCGACCGGGACGCGACAGCCGCGGCGGCGCTGCGCCGGGCCGAGCAGACCGTCTACGCGAGCCACAACTGGCACCCGTACTTCCTCGAGGGCACCAAGACGCTGGCCTACGAGATCTGGGAGGACCTGGGCTTTCGCGCCCCGGACGCCGTGGTCACCGTCGCCGGCGCGGGCAGCACCGTACTGGGCTGCGATCTGGGGTTCGGCGAACTCCTCGCCGCAGGGCGGATCGCCGCCCTGCCCCGGCTCCTGGTGGCTCAGCCGGCCAACTGCGCGCCGCTGCACGCCGCGTTCCACGCCGGGGCCGACGTCGGGACCCGGGGGGCCGGACAGGGTGCCCCCGCGTCCGGGCGGTGGCGTCCGACGCTGGCCGAGGGGACGGCCATCAAGGAGCCCGTCCGGCTCCCCGAAGTGCTGGCCGCCGTCCGCCGCTCGGGCGGTACCACGGCCGCCGTCCCGGAGGAGGACATCGCCTCGGCCCTGCGCCGCCTCGCGGCCACCGGCCTCTACGCGGAGCCCACCAGCGCCACCGCCGCGGCCGCCGTCGATCTCTTCGCGGCGCGCGGCGAACTGCCGCCGGGCGGCACCACGGTCGTCATCCTCACCGGCTCGGCCCTCAAGGCGCCGACGGCGACGGCGCAGATCATCGAGGAGGCACCGTGAGCGACGCCGAGGACGAACTGCTGCTGCGCGAGGCGGAGAAGATCGTCACCGCCGTCGGGCGGATGTTCCCCGGCCTGTGCGAAGCCGTGCTGCACGACCTGCGCGACCCCGACCACGCGGTGCGCGCCGTGGAGAACAACCTCTCCGGCCGCCGGATCGGCGACCCGGCCACCGAACTGGGCCTGGCCCGGATCGCGGACCCCGACCACCCCGAGGTCCTGCAGAACTACCCCAACCGGTTCCCCGACGGCCGCCCCGCCAAGAGCACCTCGGTCGGCATCCGGAACAGCGAGGGCGGCTATGTCGCCGCTGTCTGCCTCAACCTGGACGTCTCGCTGCTCTCCACCCTCACCCGCGGCCTGGAGCAGTTGCTGCACACGGAGGACCACCGGCCGCCTGTCACCGAGACCCTGCGCGCCCGCACCCTGGACGAACTGCGCGGTGTCGCGGAGTCCTTCGCCGCCGCCCGCGGCACCACCCCGCGCGCCCTGGCCGCCGCCGACCGCGCCGCCCTCGTACAGGCCGTACAGGAGCAGGGCTACCTCGAACTCAAGGGCGCGGTGCCGGCCCTGACGGGCCTTCTCGGGGTCTCCAGGGCCACGGTCTACAACGACCTGCGCCGCTGAGGCGGCACCGGACACAGCGACCGCACCGCGTCGGCCGCCGCCCCGGATCGGCGAGGAGATCCGAGCTTCTCCCCGCACTGCCGGCCGAACGGCACCGGCGGCCGGCGAACCCGGCCGCCGGTGCCGTTCGGCTCCGCACCCGGCGGCCGGCGGCCCGTCGGCCGTTCGTACTTCTCCTCTTTGCTCATGTGTGCGGATCGCCCAGATGCCGTGCACGCGCGACCGCGCCGACAGTGCTCCGACCTCTTCGGTCCCGCACCCGAGGCTGCCGGTGACCTCCGCCCCCGCCACAGCTGTCGGGAAGTCAACACCGCTCCCGCACAGGGCAGTTACACACATGATCACGAATGTGCAACAGAAGGGTCCAGGGGGTGCGGTGCTTGATCGGGAGTGCCACCATCAACGCTCAACGCGGCCGGGGCGATCATTGGCGAACGCACATCTTCTGGCATCAGCCCGGCCCGGCGCGCTTCAGTGCACTCCCTCCCCGTCTGTTGGGACAACTCCATGCTGGACAAGCTGCAACGCAGGCTGGGTCTGCGGACCGACGCGGTCATCTTCTTCACCTCGGCGGCGCTGACGGTCCTGTTCGTCGCCACCACCATCACGCTGACCGACCAGGTCGACAGCGTCTTCACCGCGGCCTCGGACTGGATCCTCACGAACCTCGGATGGTTCTACATCCTGGGCGTCACCACGTTCGTGCTCTTCCTGATCTGGATCGCGCTCAGCCGCTACGGGCACGTGCGACTGGGCGGGCAGCACGCGCGCCCCGACTACAGCAACGGCGCGTGGTTCGCGATGCTCTTCGCGGCGGGGATCGGCACCATCCTGATGTTCTGGGGGGTCGCCGAACCGATCAGCCACTTCGCCGACCCGCCCGAACAGGGCGTCAAGCCGGAGTCGAACTCGGCGGCCGAACGGGCGATGGCGTTCGCCCTCTACCACTTCGGCCTGCACACCTGGGCCATCTTCTGCCTCCCGGCGCTGGCCTTCGCCTACTTCGTCTACCAGCGCGGCCTGCCCTTCCGGGTGAGCTCTATCCTGCACCCGCTGCTCGGCGACCGGATCAGCGGCCCGATCGGCAAGACCGTCGACGTCACGGCCGTCGTGGGCACCCTCTTCGGGGTCTCGGTCTCCATCGGCCTGGGCACCCTTCAGATCAACAGCGGTCTGAACGAACTCTTCGGCGTTCCGGAGAACAAACTGGTCCAGGTCCTGCTGATCGCGGGCGTGACGGCGATCGCGACGGCATCCGTGGTCAGCGGCCTGGACAAGGGCATCAAGATGCTGTCCAACGTCAACATCCTGATGGCCGTCGGCCTGCTGGTCTTCGTTCTCGTCGCCGGGCCGACGCTCTTCATGGCCAAGGGCATCGTCGAATCGACCGGCACCTACCTCAGCTCGGTGGTGCCGCTGTCGTTCTGGAACGACACCTTCGCCGACACCGGCTGGCAGGGGAGCTGGACGGTCTTCTACTGGGCCTGGACCATCACCTGGTCGCCGTTCGTCGGCATCTTCGTCGCCCGCATCTCCAAGGGGCGCACGATCCGGGAGTTCGTCCTGGGCGTGCTGGGGCTGCCCACCGCCTTCACGGTGATCTGGTTCAGCATCTTCGGCATGGGCTCGTTCGACATCGAGATGAACGGCCCGGGCGGGCTGGTCAAGGCGGTCGTGGACGACGGGGACGTGCCCGGCGCGCTCTTCACGTTCCTGGACAACTACCCGGCGGCCACCTTCGTCTCGGCGCTGTCGGTGCTGATCGTGGTCATCTTCTTCACCACCTCCGCCGACTCCGCCTCCATGGTGGTCGACATGCTGTGCGAGCGGGCGGACGAGAAGAAGCGCACCCCCACCCGGCAGCGCGTCTTCTGGGCCGTCATGCAGGGCGTGGTCGGCGGCACCCTGCTCGCGGCCACCGGCAAGAGCGGGCTGGACGCCCTCCAGCAGGTCATCACCGTCATCGGGCTGCCGTTCTTCGTGATCGCCTTCCTGGTCATGTTCTGCCTGCTCCGGGCGCTGAAGGCGGACTTCCCCGAACTGGGCCGCAGCCCGTACGCCGGGAAGCCGAGGACCCCGGAGCCGGAGCCGGAGCCGGAGCCCGCCGGGGCGCCTGCGGCCGCAGCGGAGGGGCAGCCCGCCGGACCGGCCAAGGACCCGGTCGGCTGAACACCCGCCCGACACGCACGCGCGGCGCCGCCGCGCGGCCGACCTGAAGGACCGGAGGCGGGGCGGGGACGGAGCGGATGCCCGTCCCCGCCCCGCCTCCGGTCCGGGCGGGGCCGCGGTCGGCGCCGACGGAACCGCCACCGGCCGGCGGGAGCGGCCCGGCGGGGTCAGCCCACGCCGACCGGGTTGACGAAGGTGCCGGGCCGGGTGGCGCCGGACTGGTCGACCAGGGCACCGCCGTAGGGCCAGTCGAGCGTGACGTGGGTGGTCTCGTCGGGCGGGGTCAGCAGGACCTTGCTCACCTTGAAGGGCTTGGGCCCCTTCATGTCGTGCGGCAGCGGCAGGACGTTCATGGAGACCATGGCGGTGTCGTCACCCGGGTCCAGGGTGAGGGTGCTCGGCTTGTCCGAGGAACGGCGCAGATCCCAGGTGTCGCCGGAGTCGCTGACCAGACGGATGCCGGGGAAGCCGTACACGGTGCAGGTGCGTCCGCCGCTGTTGGTGAGCCGGATCGAGGCGATCTGCTGGTAGTCGGCCTCCATGTCCGGGGCGCCGCCGTGCGGACCGCCCCAGGAGTAGCGCAGTTCACCGGTGTGGCAGCGCTTGCTCTCCCGGGCCTGGGCGGAGGCGGGGTTCACCGCGTCCGTCCGCGAGCCCTTGACGGCCGTCTTCTTCACCCCGTCCCCGGCGTCCTGCGAGCCCTTCTGCGAGCCGCCGTCCTGCGTGCCGGAGGAGGAGCCGGCGGCCGAACCCGAGTGCGAAGCGGCCTTGTCCGACGATCCGGACGACGCGTCGCACGCGGTCGCTCCGGCGCCGACCGCGAGGGCGGCCAGCACGGCGGCGGCGCAGCGGACGGCGCGGTTGCTCTTGGCGGTCATGGATCCTCATTTCCGGCGCCGGGCTTTCCCCGGCGCACCCGTGGCGAGTGCGTCGTACGGGAGGTGTGATGGCCGCCGTGCGGCTCGAGTTCACGGGACTGTGTCCGGAACGTGTAACAGCCACGCGCGGTCCCGCGCTCCTGCTGCCGGTACCTATCCGAGCCCGCTGCCACGGCCCGTCGTCGTCCCGGTCAGCCGGCCCACCGGACAGCTCGGTGCCCGCGCATCCGTGCAGGTATCGCGCCCCCGCGTGCTCCTCGCCGCACGTACCGATGTCGGAGGGGAGGGCTACCGTTGCGGCCATGATCGACGTCGAGGTGCGCAGCGCGACACCGGGCCCGTCCGGCGACCCTCCGCCGACGGTGCTGGTACGGCTGGACGGTGACCGGACGACGGCCCGCGAGCTGATCCGGCGGGCGGTCGAGGAGCAGATCCGGGAGCTGCGCACCGACGCGGCCCGCAGCCGGCGCGCCCTCGACCGCCAGTACCTGTCCGAGGACGACGTCCGGACGCAGGCCGCCACCGGTGTGATCAGGATGCCGCGGCAGCCGGCCGATCCGGACGTTCCCGAGGAGGTGTCCCGGGCGCACCGGGCCTTCGCCCGGGGGACGTTCGCGGTCTTCGCCGGCGGACGGCAGGTCGCGGACCTCGACGAGGAGATCACGCCCCGGCCCGGTGAGCCGGTGGTGTTCCTGCGACTGGTCGCACTGGCGGGAGGCTGAGCACGGTGGAGCGTTCCCCCTCCGCGGACGACCTCGACATACCGGAGGACTACCGCGGCGTGGTCCGCGAGCAACGCGAGGCGCTCTGGCGGCTGGTGGACCGGGTTCGGGCAGCGGCGCGGGCCGACGACCCGAAAGGCCTGCGGGAGCTCGCCGAGGAGATCCGCTCCCGGATCGAGCAGGGCGACGACCGCGCCCTCGGCAATCTCACCCCGCACCTGGCCGACATCGTCGCCGCACTCGACGTGCTCTACGACACCGCCTTCCCCGCCGGCCGCGGCGACGACATCACCGCACTGCTGGCCGCACCGTGGCCGACGGCGCACCGCAGAGCCCTCCTCGCCGCTTTCCTCGGCTGCGACGTCCGGCACCGGCTGCGGTTGGACGAGGTGGCGGAGCGTGCCGTCGCCGCCACCGACATCCGGTTGCTGCGGGTCCTGATCCGCACCCCGCTCGGCACCCTGCGGCGGGAGACCGTCGCGCGGATCCTCGACGCCCTGTACCCGGCCGGTGCCCTGGACGCGGACCTGGTCGAACGTGCCGTCACCGACGACCCCTACCTCGGCCTCGCCCTCGCCGGCCGCTCACCCACCGGCGAGCCGACCGGCCCTTCACTCGCCTGCCTCGACGCGGTACGCACCCACGTCGACGCGCTGACATGGCGGCTCGTCTCCGCACCGGAACCGGCCGACTGGGACGCGCTGCCCAAGGGGCCGGCCCCGCGCGGACTGCGCTTCGTCCGGGCGGCCCTGGCCTGGCAGGGCGATCCCCGGGTGGCCCGCCACCTGGGCGGGGCCGAACTCACCGGCGGGGAGCGCGCCGCCCTGCTGGACCTGCTGCGGGACCGGCCGCCGGAGGAACAGCGCCGGGCGTTCGGCTGGCGGCGGCGCGCCGGGGACGCCGACGCGCTGCTCCCGCTGTTCGGCCTGGAAGGGGCCGGGCCGCTGCTGCGTCTGATCCGGGCGATGCCGGACGGCGTCACCCGCCAGAACCGGGCCGCTCTCCTCGCCGCGGTCGAGGACGCCGGGCCGGACACCGCGCGGCGCCTGCTGGAACACGAACCGAACGAACTCGTCTCCGCGGCCCTGGGCGAGAACCGGGCCCAGGTGCTCAAGCGCGTCAGACACCACTCGCTGCAAGGAATCGCCGCGTTCGGAATGCTGCCCCTCGCCGCCCACGAGACGGTACTCGACCGCTATCTGGCACTGCGCGCGTCCGCGAAGAAGGGCGCCGAGCTGGGCCCGAACCGCAGACACAGCCACGCCGCCGCGATCGCCGTCGCCCTCGACCATCTGGCCCAGGTGGCGGGCGCACCGGACGCCGACCGGCTCGAATGGGACTGCGAGGCGCGGCTCGCTGCCGAGACCACCACCGAGGCGGAAGCCGGCCCCTACCGGATCGCGTTGCGATTCGACGGAGCCGACCCAACCCTGACGGTCAGCCGGGCGGGCAGGACACTGAAGTCGGTGCCGGCCGCCGTCCGCGCCGACCCCGGCTACCACGAACTGCGCGCGCACCAGAACCGGTTGCGGGAGCAGGCCCGCCGGATGCGGACGGGGCTGGTGGAGCGGCTGGTCGCCACCGCCGGGGCGCTGGCGCCCGACGAACTGGAGCGGCTGCGCTCGCTGCCCGCCGGCGCGGCGATGCTGCCCGCGCTGCTCTGGCGGGACCGGGCAGGAACGATCGGTCTGCTGGACGAGGTCGACACCACCGGTCCCGTCACCGCAGTCCACCCGGTCGAACTGCACGAACGGCGGCTGCTGGCCCACTGGCAGCAGCAACTGGTGCGGCGCCGGCTCCGCCAGCCGGTCAAACAGGCGTTCCGCGAGCTGTATCTGCTCACCCCGGCCGAGTGCGAGGCAGGCGACGTTTCCTGGCGGTTCGCCGGTCAGACGGTCGACGGCAAGGTGGCGGGCCAACTGCTGTCCGGCCGGGGCTGGTCCACCCACGGCGAGTACGACGACCACCAGGCGACCCGCACCGTCGGTGGTGGTCTCGTCGCGGCGCTGGAGTGCGAGTTGAGCGGCTACTTCGGGATGGGCGAGGTCCGCGTGGGCGGGCTCCGCTTCCTGACCGGCGGACCTTCCGCCCCCGGCCGCCGAGGTGCCCCGGCCGGACCCGACAGCGCCGGCAGCCCGGTATCCCTGGCCGACGTACCGCCGGTGGCGTTCTCCGAGGCCATGCGGGACCTGGACCTGGTGGTGTCGGTCGCCGGCACCGAGCCGGAGACCCACGCGTCCCCGGCGCGGGCGGCGAGCCGGGCACAACTGCTCGCGGCCCTCGTCGCCGACCTGGACCTGGCCCGGGTCGCCGTCGAAGGGCACACGGCCGTCGTCCGCGGCACCCGAGCCACCTACCGGGTGCATCTGACCAGCGGCAGCATCCACGTCGAACCGGCCGGCCACCTGTGCGTCGTGCCCGCCTCCTTCGGCACCACGGCACACCGCCGGCTCTTCCTCCCGTTCGCCGACGAGGACCGGATGACGAGCATCATCCTCAGCAAAGTGCTCCTTCTCGCCGAGGACGAGCAGATCACCGACCCCTCGATCCTCACCCAGCTCGACGCCCTCACGGCCGCGGCCGGGCCCGACTCCTGACCTGGCCGGGCGCTACCGTGGCCGGCTCACGGGGTGTCCCGGCGGTGCCGGCCGGGCCGCGGCTGCTGTTGCGGATGGCCGCCCTGCCCGGCAGGCGGCGCGAGCCCGGCCGGCTGGTGTGCGCCCTGCCGGTGCGACTGCCGGGAGGCGAGTCGTGCGGGCTGCGGCCGGCCGTCGGGCACGAGGCACGTCGATTCGGCCTGCGCCGCCGCGCCGCTGCCGGATATCCCGCCGGGCCACCAGTTCCACCGGCCGAGCGCCGTCATCAGTGCGGGCAGCACATAGATCCGGATGATCGCGGCGTCCAGCAGGATGGCCGCCGCGAGCCCCACGCCCAACTGCTTGAACTCGACCATGCTCAGCGTGCCGAAGATGGCGAACACCCCGACCATGACGATCGCCGCGCTGGTCACCACTCCCGCCGAGCGCGTGATGCCCGCGCGGATCGCGGCCCGCACCGTGGCGCCCTCGGACGCGGCTTCGCGGATCCGGCTGACCACGAAGACGTGGTAGTCCATCGACAGCCCGAACAGCACGACGAACAGGAAGAGCGGCAACCACGAGACGACCGCGCCCGAGCTGGTGAAGGCGAGCAGGCCCTCCGCCCAGGTGTGCTGGAAGACGGCGACCAGGACACCGAACGAGGCGGCGGCGGAGAGCAGGTTCAGCAGGATCGCGGAGAGCGCCACCGCGAGCGAACGGAAGATCAGCACCATGGTGACGAAGGTCAGCAGCAGGACGAAGCCCACCACCCAGGGCAGCCGGGCCTCCAGATGCCCGGTGAAGTCCACGCCCTGTGCCACCTTGCCGCCGACCGCGCTCTCCGCGTCGGGCACGTCGTTCACGGCCTGCGGCACCCAGCCGCGCAGCACGTCCAGGGACTCGCGGGCGCCGTCGCTCTCGGGCCGGTGGGGCGTGCCGATGTCGACGGTGTGCACTCGGCGGTCCGCCGACTCCTCGATCGTCGGAGTCGAGTCGTGTGCGAACAGCCCGTCGTCGGCGGTGCGCTCCAGCAGCGCCTCCAATGCGGCCTTCACCTCCTCGGCCCGGCCGGCGGGTGCCCGGACGGCGACCTGGTGCACAGTGCCCGTGCTGGGGAACGCCTCGGTCAGCCGGTCCATGGCCCGCACCACCGGGATGTCGCGGGAGAGGTCGTCGGAGCCCGGCTGCTTCAGCCTCATCCCGAGGGCCGGCGCGGCGAGCAGCAGCAGCGCGCCCACCGACACCACCAGCGTGGTCAACGGCCTGGACAGCGCCGGGCGCAGCAGCGCGGGCCACACCCGCGACTCGCCGGGCCGCAGGGTCAGCCGCCACAGCACCGGCACCTTGGGCTTGTCGACCCAGCGCCCGAGCTTGGCGAGCAGGGCGGGCAGCACGGTCAGCGAGGCAAGCACGGCCACGGCGACGACGATGATCGAACCGGTGGCCAGCGACGCGAAGGTCGCCTCGTCGGCCAGATAGAGCCCCGCCATCGCCACGATCACCGTGGTGCCGGACACCACCACGGTGTGCCCGGAGGTCTCCGCCGCGATCTCGATCGCGTCCACGTGGGACTTCCCCGCACGGCGTTCCTCGCGCTCCCGCTTGAGGTAGAAGAGCGAATAGTCCACGCCCACGGCCATGCCCATGAGCAGGATGACGTTGCTGACCGCGCTGGTCTCGGGCAATACGTGAGAGGCGAGCGAGGAGAGCCCGATGGCGGCGCCGACGCAGGAGAGTGCCAGTACCACGGGAACGCCCGCCGCGGTGATCGCACCGAAGACGACGAGCAGGATCAGCAGCGTCAGCGGAAGGCTGATCAGCTCGGCCCGCTCGAAGTCCTCGCCGAGGGTCTCCGACAGACCCTTCGCCGTGGAGCCGGTGCCCACCTCGTCGACCCGCAGGCCCTCGTGACCGTCCTCGACGGCCGCGCCGGCTTCGAGCAGGGGCCCGACCCGCCTGTCGGCGTTCTCCGTGTCGCCTTTCATGGTGACGGGGACCAGCAGCGCCTTGCCGTTCGGCGAGAGGACCGGATCGCCGACGCTCTCCACTTCGGCGAGCGCCGTCATCCTCCGGACCACCTCCGCGGCCGCCGCCTGTCCGGCGGTCCGGTCCAGCTCTCCGCCGTCCTCGGCGGTGATCAGTACGTTCTCCTCGGGCTTCTCGGGGAAATCCCCGGAGTGCACGATTCTTCCCGCCCGGCCCGACTCGCCCACCCCCGATTCCTCGTCGCTGATCGCATTGGTGCCGGCCGCTCCCCCCAGGAAGAGACATACGGCGACGAACGCGATCCACAGCCCGATGGCGGACCAGGGGTGTGCGGCGCTCCATCGTGCGATCCGCACCGTTGCCGATTTCTTCGGCACGTCTTTCCTTCCGGTAGGGCGAGCCCGACGCGGGATGCCGGTCGGACCTCGAGGGCAGAGAGCTGGATCGGATTCGGCGAACGGGAATTCCGGTCAGGAGACCCGTCAGCCGCCGGCGCGACGTCCGCCGCTTCCGGCCCTCACCAGGCGGAGAACGGCGAAGCCGAGAACGGCGAGCGCGGTGGCGGCCAGGACCGCCGTGGAGTAGGTCCCGGCGAGGTCGGTCACCTGGTGCCAGCGCTCGCCGAGCAGGTAACCGGCGAGGACGAAGAGCGCGTTCCACAAGGCGCTGCCGGCCGTGGTCAGGGCCAGGAAGAGCGGAAGGCGCATCCGTTCGATGCCTGCGGGGACGGAGATCATGCTGCGGAAGAGGGGAATCATCCGTCCGAAGAAGACGGCCTTGGTGCCGTGCCGTGCGAACCACGCCTCGGCGCGCTGGATGTCGGAGACCTTCACCAGAGGGATCCGGGCCGCCAACGCCACCATGCGCTCCCGGCCGAGAAGGGCTCCGAGCGCGTAGAGGGCCAGCGCGCCGGCGACCGAGCCGGCGGTCGTCCACCACAGCACCGCGGCCAGCGAGAGATCCCCCCGGGCGGCGGCGAATCCGGCGAGCGGCAGGATGACTTCGCTCGGCAGCGGCGGGAAGAGGTTCTCCAGCGCGATGGCCACGCCCGCGCCCACGGCGCCCAGGGATTCCGTCAGATCGGCGGCCCACCCGGCGAAGCCGCCGGCCGGCAGCTGAGAAGCAGAATTGTTCATCACGCCGTCGACGGTAGAAAGCGCAGGGGCGGGCCGGTATGCGGACCGCCGCACGGCCGGCTGGGGAAGGGCACAGCGGAAGGGTGTGGTTTTCCGCAGTCCCCAGGTGCACTCGGTGCGGCTAGCGTGAGGGCTATGCGCACATTGAGACGCCGGTGGTTCCGGGTGACCGTAGGGGTTCTCTGCGGTGCGCTGTCAGCGGTGGCCGAACTGGTCCTCGTGCTCGCGGGCGGTCTGTGGTCGCTCGCCGTGTCGGGCGGGCGCACCGGTACCGGCCCGCCGCGCGGGGTGGCGGTCACAGCCGGACGGCTGGCCGGCTGGGAGCGCCGACGGATGGCCGCCTGGTACGGAACCGACCCGGCCGTGCCCGCCGGCGGGAGCGCCGCCTTCGCCTATCTCGCGGCGCGGTGCGGCGTCGGGCTGCTGGGCGGCGTCGTCCTGCTGGCCGCGGCCGTCGGTGCCGGCTACGCCTCGTTCCTGGCATGGGGCTGGTTCGTCCTCGCGGAGATCGAGTATCCCGCGACTGTGCTGCTGTCCGCTCTCGGCGGGCTGTTCCTGCTCTTCCTGTGCGCCCAGGGCCTGCACGGGGTGGCGTCGCTGGACGCACACCTCGCCCGGCGCTTCGCCGGCGGGAGCGAACACGAAGTCCTGCAACGCCGTATCGGTGAACTGGCCGCCAGCCGCGCCGGGGTGGTCGAGGCCGTGCACGACGAACGGAGACGGATCGAACGCGATCTGCACGACGGTGTACAGCAGCGTCTCGTGGCGCTCGGCATGCTGCTGGGCCGGGCACGCCGCGACACGGACCCGACCAGGGCCCGGGAACTGGTGCTCCAGGCGCACGCCGAGTCCCAGCAGGCGCTGACACAACTCCGGGAGGTCGCCTGGCGCGTGTACCCCGCGGTACTGGACGAGGACGGGTTGCCCGAGGCGCTGGAGACCGTCGCCGCGCGTGCGGGAATCCCGGTGCGGCTCTCCTCGCGCGTGGGTGACGGCCTGCCCCGGACCGTACGGACGGTGGCGTACTTCGTGGTGGCCGAGTGCGTCACCAACGCGGTCAAGCATTCCAGGGCTTCGTACACGTCGGTGCACGTCGAGCAGCGGGGTGATGTGCTGGAGGTGCGGGTGGAGGACGACGGCCGGGGCGGCGCCGATCCTTCGGGCGGCGGTCTGCTCGGCCTGGCCCGGCGCGTGGCCGCCCTCGACGGGCACCTCACCGTCCACAGCCCCGCCGGCGGCCCGACCCGCATCACCGCGGAGCTGCCGTGCGACTGATGATCGCGGAGGACTCGACACTGCTGCGCGAGGGTCTGGTGCGGCTCTTGGCCGACGAGGGGCACGAGATCACCGCCTCGGTCGGCACCGCGACCGAACTACTGGCCGCGGTGGAGAGCGGACCACCCGACACGGTGATCCTCGACGTCCGAATGCCCCCCACCCACACCGACGAAGGGCTGCGGGCCGCCCTGGAGATCCGGCGCCGCCTGCCGGGGACCGGCGTGCTCATCCTGTCGCAGTACGTCGAGCACCGCTACGCGACCGAGCTGTTGACCACCGATGCCACCGGCGTGGGCTACCTGCTCAAGGACCGGGTCGTCCAAGTCGACGAGTTCCTGGACGCACTGGAACGCGTCGGCTCCGGCCGCACCGCCTTCGACTCCGAGGTGGTGCGGCAACTCCTCGCCCGCAGCAGCCATTCCGACCCTCTGCAAAGGCTCACGCCGCGGGAGAGCGAAGTCCTGGCCGCCATGGCACAGGGGCACACGAACGCGGCCATCGCCGCCCAGTTGTACGTCTCGCAGAGCGCGGTCGAGAAACACGTCAACGCCATCTTCGACAAACTCGACCTCGACCGCTCCACTGCCTACAGCCGCCGAGTCCTGGCAGTGCTGCGCTATCTCGGGTCGTGACAGCCGCGACCCCGGCCGCCATGGGCGCGGTGCGCGGCGACCCGCATTCCGTGGCCGTCGATCAAGGGGGAGGGAGATCATGAGCAGTGACGTGTGGGAATCCGGCGCCCCGGGGGTGCTGAGGCTTCCCTCGGGACGAATGATCAGGGGGCGGGGCCTGCGGCACGACGTGCCGGCCGGTCGGACACCGGCACTCACCGTGCACCTCACCGGCCGGCGGCGGCCTGAGCCGTCCTGGGAGTCCCTGTGGGTTCCCTGGCGCGACTTCTGGCTCCCCACCGACCCCGATACCGCGCTGCGCACACTCCGCCTCGCTCACCGACGGGCCGCGAGTGAACGTGTCGAGGTGTGTTGCGGCGGAGGAGTCGGACGGACCGGAACGGCACTGTCGGCGATGTGCGTCTTCGAGGGCCTGAACCCCGAGGAGGCCGTCACCTGGGTACGGGAGAAGTACCACGCCCGCGCGGTCGAGGTGCCCTGGCAACGACGGTTCATCCGCCGTGCCCTGGCGCCCCGGGTGCCCGACCCGCAGGAGCCGTGACCGTCCCCTTCCCGCCACGCCGGAGGCCGCTCGCCGGTTGACGCCGGGCCGGGGGCCGGTTCCCCACTCGGAGGAAGACGGGCGAGCCGGACCGACTCCCGCGGCGGGCCTCGGTGCGGGGCCGGCCCGGCGCCAGTCAGCCACCGCAGCTGGAACCCGAACCGTGGGGCAGGTCAAGATGTCACCAGACCGTGCAGTGCACCCCGTTGCTGAGTGGGCCTCGGCCTTCCGGCGCGCGGGAAACACACTCAAGGAAGGTGCAGCGGCAGGTGTTCTCGATCGGGGCATCCGTCGGGTCTTGGCCTACCACGTCATCTTCCGCTGGAATCGGATCGGACTGTCCCTCGGCGCTCAGAGCGCTCTCGCGCTCGCAGCCCGCAACGCCGTCCTCGATCCGCCTCCGGCCGCGGGCTGAGTACCCCTCCCGGCCGTGATCGCTCACGTCCGGTCTGCGGTTCGGCCAGCTGTCCGAGATGCCGGTGCGTGTCATGGCAGGGCGGGGGCCGATCTCCCGGCCGCGGAACCCGGGTGTCATCCGTTCGGTGGATTGGATGTCTTTCGGCTCGACGGACCGGTGCCGGCGGCAGGGGGCCGCCCCTGCGGGGAGGAGAGGGGGAGAGCTGTGCCGATTCCGCACGGGGGGCTGGGTCGGTGCCAGCCCGCCGCAGCGACGGCACCGGGCGCCCGGCCGGGCGCTGAGTGGGTGCCCCCGGTAGGACTCGAACCTACGGCCAAGCGCTTAGAAGGCGCCTGCTCTATCCACTGAGCTACGGGGGCCGTCCTCCGTCGCGGGTGGGCGGGCTCGCCGCCCCCCGTGACCGGCGGTGTCAAGGATAGGGGGCCTGGCGGCTCGTCCTGTTCGCTTCACGGCCGCGACGCTATGTGGAGGTTCCGTGAAGCGGTCCCGATAATCGCAGGCGGGTGCGATTCACGCAGCGGTTTTGGCCGTGTGGGTTGCGGGTGTTGCGCAGTCGTTATGGGGGCGGCGGGGTGGCAGGTGGGTCATGCGGGGTGAACGGGTTCAAAGGTGTCTTTCAGTGTTGAAACTACACATTTTCCTCGCTCGCAACCGTGGATAAGCTTCAAAACTGCCGCAAAATTGGGCATTCTGCACCATGTGGCGATCTTGGACGTACGGCTTGAACTGCTCGACGCGCTCACCGCACTGCGTGAGCGCGTCGCAGCCGCGCGCTTTCCTCTCCCGCTGCCGGGCGCCGAGCGCGCCCGGCAGTCCCGGGACGAGCTGCTGGCCCAGCTCGACGACTACCTCGTCCCCCGCGTGCGCACTCCCGAGGCACCGCTCCTCGCGGTGATCGGCGGTTCGACGGGCGCGGGCAAGTCGACGCTGGTCAACTCCCTGGTGGGGCGCAAGGTCAGCGAAGCGGGCGTGCTGCGGCCCACGACCCGCACACCTGTGCTGGTCTGTCATCCGGACGACCGGGGCTGGTTCGTCGGGCAGCGGGTGCTGCCTCGGCTGGAGCGGGCCTGGACGCCCCGGCAGGACCCGCCCGGGACGCCCGCCGCGCCCGGTATGGGCGCCGCTCCCGGCGCATTCGGCGGACCGGGCGCCCCGGGCCCGCACGACACGCCCGGCAGCCACGGCGACCCGACCGGTGCCGTGGACGGCGGCGACCGGTTCGCCGACCGGCCCACGGACCGTGCCGCCGACTGGGACAGCGGCTGGGCCACCGACTGGGACCCCCGCCGGAGCCCGGGCCGGGACACCGCGGCCGAAGCGGAATGGGGGCACGAGTGGGACGCCGACCCGGACGTAGGACGACGCGTCCTCCGGGTCGAGACCGACAGCGGCCTGCCTCCCGGCCTCGCCCTGCTCGACGCGCCCGACATCGACTCCCTCGTCGCGCACAACCGGGACCTGGCCGCCGAACTGGTCTGCGCCGCCGACATCTGGGTGCTCGTCACCACCGCCGCCCGCTACGGCGACGCCATCCCCTGGCACCTGCTGCGCACCGCCAAGGAGTACGACGTCACCCTCGCCACCGTCCTCGACCGGGTGCCGCACCAGATGGCCGCCGAGATCACGGCGCAGTACGGGCTGCTCCTCGACCGGGCGGGGCTCGGGAGGATCCCCTGCTTCACCATCCCGGAGCTGCCCGAATCGGCGGGCGGATCCGGGCTGCTGCCCGTCTCCGCCGTCAGCGGACTGCGCGACTGGCTGGAGGAGCACGCCCAGGACGCCGACGCCCGGTACGCAGCCGCGAGCCGCACCGCCGACGGGACGCTCGCCTCGCTGCGTCCGCGCATCACGGCCCTGGCCGGCTCCTCCGCAGCGCAGCACGCGGCAGCCGAACGACTCACCCGGTACGTCGAGAACGCCTACCGGACCGCCGGGCAGCGGCTGCGCACCCGCATCGCCGACGGGGAACTGCTGGCGGGCGATGTCGCCGAGCACTGGCGCAGCTTCCCCACCGACAGCGACGGCGAAGAACTGTTCGACGCCTTCGCCGAGGGCCTGACCGCACTGCTGTCGGGCGCGGTCGCCGCCGCCGACGAACGGATCGCCGAACTGCGCCGGGGCGTCCCCGGCCTGGAGGGCTGCGGCCGGCTCCTCCCCGGCGGTCAGAGCGAACGCGACGAGGCCGTCGGCCGGATCGGCGTGATGGTGCGCAGATGGCGCCGCTGCGTCGAGGAACTGGCCGAGGAGGAGACCCGGGCGGCGGGCCGCGCCACGTGCGGCGAGGAGGACGCCGAGCACGTCGTCGGCCTGCTGGCCGCCTCCCTGCTCGGCGGGGTGCGGGTCGCGGGCGCCGACGAGGCACTCGAGGACCTGCTCGGCGAGGAGGGCGCCCACGAACTGCGCGAGCAGTGCGCGGAGCTGCTGGAGCACTGCGTGCGGCGCGTCCTGGACGGGGAGCGCGACCTGCGCCTCGTCCCCTTGGCGGAGCTCGACGCCGGTCCCGGACCGCAGATGGAACTGATCGCCGCGTTCTCGGTGCTGGACAAGCTCACCAGAACGCACGGGCTCCACGAGCCGCACCAGTTGCGGGTACTCCACCGGCCGCAGCGGCCGGAGGACGCGCTTGGCGGCCCCAAGGAGCAGAGCAGGACGGACGTGACCGCCCGAGAATTCCCGCCGACGCGCGCACCGCTCGGTACGGAGAACGGCGCGCGCGGTCTGCAGAGCGCGCACATGGAGAGGTGACAGCAGTGACATCCACCGATGCCACCAACCCCGGAGCGGGCGAGCCGCCCGAGCGCTGGTCCGGCAGTTGGCCCGACGACTGGAGCAGCCCGCACAGCGAGCCCGTCGAAGGGCAACTGGAGCTGAGCCTGGACGATCAGCCGCCGCCCCAGGATCCTCCCGTGCGGAGCGGCCCGGACGGCCCGGACGGACCGGAGGCCCACGGCCACGTCGCGGCGGCGGAACTGCCGCGCCAGCAGTCGGAGGCTTCGGTCGACGGCCCGCCCGAGGGCGGACGCGTACCGGGCCGGCCGGAAGGACGGGACGGACCGGGAGGACGGGACGTGCCGGGAGGACCGGACACGCCAGGCAGGCCAGGTGTGCCGGGCCCTGGGCCGGGTGCAGTGGACGGGGCCGGCGTGTCCGGAGATTCCGACGTGGCCGGCGCGCCTGGCGGACCCGGCGGGTCGGGGGAATGGGGCGACCAGGTGGCTCCTGAGCCCCGGGAAGCGGTGGCTGTCCCGGTGGCGCACGCGCAACCGGCCCCGGTCCCCGAGACGGCGGTCGCAGAGCACCGTTCTGGCCGCGAGTGCCACGACCTCCCCGGCGGCAGCGGCACCGTGCACCGCGAGGAAGAGCCCCAGGACGCGCACGCCTATGCAGCCGCACCGGATTCCGGATGGGACGACGGCGTCATCGCCCGCCGGGCACGCGCGGAACGCGCCGCCCCACCGGCCGCGCAGGCCGAGGCCCCCGCCCACGCCGCGCCCGCACCGACCACAGCGCCTGCGCCCCCGGTCCAGCAGGTCCAGCAGGCCCAGCAGGTTCAGTCGACTGCGCCGGGCCGACCGGTCGGAGGCACCGAGCCCGCCGGATCCGCCGAACCGACCGCGCGTACGGCGCCGGCCGGAGCCGCCGAGCCGACCCAACCCGCCGCGCGCCCCGAGCCCTCCGCGTCGCCCGGCCATCCTGCCCGCCCCGAGCGCGCCGTCGAACCGGAGACCGCTCAGCGGGCTCCCAACCCCCGCAGCCACACCGCCGCGACACCGGCTCCGGCCCGCGCAGCGGAACACCCCCGGCCGGGATTCGCCGCGACCCCGCCCTGGCGCGGCACGCCCTGGCCGGAACCCCCGCGCGGCACCGACCCCGGCGCCGCCCCCGAAACCCACCCGGCCGACGCCGAGCCGGCGCCCGCTCCTGGCCTACCGGAGTCCGCAACAGCCGTACCGGAGTCCGCAGCAGCCGTACCGGAGCCCGCTCCTGCCGTACCGGAGCCGGACGGTGCCGCGGCTGCCGCCGCGCCCCGAGGCGCCCCCGGGGACTCCACCCGGCGTGTCGAAGGGGGCTGCGGCCCGGGCCGCGCAAGGCTCGCGGGAGGCGCTCTCCACGACGTCGGAACCGCGGGCGGTGCTGCGCGACGGGACACCGACACGGTGCCCCTGCGGAACACCCGGAACGAGCAGCGCGACCGGAACGACCGGAACGACGCCAGCCGGGACCTGCACGGAGACCTCCGGCGGGACCCGCGCCGCGATGCGGGGGAGAGCGACCTGCGCCGGCGGCTCGGCGCCCTGCGCGAACTCGTCGGGCTGTCGCGTACCCGGCTGGACGCCGACGTGCTCGCCGAGGCGGGCACCGTGCTGGACGAGGCGGCGAACCGCAGGGGGCTGCCCCGCTCCTACACGACCGTCGCCCTGGCGGGTGCGACGGGCAGCGGAAAATCGTCCCTGTTCAACGCACTCACCGGCGGTCGACTCTCCGAGGTGGGGATGCGCCGCCCCACCACAGCCGCTCCGGTGGCCTGCACCTGGGAAGCGGGACGCTACAGCGACGGCAGCCCCGACGGGCTCCTGGACAGGCTCGGCATCCCGCAGCACGCACGCCACCGCACGCACGACGGCACGCTGAGCGGCCTCATCCTCGTCGATCTGCCCGACCACGACTCCGCCGCCCCGGGCCACCGCGAGCAGGTGGACCGGATGCTGGAGCTGGTCGACGCCGTGGTGTGGGTGGTGGACCCGGAGAAGTACGCGGACGCGCTGCTGCACGAGGACTACCTGCGCCGCCTCGCCGGACACGCCGAGGTCACGTTCGTCCTCCTCAACCAGACCGACCGGCTCACCCGAGACTCCACGGACGCCGTGCTGGACGATCTGCGGCGGCTGCTGGACGAGGACGGCATGGCACTGGGCGAGCATGGTGAACCGGGCGCGGTAGTGCTGTCCGCCTCGGCGCTGACCCACGAGGGCATCGACGTGCTGCGGGAGGAGCTCGGCGAGTTCGTCGCGCAGCAACGGGCGGCGGTCCTGCGGCTGACCGCCGATCTGGACGGTGCGATGGACCGGCTGCGTTCCGTCTACACCGAGCCGGGGCCGGGCGCCGAGGGCGGTCCCGGCGGGTTGAGCGAGCGCGCCCGCGAGGACTTCGAGGACCGGCTCGCCGTCGCCGTCGGTGCGGCGGCAGCGGGTCAGGCCGCGGAGCGGGCGTGGCTGCGGCAGGCCGAGCACTCCTCGGGCATCCCCTGGGTGCGCGCGCTGCGCTGGTACGCCTCCAGGCCGACTGCGGAGCGCGGCGAGTGGTCCGGTGCGGAGGCCGGGGAACAGCCGGACGGCCCCGTCCCGGGGGGCCGCGTCCGCCGCGACGCCCTCCAGCAGCCGCTGGCCGCACGGCCGGTGGTAGCCCAGGCCGTGCGGGAGCTGGCGGACGCGGCTGCGAGCGGCCTGCCCGACGCCTGGGGGCACACCGTCCGCGAATCGGCCCGCCGCGGCGCCGCGGGGCTTCCCGAGGCACTGGACGAGGTCATGGAAGCCTGCTCCGCCGGGCCGGACGCGGAGCGGACCGCCGCCATCACGGCATCGCTGACGGACTTCCCCTACGGAGCGGAGACGCCGCAGGCGGCCAAGCCCGCATCCGCCACCGCAGCGGCCGTGCCCGGTCAGCAGTCCGCCCCCGGCGCTCCGGGCCCCCGCGGCGCGGGCGACCCCGGCCGCGCCCGCGGCCCGGAACTCGGCGGTGACGCTCCGGCGGACGGTCCGGACTCCGGTTCCGGCTCCGCGTGCGGGTCCGGGGCCGGGTCGAGGGGAGCACCGGTCTCCCCGGGACTCGACGGGGCACCCGAGAGGACGGCCGCGGCGCCCGACGGGCCCGCGCGGGACACGGCCGGGGCGTCGGACGCGGACCGGAGCGCGGGTTCCGGGCCACGGGTACCGCGTCCGACCTGGCACACCGCCGCCTTCGCCGGGCAGTGGCTGCTGTTCGCCCTCCAGGTGGCCGGAGCCGTGTGGGTGGCTGTCGTCGCCGTCGTCGCCCACGGGTTCGACCAGACCGCGCTGCTGCCCTGCGTTCTCCTCGCGGCCGCCACCCTCGCCGGCCCGGGACTCGCCTGGGCGTGTCGCCGCGCCGCGCGGGGACCGGCCCGGACCTACGGGCTGGAGGAGGAGCGGCGCCTGCGCCGCTTGGCGGCCTGCTGCGGCGGGACGCGGGTGCTGGAGCCGGTGGCCGCCGAGCTGCTGCGGTACCGGCAGGTGCGGGAGCAGTACGCCATCGCCGCCGGTGCGGTCGACTCGGTAGTGGAGGAGCGGCCGGTGGACCCCTGGATCGGTTCGCAGGCCGCTGCGGTGGTCGGGGCCCAGGGCGCTGCTGCCGTTGCCGGAGGCCGGGTCGGCGGCGTGGACGGTCCCGGAGCTGGAGCGTTCGCGGGCGGCCGGCGAGGTTCCTCCGGAGCCGGCGGTCCGGGTGGTCGGGGTGGTTCCGGTGACCTGGCCGCGTCGGATGTCGCGGGTCGGGAGGCCGGCGCCGACACCGACACCGACACCGCGGCGTCACCCACCGGTGTGAGCGAGCTGTGCACAACTTCCGAGTAATCCACAGCTGAGAGCGTCTTTCCCCACGCCCCTCGTTCTCCTCCCACTCTGGAATCCGCACGACGGCACCGAGGCGACGACCTGCGGCGGCCCCTACGGGACCGCCGCACGTCGCTCGCCTCGGGGCCGCCGCGCGCTCGGGCACCCGCCGGTGTCCACCGGCGGCAATCGGCAGCGACCAGGGGGAGACGCACATGAACGAGACCTATGTGACGGTGACCGGCAACGTGGCGACGAAAGTCGACCACTGGACCTCGCCGTCCGGACTTCCGGTCGCCAGGTTCCGGCTGGCCAGCACGGTCCGGCGGTTCGACAGGCAGAACCAGCGCTGGGCGGACGCCTCCACCAGCTTCTACACGGTCTGGGCCTGGCGAGGACTGGCCGGACATCTCGCCTCGTCCGTCGCCCGCGGTGAACCCGTCATCGTCCGCGGCCAGTTGCGCGTCGTGGAGGACGAGCGGGACGGACGCCGTTATCTGACGGCCGAGTTGCTCGCGACGACGGTGGGGCACGATCTGACACGCGGCACCTCGGCGTTCGTGCGGACGCCCCGCGCGAACCCGGAGCCCACCCGCGGCACCGCACCGGCCTGGCCCCCGGTGGCCGCGGCAGGACCACCGCCCTTCGGTGCGCCGGGTGACGGGGCCGGCACACCGGGTCCCGATCCCGTGCCGGAAGAGGCCGTGCCAGATGGTGAACTCCTGCCCGAGGCGCTGGCGGAGGACGGTGTTCCAGGTCGGCGCGGCGCGTCGTGATCGTCCCGGTCCGTCGGATTCGGCGATAACGATTCCGAGTCGGAATGTGTGGCCACCGTGAATCGTGGGGATCGCGAGGCGTTTTGCTCCTTACCATCCCACGCGTACTGACCAGGGGGTTCAGAGCTTTGCGGTGGACCGGCGACTCGCGGACGACGCGGCCGGGGGGAGAGTCCGCCAAGAGGGGAAGACCATGACTTCTGTACGGGCGCGGGCGGCCCGTCGGCTCACCGTCGTCGCGGCGGCAACCGCGCTGTGCGCGACAGGCCCGGCAGGTGCCGTCGGGCCGGCGGCCGCGGCTCCGGCGACGGCCGCGGCCACTGCCGGAGCCGGCGCGGGCGGAGCGTTCGCCGACGGGGGACCCGAGCAGCGCAGCGGAGCGGTGGCCACGCTCGACGGCCTGCGCACGCACGGCCGGGCGGTGGTCGCGGCGGACGGCGAGAAGCAGACGGTCGGCGCCGGGCTCTTCGAGATGTCCGTCGACGGGGGCGGAACCCTGCAGACGTACGGACTCGACGTGCTCAACCCGACACAGGAGCAGTCGCGTTACGCCGAAGGGGAGTGGAAGACCTCGTCGCTGTCCGGCAACCGCAACGCGGGGAAGATCCGCTGGACAGTCGAGCACTCCTATCCGCGGCGCAACGACCTCCAGGCGCTGGCGAAGTCCGCGGGCGCCAAGCGGCTCACCCCGCAGACCGCGGCGGCGGGCACCCAGGTCGCGATCTGGCGGCTGGCCGAGAACGGCGCGAGCGGGGCTTCGAGGGGCGGGGGGAGGGGGGAGGGGCCCCCGGAGCCGCCCGACATCACCCCCACCGACCCCGCCGCACGGAAGCTGGCCGACCATCTCGTGAAGAAGGCCCGGTCGATGTCCGAGCCGGGCGCCTCCCTCACCTTCGACAAGGCGGAGGTCTCCGGCCGCACCGCCGAGCGCCCCGGCCCGGTGACGGTGCGCACGAACGCCGCCGCCGTGAGCGTGGCGCCCGGACCGCACGCCGCCTCCCAGGGGATGCGGATCGTCGACCGGGAGGGGAAGCGGGTCCGTACGGCGCGCAACGGGACGAAGCTCTACTTCGAACTGCCCGAGGGCGTGGAGGCAGGCAAGGGGTCGCTGACCGCGCAGGTCGCCACGAAGGTGCCGCTGGGCCGGGTGTTCACCGGCTCCGGTGAGCGCGGCCGGGGGCAGGCGCAGATCCTGGCCGGGTCGAGCCAGTCGACCGTCTCCGCCACCGCCACGGTCAACTGGGCCGAGCGCGGGCCTGCCCCCGCCACCACGGCGAGGGAGAACTGCGCCGACTCCGGGGTGGACATCACCGTCTCCAACGGCGGCGACTCCTCTTTCCCGCTGCGGGTCGGCAAGCAGCGTGAGGACATCGCCGGAGGCGGGCACGGCACCGTGACGGTCCCGGTGGCGGAGGACCAGCCGTACCGGATCCCGGTGCGCGGACCCCACGGGTACCGGAAGACGTTCAGCGGTGTTCTCGACTGCACGACCGCCGCCGCCGGTGGCGGAGTGACCCGGCAGAACGCGCCCGCAACGGTCGAGCGGCCCGCGACCGTGGGCGGTGGCGGTGTCCCGGCATCGGACGGTGACCTGGCGGAGACCGGCGGCGGTGCCGGCACCCGCTTGTTCGCTGCCGTGGCCATCGCGCTGCTGGCCGTGGGAGTGACCACGCTCCGGATCGTGCGCCGCCGCGGCTGAGCCGCCCGCCGGGCTGCGGCCTCGGCCGGCTCCCGGCCCCCGCCCGGGGACCGCGGTCGGCCCGCCCCGGCTCCCGAGCTCTCCGTGTCCGGGAGGGCTGCGTCCGGCCGGATCCGGTGCGCTGCAAGGTGCCGGGCGCAGGTGCGGTTTCCGGCCCGGGGCCCGGGTGCGGCAAGATGGGGAGCGTATGCCTTAGCTGGAGCGGCCGCACCTCAACCCTGCGGCACGCTGCCGCATGACGACCCGCGCGGCCTGGCCGCGTACGACTACCTACAGATTGCCGGACGGTTCCTCTTGGCTGAGTACATCTACACCATGCGCAAGGCGCGCAAGGCGCACGGCGACAAGGTGATCCTCGACGACGTCACCTTGAGCTTCCTGCCCGGCGCGAAGATCGGTGTCGTGGGCCCCAACGGCGCGGGCAAGTCCACCGTGCTCAAGATCATGGCGGGTCTGGAGCAGCCCTCCAACGGTGACGCGATGCTGTCGCCGGGCTACACCGTGGGCATCCTGCTGCAGGAGCCGCCGCTCGACGAGTCCAAGACGGTGCTGGAGAACGTCCAGGACGGCGTCGCGGAGACCAAGCAGCAGCTCGACAGGTTCAACCAGATCGCCGAGCAGATGGCGACCGAGTACACCGACGAGCTGATGGAGGAGATGGGCAAGCTCCAGGAGAAGCTCGACCACGCGAACGCCTGGGATCTGGACGCGCAGCTCGAGCAGGCCATGGACGCGCTGGGCTGCCCGCCCGGCGACTGGCCGGTCACCAACCTCTCCGGTGGCGAGAAGCGCCGTGTCGCGCTCTGCAAGCTCCTGCTGGAGCAGCCCGACCTGCTGCTGCTGGACGAGCCGACCAACCACCTGGACGCCGAGTCGGTGCAGTGGCTGGAGCAGCACCTGGCCAAGTACCCGGGCACCGTCGTGGCCATCACCCACGACCGCTACTTCCTGGACAACGTGGCCGGCTGGATCATGGAGCTGGACCGCGGCCGCGCCATCGGCTACGAGGGCAACTACTCCACGTACCTGGAGAAGAAGCAGTCCCGCCTCAAGGTGGAGGGCCAGAAGGACGCCAAGCGGCAGAAGCGTCTCAAGGAGGAGTTGGAGTGGGTCCGCTCCAACGCCAAGGGGCGGCAGGCCAAGTCGCGGGCGCGGCTGACCCGGTACGAGGAGATGGCCGCCGAGGCGGAGAAGACCCGGAAGCTGGACTTCGAGGAGATCCAGATCCCGCCGGGGCCGCGGCTGGGCAATGTGGTCGTCGAGGTGGAGAACCTCAGCAAGGCGTTCGGGGACAAGGTGCTCATCGACGACCTGTCCTTCACGCTGCCGCGGAACGGGATCGTGGGTGTGATCGGCCCGAACGGTGCGGGCAAGACCACGCTGTTCAAGATGATCCAGGGGCTGGAGGAGGCCGACTCCGGCTCGATCAAGGTCGGTGACACGGTCAAGATCTCCTATGTCGACCAGAGCCGCGCGAACATCGACGCGAAGAAGACGCTGTGGGCGGTCGTCTCCGACGAGCTGGACTACATCAACGTCGGCCAGGTCGAGATGCCGTCGCGCGCCTATGTGAGCGCGTTCGGGTTCAAGGGCCCGGACCAGCAGAAGCCCGCGGGTGTGCTCTCCGGCGGTGAGCGCAACCGGCTGAACCTGGCGCTCACCCTCAAGCAGGGCGGCAACCTGCTGCTGCTGGACGAGCCGACGAACGACCTGGATGTGGAGACACTCTCCTCGCTGGAGAACGCGCTGCTGGACTTCCCGGGCTGTGCGGTGGTCGTCTCCCACGACCGCTGGTTCCTGGACCGGGTGGCCACCCACATCCTCGCCTACGAGGGCGAGAGCAAGTGGTTCTGGTTCGAGGGCAACTTCGAGTCCTACGAGAAGAACAAGATCGAGCGGCTGGGGGCGGACGCGGCGCGTCCGCACCGGGCGACGTACAAGAAGCTCACCCGGAGCTGAGCGCGTGCGGCACAGCTACCGGTGTCCGCTGCGCTGGTCGGACATGGACGCCTTCGGGCACGTCAACAACGTCGTCTACCTCCGCTATCTGGAGGAGGCCAGGATCGATTTCCTGACCCGGGCGGCGCGGGAGACGGATCCGCAGGCGTTCACGGGCGGCACTGTCGTGGCGCGGCACGAGATCGACTATCTGCGGCAGTTGGTCCACCAGGCGGATCCGGTCACGGTGGAGACGTGGGTGGTGAAGCTGACCGCGGCGTCGGTGACGTTCGGCTACGAGATCAGGGACCCCGAGTCCGAGGGGCGCCCGTTCGTGCGGGCGCGGACGGTCGTGGTGCCGTACAACCTGGAGGAGGGCTATCCGCGGCGGCTGTCGGCCGCGGAGCGCTCCTTTCTGGAGGGGTACATCGATGACAGCCACAGCGGCTGACCGGCTGGTCTTCGCCGACCCCGGGGAGGCGGCGGGGCTCGCCGCGTTCCTGGAGCGGCTGGTGCGCTGGGAGAAGAACGCCGCGGTGCGTATCCAGGCGGGTGGCGGGGTGGCCGGGGTGTTCGCCAGGCCCGCCCGCTTCGAGGTGCTGGCCGTGCGCACCGGGCGGCTGCTGGAGCCGGCGGAGCTCGATGTCACCGTTGCCGCCGGTGAGCTGCTGGAACTCGTCGAGGAGGACCGGGAGGCCGTCGCTGTTCCGAAGGCCGTGACCGGTCCGTCCTGGGCGGGTGTGCTGCCGCCGCGCGGCGGCTGGCGGGAGTTCGCCCGGGTGCCGGTGGACGCGGTGGGGTCGGTGGCGGCCGCCGCGGTCGGTGAGTTCCGGGAGCGGGCCGAGAAGCTGCCGCCGGAGCGCCGGGGCAGGCAGACCCTGGACGCGCTCGCGGAGGAGATCTGGTCCCGCCCGCTGGGGCGCACGCAGCTGCCGCTGCGCGCCGCGCACGCGGCGCATGCGCTCGGTTTCCTGCGCGGGACGGATCCGGCGGCGCTGCTGGAGTCCGGGCCGTGGCTGCGGCTGCGGACGGTCTACGGGTCGGTGGCCGTGCGCCGCCGGGAGCGTCCGGGAGCGGGCGGCGGGCTGAGCGTCACGCCTGTATGAGTCGTACGTCGGTGGGTGACCGTCGGTTTCCGGTCGCCGGAGGCGGCCCGCCGGAGCAGGCCCGCCGGGAGGCACCGCCGACGACGTTCCGCCCCCCTGTGCGGCCCTTCCGGCGGAGGGGCCGCAGCAGGGCGGGTGCCGGCGGTGGCGCCCCGGCAGGACCGTCCCGGCGCCGGCGAGCGGTCCGCGGTGCCGGTCAGTCCGCGGTGTTGATCAGCGAGCCGGCGGCGTAGACGAGGTAGTCCCAGAGCTTGGCCTCCAGCGGGGCGGGCAGCTCCAGGCTGTCGACGGCGTCCCGCATGTGCCGCAGCCAGGCGTCGTGCGCGGCCCGGTCGACCGTGAAGGGCGCGTGCCGCATCCGCAGCCGCGGGTGGCCCCGCGCGTCGCTGTAGGTGCGGGGGCCGCCCCAGTACTGCATCAGGAAGAGCGCCAGCCGCTCCTCGGCCGGTCCCAGGTCCTCCTCCGGATACATGGGCCGCAGCAGGGGGTCCTCGGCGACACCCTGGTAGAAGCGGTGCACCAGCCGCCGAAACGTCTCCTCGCCGCCGACCTGTTCGTAGAAGGTCTGCGTTTCCAGACTGCCGCGCGGAATCTCCATCACCCGTCCATGGTCGCAGACGGCCCGGAGGAGGTCCGCGGACCTAGGACCGGCCCTCCTCGGTTCCTCCTCCGGGCCCCGCACCCCACCGCTTCCGGTCAGGTGGCGTCCCAGCGGAAGACCCGGGCGGCGATCGCCGTCAGCACCGCGGCGAACAGCAGCAGTCCGCCCATCACGGGCAGCGCGCTGCCCCAGCTCTCCCCGCGGGTGAGGACGTCCTGCATGGCCGAGGCCAGATGCTTGAGCGGCAGGAACTCGCTGACCGCGCGGATCCATCCCGGTGCGTTGTCCAGCGGGAAGAAGGCGCCGGAGAGGAACGCCATGGGCAGGATGACCAGCTGCGCCATCCCGTTGGCCGCCTCCTCGGTCTTGGCGAACGAGCCGACCAGCAGTCCGATGGACATGAACGCCAGCGTGCCGCACACCACCAGTGGCAGGCACAGCCACCAGTCACCGGCGAGTTTCAGCCCGTAGTAGGGCAGCGAGGCCACCGCCAGGAAGATCGCCGTCTGTGCGAAGGCGGTCACCAGGTTCACGCCGACCCGGGCGCCGACCACGCTGCGCGCACTGATCGGGGCGAGCCACAGACGGCGCAGGATGCGCTTGCGGCGCCAGCTCACCAGGTTGAAGGCGGAGCCGAAGACACCGCCCATCGCCACCGCCCACCCCAGCAGCCCCGGCGTGAGGTACTGGATCGGTTTGGTGGTCTCGTCCTCCACGGTGCCGGTCCGCAGCGCGAAGGCGGGCGGCTGCCCGGTCGCACGCTGGTTGGCCTGCTGGACGATGCTGTTGAGCACGCCCCGTACGCTGCCAGAGCGCACCTGGTCGGCCGCCGAGTAGCGCAGCTCCACCTTGCCGTCCCGCTGGAAGACGGCGGCGTCGGCGTCGCCCTTGCGGACCTTCTCCAGGGCCTCGCGGCGGGCCGCGGCCGAACCGTCGGTCTTCTCGATCTCCAGGACGTCCCGCAGCCCGGCGCGCTCCTTGTCGGGCATGCCGTCGAGCACCTTGACGCTGCCGACCTGCACGATCTCGGACTTGTCGGCCCCCTGGTCCTTGAAGAGCGCGCCGAAGAGCATCAGGAACATCAGCGGGAAGATCAGTGTGAAGAAGACCGCCGCACGGTCGCGGCCCAGCCCGCGTGCCATCGCCAGCGACAGGTTGAGGAACGCTCTCACTCCCGGTACTCCCGCCCCGTCAACTGGAGGAAGACGTCCTCCAGGGTGTCGACTCCCAGCTCCTGCACGAGCGAGCGCGGCGGTCCCACCCGCAGCACCTTCCCGTGGTCCATGACGGCGACCCGGTCGCACAGCCTCTCGGCCTCGTCCATGTAGTGCGTGGTGAGCACCACGGTGCGGCCGGAGGAGTTGATGGTGCGCAGCAGGTCCCACAGGTTGCGCCGGGCCTGCGGGTCCAGGCCGGTGGTGGGCTCGTCCAGGAAGACCAGCTCCGGATCGTGGACCAGGGCGCAGGCGATGGACAGCCGCTGCGCCTGACCGCCGGAGAGCTTGTCCTCCCGGGTGTCCGCCTTCTCGGCGAGTCCCACGGTCTCCAGCATCCGGTCGGCGTGCGGCTCCTCGATGCCGTAGAGCGCGGCGAAGGTGCGTATCTGCTCCCGGGCGGTCAGCCGCTCGAAGAACGCGGACGCCTGGAGCTGCACGCCTATCCGGCGCAGCAGTGCCGGGTCGCGCGGCCAGGAGGGCGACCCCAGCAGCTGTGCGGTTCCCTCGTCGGGTTCGCGGAGCCCTTCCAGGAGCTCCATGGTGGTCGTCTTGCCGGCTCCGTTCGGCCCGAGAATGCCGTAGAACTCGCCGCGCCGCACTTCGAGGGAGACACCGTCGACGGCCTGCGTCTCCCCGTAGCGTTTGCGCAGCCCGTCGGCTGTGATCGCGTTGGACATGCGCGGAGACTAATGGCTGAATCCAGTATTCCGGTCTCGCGCGGTCATCTGTTCCGTCTCACCTGGCCACCGGGCGGATCGCGGTGGGGCGGCGCCCGGGATGCGGCCGGACCACCAGCGCCCCGTACACCTCGTACGCCCCGGTCCGCGGCAGCCGGGAACCGGGCGGCCGACGGGACGCGTGAGGGAGGGCAGGAGCGGGTGTGGCGGCAGCTCTCGGCCGGCGGAATCGGCGTGCCGGGAGATGCCGGGGGACGTGCCCGGGTCGGGCATTCGGTCGCGATCCGAACAAGATCCCGGCCAAGTCCCTGCCACCGCTGCCCGCAGCGGCCATACTGCTGGCCTGGGCACCACGGCCGGGGCGTCCCGACGCTCGCGGTCCCGGGCAGGGGAGCCGGGGGCCGCGCGGAACGGAGCGGAGGGTACGCACGCGGCAGGGTGTCGGCCAGCGACCGAGGGGGAGGGCTCCAGCCGTGACTCAGCAGCCGACCGTGCCACCGGCCCCGCCGCCGCTGTCCGCGGCGCCGCCGGACGGGCCCGGTGCGGGACCGGACCGGGCCGCGGCGGGCGGTGGGCCGCAGCCCGCGGCGCCGCCGGCTCCGCGCCGCACGGCCTGGTCCGAGGGGGTGCGGCGGCTGCGCGCGGCCGCGACCACCGAGCCGGGCAGGCTGCGGGTGATCGGTGCGGCCCTGGTCGCGCTGGTGCTGCTGTTCGGGGCCGTGTCGGCGTGGCAGGTCTCCGACCGGGTGGCGGCGGCGGACGCCGTCGTCGACCACAGCCAGCCGCTGAGCGCGGACGCCGCGCACATCTACCGCTCGCTGGCCGACGCCGACACCTCGGCCTCCAGCGGCTTCCTCGCGGGCGGTGACGAGCCCCGCTCGGAGCGCCGCCGCTATGAGAAGGACATCCGCGAGGCGTCCGAACTGCTCGCCGAGGCGGCGACCGCCTCCGGCGGGTCGCCGACCGCGGAGCGGCAGATCGCCGTACTCAACCGCGGGCTGCCCGTCTACACGGGCCTGGTGGAGTCCGCACGCGCCGACAACCGGCAGGGCCTGCCGCTGGGCGGCGCCTATCTGCGGTACGCCAACGAGAAGATGCGCGGCGAACTGCTCCCCGCTGCCCGCAAGCTGTACACGGCCGAGACGGAGCAGCTGGGCGGCGACTACGCGGACGCCGAGAGCTGGCCGCTGCTCGGTCTCGGCACCGGCGTGCTGGCGCTCGCCGCACTGGGCTGGGCGCAGCGCCGCAACTACCGCCGCACCAACCGGGTCTTCGACCGCGGTCTGCTCGGCGCGACCGCCGCCGTGCTCGCGCTGCTGGTGTGGCTCGGGGCGGGGCACATGCTGGCGCGCTCGGGTCTGCACGAGTCCGACACCAAGGGTGCGCGTTCGCTGCAGGCTCTCAACGAGGCGTGGATAGGCACCCTGCAGGCGCGCGGTGACGAGAACATGACGCTGGTCGCGCGCGGTGGCGGCGCGGCGTACGAGAAGAGCTACCGCAAGCAGATGGCCGCGGTCGCGGGCACCGGTGAACGGCGCGCCGAGGGCGGGCTGCTGGGGGAGGCCCGCCGGGTCGCGGACGACCGCAGCGGCGGTGACGCGGTGCGGGACGCGCAGCGGGCCGTGCGGACCTGGCAGGAGCGGCACCGGCAGGCGCGGGCCGAGGACGACGGCGGCCACTACGAGGACGCGGTCGCCCGGGTGATCGGTGCCGAGGACAGCACGCGGGAGAGCTTCGACGCGGCGGACGCGAGCCTGGGCCGGGCCGCGGCGCACGAGCAGCGCCAGTTCGAGGAGGCCGCCGCGGCGGGCCGTGGCCGGTTCGGCGGGCTGCTGGTGGGAGCGCTGCTGCTGGCCGTGCTCGGAGCGGTGGGCACGGTGTTGGGCATCGGGCGGCGGCTCGGCGAGTACAGGTGAGGAGGGGGGACGCCATGTCGGCATCGGGAGCGGAGACACCGGACACGGCGGGTGCACCGGGCACACAAGGCGTACCGGGCGCACGGGGTGCGGCGGACGAGGCGGGCGCGACAGGCGCAGGCGCTGCGGACGCGAGACGCACCGTGGACGCCACTGCTGGCGCACGCGCCACGGCCACCGGGGCCGCGACGGGCCGGGACTCCGGCACCACGACCGGCCGGGATCCCGGCGACAGGCCGGAGCCAGGCTGCGGGGCCGGGCCGGCGCCGGGCCGCCGGAGCCGCCGGGTGCTCGCACGGGTGCGGCCGGGCGGCGCCTCCCGCAGACCGTGGACGGTCGCCGCGGGCGGTCTGGCCGTCGCAGCGGCGGTGCTGGTCGCCGCGGTCGCGGGCACCGGAGCCTTGGGCGGCGCCTCGGCGGACCGCGGAGCAGCGCGCCCGGGTCCGGGCCCGGGCGCGGCGGTGGGGCGGCCCGCCTCCGCCACCGAGCCCGGGGCCGAGCCGCGGCCGGAGAAGTGCGCGGACGGCAGCAATCCCGCGGAGAGCCTCAAGCCGTCCGGCGCCTCCGGGAAGGCGGTCGAGCGGATCAAGAAGAAGGACAAGCTGGTTGTCGGTGTCGACCAGAACAGCTATCTGTGGGGCTACCGGGACCCGTCCACCGGCACCATCGAGGGCTTCGACATCGACCTGGTCAAGGCCATCGCGCGCGATCTGCTGGGGAAGGACGGTGCCGACCGGATCGTCTACCGCACCATCCCCACCGACCAGCGTGTCCCTGCCATCCAGAGCGGTGATGTGGACATGGTCGTGCGGACGATGACCATCAACTGCTCCCGGCGCGCGCAGGTCGCCTTCTCCACCGCCTACTTCCAGGCGGGCCAGCAGTTGGTCGTGCCCAAGAAGCACGCGCGCGTCAAGGGCTTCGACAGCAGCATGCGCGGCAAACACGTGTGCTACGCCGCGGGTTCCACGGCGGAGAGGATGATGAAGAGCCCCGCGTACGCGGCACTGGGCGCGCGCCCGGTCGTCGTGCCCAACCAGCTCGACTGCCTGGTGCGCATGCAGCTCGGCGAGGCGGACGCGACGGTCACCGACAGCGCCCTGGGCGCCGGGCAGGCCGCACAGGACCCCTCGGTCGAACTCGTGGGGGAGCCGGAGACGCTGGAGCCGTACGGCGTCGCGATGAACCTGGAGGACGAGGATCTGGTCCGCAGGGTCAACAAGGTGCTGGAGGACTACCGCGAGCACAAGTGGAAGTCTTCCTACGACCGCTGGCTGGCCGACGACATGATGGGTACGGAAGGGAAGAAGCCCGCACCGCCCGAGCCGCTCTACCGCGACTGAACCGGACGCGGCGGTCGCGCTGCGGACGCGGCCGCCGAGGCGGCCGCCGAAGTGGCCGCCGCGTACCGGTTCGTGGGAACGGGTCCGTGAGTACGAGTCGAACAGCGAGGTGATCGATGGGGTCCGCGGGAGCCGCCGGAGAGGTGATGAGCCGGGAGGAGACCGACCGGGTGCTGGAGCGGCTCGACGCCGAGCACGAGGCGGTGGAGTCCTCCCTGCTGGCGCTCCAGGACCACGCCGGGCGCCGGCTCCTGGAGGGCGCCGAGCTCGCCGGGACGACCGCGCACCGCTGGGCCCGGGCCGAGGCCGCCGTCACCGCGCTGTGGAACGGGTTCGAGGTCTACGCGCGCACCCTGCGCCAGGCCCGCGAGCTGCGGGAGCGTCGCCGCTGGCCCAGCCGCGACGACCTGGTCGAGCTGACCCGGCTGCTGCGCGGCACCCTCACCGTCCCCGGCGCGGGGCTGCCAGGTGCCCCGGGGGCGGGCCTGTCCGGGGCGCCGAAGCTGGCCGAGGAACTGACCCTCGGACAGCTCGTCGAGCGGATGAACGGGTGGTACGCGCAGGCACTCGACGTGGTGGCGGCGGCCGACTCCGTGTGGTCCGCGCTGCCGGCGCGGATCGACATGCTCGCCGCCGAACTGGGCCGCGTGCGCTCCCTGGCGCACTCGGTGGGCATGCGACCCGGTGAGCACCCGTCCGCCGACGACCTGGAGCGCATCACGGCCGAACTCACCGCGCTGCGCCAGGAGGTCCTCCGGGACCCGCTCGCCTTCTGGACACCGACCGGGGGCAGCGGCGCGCCGGGCGGCGGCAGGCCGGACACCACCCGCTACGACGGCGCCGCCCGCGCGCTGGAGGAGGTACGGCGCGAGATCGACGCCGTGCTCGCCGTGCGGCAGGACGCCGAACAGCGGCTGATGAAGCTGCGCGACCTGCTCACCCGCGCCGACCGCACCCTCGCCGAGGCCCGCGCGGCGCGCGGCGAGGTGCTGGCCAAGATCGCCGCCTGCGAGGTGCCCGCCGTCAGCGGCCCGCCCGCGGCGCTGCACAGCCGCCTCGCCGAAGCCGTCGAGCACCGCAGGTACGCGCAGTGGCACCGGCTCTCACCGCTGCTGGAGGAGCTGGAGGTGAGTGCCGAGGGCGAGCTGGAGCGGGCCCGCGCCCAGCTCTCCGCCGTCACCGCGCCACTGGCCGTGCGGGCGGAACTGCGCGGCCGCCTGGACGCGTACAAGGCAAAGGTGGCCCAGCACGGTCTGGCCGAGGACAGTCTGCTCATCGAGCGCTACGACACGGCGCGCCGGATGCTGTGGAGCGCCCCCTGCGACCTGCGGGCCGCGGAGGACGCCGTACTGCGCTACCAGCGGGCCACACAGGAGGCACTGCAGCACCGGCGGCAGACCCGGGACGCCGCGGGCGGAGCGATGAACATGGGGGCGGAGTGAGCGAGCAGACCAGCGCACCGGAGCGGCCGTGCCAGCGGCCGCAGTGCGACGGCGTGTACGAGGACATGGGAGGGGGCGAGCTGTACTGCGGCACCTGCGGGCTCGCGCCCGTGGTGGCACCCGGCGGGATGCTGGGCGCGGCGCCCACCGGGATGACCGGCCCGGCGCGGGACAGCCGCTCCTCCGGCTCCGGGCGCTCGGGCTCCGCGCGGACCTCCTCCCGCGGCTCGGCGCGCTCGCGCTCCTCGCGCCGTTCGGTCTCCGGGCGGCTCTCCCGCTCGCTGTCCGGGCGCGGCACCGAGCGCTCGGTCTCCGTGCGCAGCTCCAGCTCCTCCGCCGAGAGTTCCGGGCGGAGCAGGCTGGGCGCCGGACTGGTGCAGGTCCCGCAGGTGCCCCGGCCGGATCCGGCCGGGGTCGTCCTGGCGGACCCGGAGGTGCCCGAGCGCAAGCGCTTCTGCAGCAACGGGGAGTGCGGCGCGGCGGTGGGCCGGGCGCGCGGCGACCGGCCGGGCCGCACCGAGGGGTTCTGCACCAAGTGCGGCCACCCCTACTCCTTCGTGCCCAAGCTGCGTCCCGGCGACATCGTGCACGGCCAGTACGAGGTCGCGGGCTGCCTGGCGCACGGTGGGCTGGGCTGGGTCTACCTGGCCGTCGACCGGGCCGTCTCGGACCGCTGGGTGGTCCTCAAGGGGCTGCTGGACACCGGTGACCAGGACGCGATGGCGGCGGCGATCGCCGAGCGCCGCTTCCTGGCGGAGATCGAGCACTCCAACATCGTCCGCATCTACAACTTCGTCGAGCACCTCGACCAGCGGACCGGCAGCCTCGACGGCTACATCGTGATGGAGTACGTCGGCGGCAGCTCACTCAAGCAGATCGCCAACGACCGGCGCACCCCGGCGGGGAAGCGCGATCCGCTGCCGGTGGAGCAGGCGTGCGCCTACGGCATCGAGGCCCTGGAGGCCCTGGGGCATCTGCACAGCCGCAACCTGCTCTACTGCGACTTCAAGGTCGACAACGCGATACAGCAGGGCGACCAGCTCAAACTGATCGACCTGGGCGCGGTGCGCCGCATGGACGACGACGAGAGCGCCATCTACGGCACCGTCGGGTACCAGGCGCCCGAGGTCGCCGAGGAGGGCCCCTCGGTCGCCTCCGACCTGTACACCGTGGCGCGCACCCTCGCCGTGCTGACCTTCGACTTCCAGGGCTACACCAACGTCTACGTCGACAGCCTGCCCAACCCGGAGAACATCGGGGTCTTCCAGCGGTACGAGTCCTTCTACCGGTTCCTGGTGCGGGCGACCGACCCCGACCCGCGCCGCAGGTTCGCCTCCGCGCAGGAGATGGCCGACCAACTGCTCGGGGTGCTCCGGGAGGTCGTGGCGCTGCAGACCGGGAAGCCGCGGCCCGCACTGTCCACCCTCTTCGGCCCGGAACCCCGGGTCGTGGACACCGAGCTGTTCGCGCCGCAGTCCGGCGACGCCTCCCTGCTGGGGGCGCGCGATCCGGCGGCGGGGAAGCGCCGCGCCCGGCGGGCCGCGCTCGCGGGCGCGGGCCGTTCCGCGGGGTCCGGGAGCGCCGCCACCGCCCCGGCGGTGCCGGAGCCGACGGGCGGCACCGCCGCGCCGCCCGACCCAGCCGCAGCGCCCCAGGTGCCGCCGGCCCGTACCGCGCCGCCCGCGCCGCTCGCCTCGTTCCCGCCGCCGGGCGGCACCGGGAGCCCGGCCGTCGCCCCCGCGGTCGCGCTGGCCCCGTTCCGTACCCGGCCGGTGGCGTTGGCGCTGCCCGTTCCGCGCGTCGACGCCACCGACCCCAACGCGGGCTTCCTCGCCGGGCTGTCGGCTTCCTCACCCGTCGAGCTGCTCACCGCGCTGGAGGGGGCACCGGCCGACTCCCCGGAGTTGCGGCTGCGTACCCTGCGCGCCCTGCTGGAGAGCGACGCGGGGCAGGAGGGTGCCGGAGCCGCACTCGACGCGCTGGACGCCCTGGAGGCCCGGCACGCCGACGACTGGCGGGTGGTGTGGTATCGCGGCCTGGCGGCGCTGGCGACCGGCGACCGGGAGACCGCGGCGCTCTCCTTCGACGCGGTCTACGACGCGTTCCCCGGCGAGCCCGCGCCCAAGCTGGCCCTGGGCTGCTGCGCGGAGGTGCTCGGCCAGTCGGACAACGCCGCCGAGTACTACCGGCTGGTGTGGACGACCGATCCGTCGTATGTGAGTGCCGCGTTCGGGCTGGCCAGGGTGCGGCTGGCGACCGGCGACCGGCCGGGCGCCGTCCAGGTGCTGGAGTCGGTGCCGGAGTCCTCCATCCACTACACCGCCGCGCGCATCGCGGCGGTACGCGCCCGGCTGCGGCAGCGCTCGCCGCACGAACCGCTGCTGGAGGAACTGCGCGCGGCCGCACAGCAGGTGGCCGACCTCCAGCACGTCGGCCTGGACGAGGTGCGCCGCCACGAGCTGACCTGCGAGGTACTCGGGTGCGCACTCGACTGGCTGCTGTGCCAGGCTGTTCCCGCCCGGGGGGCCGCTTCCTCCGGGCCCGCACCTGCGGGTGCGCCGGGAGCACCGCCGGGTGCCGGGGTACGGCTGTTGGACAGCCCGCTCACCGAAGAGGGGCTGCGCTTCGGCCTGGAGCGCTCCTACCGGCTGCTGGCCCGGCACGCGCAGAGCGGAACCGCGAGGATCGAACTGGTGGAGCGGGCCAACCGTTTCCGCCCCAGGACGTGGGTGTGACCATGCCTCAGTTGGACCGACTCTCCGCCTGCCCGAGCTGTGCGGAACCGCTCGAGGAGGGCGACCGCTTCTGCGGTGCCTGCGGTGCGGACCTGGCAGCCGCCGTGCGGGGCCTCGCGGCCGGCCGCGGCACCCCTCCGGCGCCGCGGCGGGAACCCACGCTCCCGGACGGCCTCCCGGCGGCCGCGCCGCCCGGCCAGGACGTCCCGCCGCCTCCGGTGCCGCCGCCGCCCGCGGCGCCGCCGCAGGCCGGACCCGGCCAGGCGCCTCCCGCGGCGCCGGGTGCGCCCGCCGGCGGCCGGGCCGGCCCGGGCCCGGTGCCCCCGGTCCCGAGTGTGCCGCCGCCCCCGCCGCCGCCCCCTGCGGCGCCGGGCGGGCCCGACGCGGCGCAGCCGCCCGCCGCCGGACCGTACGGTGCGGCTCCCGCGCCGTCCGGGAGCACCCCGCCCGCCGCACCGGTGGCACCCGCCGCCCCGGACCCGCGCGGCGATCCGGACGCGGCGGCCTCCGATCCGCGTGCGGCCGCCGCAGGGCCGCAGCCCTCCGGGCCGGTCTGCGTGGCCTGCGGCACCGGGACGATCGACAGCGACGGCTACTGCGAGCACTGCGGCCACAAGCAGCCCCGGGAACGTGATCACATGGAGTCCGCGCTGGACACCGTCGCGGCCGCCAGCGACCGGGGGCTGCGGCACCACCGCAACGAGGACTACTTCGCCCTCGCGGAGGCCGCCACACCGGAGGGCGCACCCGCGACGCTCGCCGTCGTCTGCGACGGCGTCTCCTCGGCCACCCGCCCCGACGAGGCGTCGGCGGCGGCGGCCGAGGCCGGGTGCTCCTCGCTGCGCCGGGAGCTGCCGGCGGGCCGCCATCCGCAGCAGGCCATGCACGACGCGCTGGTGGCCGCCTCGGAGGCGGTCAACGCGCTGGCCGCCGACACCCCGGTCGAGCCGTCCAAGAACGCTCCGGCCTGCACCGTCGTCGGCGCGGTCAGCGTGGAGGGCGTCGTGACCGTCGGCTGGATCGGCGACAGCCGCGCCTACTGGGTGCCCGACGACCGCGTCTCGGCGCCGGCGCGGCTGACCGAGGACGACTCCTGGGCGGCCCAGATGGTCGCCGCGGGGCTGATGAACGAGGCCGAGGCCTACGCCGACCCGCGGGCGCACGCGATCACCGGCTGGCTCGGCGCGGACGCCTACGAGATCGACCCGCACACCTGCTCGTTCAAACCCGAACAGCCCGGTGTCGTGGTGGTGTGCACGGACGGGCTGTGGAACTACGCGGAGTCGGCGGGGGAGATGGCCGCGGCCGTACCGGCCGACGCCTCGGCGCGCCCCCTCCACGCCGCGCAGCACCTGGTCGGCTATGCGCTGGACGGTGGTGGGCACGACAACGTGACGGTGGCCGTGCTGCCGTTCCCCGCACCGTCGGGAGGGGCGGGCCCGGCCTGAACCGAGCGCGCCACGGGGGCCCTCGGACACCGCTGTGCGGTGCCGGAGGGCGACGGGAGCGCAGTCCGGGGGGAAGTACCGCACGCACCACCGCACTTCCGTCCCGCCCCGTTGTCCACTACTCGTCGGAGAGCAGACAGGAGCGGAACAGATGGCCAACTTCGCGAAGTCCAACGCGCCGCGCTTCTCGGTGGAGGTCTACCAGAACGCGTACCTGCCCGAAGGCGCCCGAGAGGTCAACGCCGTGGTCACCGTCACCTCCACGGGGGGTGGTACGAGCGGCGGCATGCCGTTGCCGGTGACCGGGCCGGGCGGGGCCCCGGCGGCGGAGGGGGCCGACGCGGCGGTCGTCATCATGCTCGACTGCTCCGGCTCGATGGACTACCCGCCCACCAAGATGCGCAACGCGCGCGACGCCACCGCCGCCGCGATCGACACGCTCCGGGACGGCGTCTCCTTCGCCGTCGTGGGGGGCACCCACAAGGCGCGGGAGGTGTTCCCCGGCGGCGGCGCGCTCGCCGTCGCCGACGCCACCACCCGGGCCCAGGCCAAGGACGCGCTGCGCGGCCTGTCGGCGGGCGGCGGCACCGCGATCGGCACCTGGCTGCGGCTGGCCGACCGGCTGCTGAGCGCCGCCGACGTCACCATCCGGCACGGCATCCTGCTCACCGACGGGCGCAACGAGCACGAGGAACCCGCCGCGCTGCGCGCGGCGCTGGAGGCGTGCGCGGGTCACTTCACCTGCGACGCGCGGGGCGTGGGCACCGACTGGGAGGTCCAGGAGGTCACCGGGATCGCCTCGGCACTGCTGGGCACCGCCGACATCGTGGCCGACCCGGACGGGCTGGCGGCGGATTTCACCAGGATGATGGAGAACGCCATGGGCAAGGAGGTCGCCGACGTGGCGCTCCGGCTGTGGACACCGCAGGGCTCCCGGATCGCGTTCGTCAAGCAGGTGGCCCCCACGGTCGAGGAGCTGACCGGCCGCCGCACGGAGGTCGGTCCGCGCGCCGGCGACTACCCGACCGGGTCCTGGGGGGACGAGTCGCGCGACTACCACGTCTGTGTGGAGGTGCCGGCCGCCGGGATCGGCCAGGAGATGCTCGCCGCGCGGGTCTCACTGGTGCTGCCCGCGCCGGACGGCGGATCCGCGCAGACGCTCGGGCAGGGGCTGGTGCGGGCCGTGTGGACGGACGACCTGGCGGCCACCACGTCCATCAACCCGCAGGTGGCGCACTACACAGGGCAGGCCGAACTGGCCCAGGTGATTTGTACGGGGCTCGACCTCCGAAAGGCGGGAGACGAAGCGGGCGCAACGGCCAAACTGGGACGAGCGGTGCAGTTGGCGAACGCGTCGGGGAACACGGATACTGCGAAACTGCTTTCGAAGGTGGTCGACGTGGTGGATGCCGCGACGGGTACTGTTCGACTCAAGACGAAGGTCGCCGAGGCCGACGAGATGACGCTGGAGACGCGGTCCACCAAGACGGTCCGCGTGAAGCGCTAGCGTCCCGGCCGCGGCGCCTCCGCACGACCGGCGCGACCCGCACCAGCAGGTACCGACGAGCAGGAGCACGGAGGGGGAGGCACCACCATGCCGACTTGCCCGAACGGCCACCAGTCAGCGGCCGACGACTGGTGCGAGGTCTGTGGCCACCGCATGGCCGAAGCGCCGGGGTCGCCCGCCGGTGCCGCACCGCCGCCTCCTCAGCCGCCCGCTCCGGGCGGTTACGGCTACCCCGGCCCGCCCGGTCCGCCGCCCGCGCCCGGCCCGCCTCCGCCCGGCCAGGGCTACGGCTACCCGGGACCCGGCTCCGGCCCGCCCGAGCCGTGCCCCCAGTGCGGGACCCCGCGCGAGTCCCAGGCGCCCTTCTGCGAGGAGTGCCGCTACAACTTCCTGACCCACTCGCCGACCACCTACGTCCCGCCGGGCCAGCAGCCCCAGGCCGGTCGTCCCGGCTTCCCGCCCCCCTCCGGTCCGGGCGCCCCGGAGCCCGGAGCCCCGGGCCCCGGCATGGGCGGCCCGGGTGCGCCCCCGCCCCCCGGCCCCGCCCCCGCCTTCGGCGGTCCGGGTGGTCCCGGGGGTTCCGAGGCCCCCGGCCCGCCCGGGCCGCCGGCATTCGACGGCCCGGGTCCGCAGGGTCCCGGCGCCGGACCGGGTCATCCGGGCGAGCCCGGTGCGCCGGGCATGCCCGGCGCACCGGGCCAGGGCCCCGGATCCGGCTACGGGACGGACGGCCGCGGCAGCGGCGAGCAGCAGGCGCCCGCCGGGCCCGGAGCGCCCGCGCCCGGCCCGGTCGGCCCGGGTGGCTTCCCCCACCAGGGCCGGCAGCCCTACCCCTCCGCTCCCCCCGCGGACCCGTACGGCGCCCCGCACGGTCAGCCCGCGGGTGGCGACTGGGAGCTGTCCCCGCCAGGCCCCGCCGAGCAGCGGACGGGCGCGCCCCCGGCGCCGCCGCAGGCGCCCGGGGGGCATCCCGGGCCGCCCCCGGCCCCGCCCGGCCCGCCGGCGCCTCCGGCACCCGGCGTACCGGCCCAGCACGGCCCCGGCCCGGGCTCTCCGCAGCAGGGCGGGCCCGCGGAGTACGCCGGTCCGCCCGCCCCGGACCACGGCATGCCGACGCACGGCATGCCGGAGCATGGCGCCCCGGACCACGGCGGGCCGGAGCACGCCGCGCAGGGCGGCGGTGCGTGGACGGTGACGATCGCCCCGGACCGTACGTACTTCATGGCGATGATGCAGCGCAGCGGCCCCGAGGCGGCGGCACTCAACCTTCCCGCCTACTCCCCGGAGCAGCAGCTGCCGCTCACCGGCCCGCAGGTGACCATCGGCCGCCGCCGCGCCTCCACAGGGGAGGCCCCGGACATCGATCTGGGCCGCTCCCCGGAGGACCCCGGGGTCTCGCATCAGCACGCGGTGCTGGTGCAGCAGCCCGACGGCAGCTGGTCCGTCGTCGACCAGGATTCCACCAACGGCACCACCATCAACGGCGCCGAGGAACCGGTCCAGCCCTTCGTGCCCGTCCCCCTCAAGGAGGGCGACCGGGTCCACGTCGGCGCGTGGACGACGATCACGCTGGTGCGCCGGTAGTCCGAACGGCAGTCCCGGCCGCAGGGGGTGTGGCGGCGCGGCCCCACGCCCCCCGCCTACTTCTCCAGGGAGGGCGACGGCAGGGACTGCAGGGCGAGCGAGGGCTCGTCGACGATCCGGATGCCGCGCTCGTCCAGTGCCTTCTTCACCCGCCAGCGCAGCTCCCGCTCCGCCGCCAGGTTCTTCTCGGGCATGGTCTTGACCGAGACGCGCAGCACCATGGAGTCGAGCGTCACCTCGTCCAGGCCGAGCACCTGCACGGGCTCCCACAGGATCTCGTCCCAGGGGCGCTCCTTGCTCATCTCCTCGCCCACCGCGACGACCACGGCGCGGACCTCCTCCAGGTCCTCCTCGGCGCGTACCCGGACGTCCAGCGCCGCCATGGACCAGCCCTGGCTGAGGTTGCCGATGCGCTTGATCTCGCCGTTGCGGATGTACCAGATCTCGCCGGCGTCCCCGCGCAGCTGCGTCACCCGCAGTCCGACCTCCAGGACGACCCCGGAAGCCTCTCCGGCGTCCACCCGGTCCCCGACCCCGTACTGGTCCTCCAGGAGCATGAACATCCCTGCCAGGACGTCCGTCACCAGGTTGCGGGCGCCGAAGCCCAGTGCTACGCCCGCGACACCGGCGCTGGCCAGCAGCGGCGCCGGGTTGATGCCCAGCCCGGAGAGCACCGTCAGGGCCGCGGTGCCCATGATCACGAAGGAGGCGACGCTGCGCAGGATGGAGCCGATCGCCTGGGAGCGCTGCTTGCGCCGCTCGCCGCTCACCAGCAGCCCGCGCAGCGCCTTGCCGCTGTCGCTGATCTCGGATCTGCGGTTCATCCGGGTTATCAGCTGGGTGATCGCGCGCCGGACCAGGTAGCGCAGCACCACGGCGACGACGCAGACGAACACGATGCGCACGCCGGAGGCGAGCCAGTCCGACCAGTGCTCCTGGACCCATCCGGCCGCCTCTCCCGCACTGTCCTGGGCGTCCTCCAGGGACTTCGGCGGCCGGGGGCCGTCCGGCGGGGGCGATGCGCTGAGCAGCCAGTACACAGGTCGACCTTCCGTGCGTGTCACCTCGGCAAGGCACCCGTTGGAATGCCGGCACCACACTAACGGCGCAGGGGCTTCACATTCGGTGCCACCGAGCAGTATGGGGCCAGGCGTTCGGGCGGGGAGGCCGTTCCGGCCGGGAGGCGACCGGTGTGGTCCAAAACACGCACATCTCCTTTCCCGGTCGTGGTGGCGCAGTGACCAGGGCACGGGACACACTGAGGGGAGATCGTCCCGGCGCGAGCCACGCGCCGCCGACGTACAAGGAGGCACCGTGCCGCATGTCCTGGTCCTCAACGCGTCGTACGAGCCGCTCGGCGTCGTACCGCTCCGCCGCGCGCTCGTACTCGTCCTCAACGGAAAGGCGATCAGCCTCGAGGACTCCGGCGCCCTGATGCACAGCGCCACCCACGTCATACCCGCCCCCAGCGTCGTCCGTCTCAAGCGGTTCGTGAGGGTGCCCTTTCGCGGCAGCGTCCCCCTCACCCGCCGTGCGCTGTTCGCCAGGGACGGCGGCCGCTGCGCCTACTGCGGTGGCATCGCGACCAGCGTCGACCACGTCATCCCCCGCAGCAGGGGAGGGGCGCACGCCTGGGAGAACGTCGTGGCGGCCTGCCGCCGCTGCAACCATGTGAAAGCCGACCGCCAGGTCGCCGAGCTGGGCTGGCGGTTGCGCCACCAACCGGCCCCGCCCTCCGGCCTCGCCTGGCGCATCATCGGCACGGGGCACAGGGATCCACGGTGGCTCCCCTACCTCCAGCCGTACGGCGCTGATGACGATCTCGCCCGGATCGACGGCAGATCCACTGCCTGAGACCCGGGCTTTGTCGTGCCGCCCCCGCCTGCGCGGGTGCGGCCTTCGTACGTCCCGGAGACGTCCCGGAGGGGGTGCCGCGCCGCGGCGCCCCCCGACTCCCGGGAGCTACCCGCCGCCCTTGTCGCCGTCCCGCCGGGCGTGCTTGGCGCGGCCCGAGGAGTCCACGGCGTAGACCTCCATCGACCACAGCGAGATCCCGAAGCGCGTCGCCCGCTTGTCGCCCACCACCCGTACGAAGCGGGTGTCCTTGGGCGAGTCCATCCGGACCGACTCCTTGCCGCCTTCGCCGTCCCGCACCGTGGCGGCGGTGCGCCAGTGCTTGCCGTCGGGGGAGACCTGGATCCGGTAGCGCGCCGCGTAGGCGTCCTGCCAGCGCAGGACGACCTGTCCCACACGGGCGTGTTCGGCCAGTTCCACCTGCACCCACGCGCCGTCCTCGGCGGGGGAGGACCAGCGGGTGCCGCGCTTGCCGTCCGCGACCGCGGCGGCCGGGAAGTCCTTCGTCTCGTCCCCGGAGGAGGTCGCGCGGGCCTCGCGGGCCAGGTCTGGCCCGGCGGTGCGCGGATAGGCCCGTACGGTGAGCGTGCGGCGCTCCCCGCCGAAGGAGACCGGGATGCGGTAACTGCCCGTTCCCACCGAGCTGTCGGCGCTGATCCGCAGCGGCACGTCCACCCTGCCGCCCCGGCGCACGGTGGTGCGCGCCGGAGTGCGCACGGTGAAGCCCTTGGGCGCGTGCACCGTGACCTTGTCCCGTACGTCGGTGGGCCGGTTGCCGGTCAGCCGCGCGGTGACGCGGGTGGTGCCCCCGCCGATCGCGGCGTCCACGGTGGTGCGCGGCAGCGACAGGGAGGCTTCGGGGGTGTCGGCGTACCAGGGGGTGATCTCGTGGACGACCGGCGGTTTCGCGTCCTGGCTCCACACCAGCCGCACGGCGTCGGCCCTCGCGTCGTGCCCCCCGGTGGCCAGGTGCGTCCAGCCGGTCCGGGAGAGCGCCCCCAGCCGCTGCCAGCCCTTGCCGGGGACGTGTGCCTCGACCGTGCCCCGGGTGCCCGAGTCCGGGCCGGTCAGCACCGTGACGGCGCGCAGCGGGCGGGGCTCGGGCAGCCGCACCGTCAGCGCGTCCCGCGCCGGACGGCCGCCGTCCCCGCCGTTCCCGTCGCCGGCGCCCGGTTCGGCCGCGGCGGCCGGCGGGACGAGCATGGGCGGCTGCTGGGGCGTGAAGGTGGCGGAGGCCGGGGGTACCGCGGCGCGGTAGGACGTGCTCGGATCGCCGTCCGCGGCGGCGGAGAGCGGGTGGTCGGGGGCCCCCTCCGGGCTGCCGCTCACCGTCGGCCGGGCACCGCCGGCGCCCGCGCCGCTGTCGCCGCCCTTGTCCGTCCGTTCGGAGCCGGACCTCCCCTTCGACCCGTGCCGGCCGCCGCTCCAGCTCTCGGACAGCTTCAGCGCCTTGTCCGTGAAGTCCGCGAGCACGCCCTTGCCGACCGTGACCTTGCTTCCGTGGCTCTCGGCGCGCAGCCGCCGCACCTCCAACTGCGCCTTCCAGGCTGCGGCTCCGTCACCGCCGAGCTGCGCGACGAGCATGTCGACCGACCGCTCGCCGGCCGCGCCGAGCCGCGACAGCTGGGTCAGCCACGGCTTCACCTCCCGGCCGAGCCCCTCGGGCACCTTCGAGGGCGCCGTGCGCATGGTCGTGAAGGCGTCGCGGAGCTCTTCGGCGGCCCGGTCCAGCCCGGAGCCCGGCCCGTTCTCGTACTCCTGCCAGAAGTTCTCCAGCAGCGGGCGCACATAGGCGGACTCGTCGCTGCCGAGCATCGAGGAGGAGTCGTTGCCCGCCAGCGCGTGCACGGCGGCGCGGGCGTCCGCGGAGCTGCCGCGGCCGCCCGCCAGGTCGTCCACCGCGGCCCGCCAGGACTCCTTGGGCCGGTAGCCCCGCGGGTTCCAGGCGTAGTCGGCGGCCGTGAACAGCGGGATGCGGGACGCCCGCGGCTGCTTCATGGCGTTGGTCAGCAGTGCGGCCGAACCGGAGGCGACGGCCGGTTCGCGGCCCCGGTAGGGGCCCAGGAAGATCCGGTCCGAGGCGAAGTCGTTGACCGGGTAGTTGTCCATCGTCACCAGGCGGTGCCGCGGGAAGGCGCTGCGCGCGCGGGCGAGTTCGGCGCCGCTGATGGTGCGGGGCACCACCCCCACCCCGCTCCAGCCGATCTCCACGCGGTCGTCGAGCTTCTCGGCGAGCGCGGCCCGGTATTCGGTGCGGCCCTTCTGGTAGAACTCGGTCGGCACCACGGACAGCGGTGCGGCGTCCGGGTGGCGGGTGGCCAGATGGTCGGCCACGGCGTTGGCCAGCTCGGCCTGGGCGCGGGCCGCGGCCGCGGGGCCGGAGCCGTAGGTGTCGGCGTCCTGGTCGCAGTGCCACTCCGTGTAGCTGACGTCCTCGAAGCGCAGTTGGAAGGCGCCCACGCCCAGCGCGCGCATGGCGTCCAGTTTGCGCAGCAGTGCCTTGCGGTCCCCGGGAGAGGAGAAGCACAGGCCCTGGCCGGGTGAGACCGCCCAGCCGAGGGTGACGTGGTTGCGCCCGGCGCGGTCGGCCAGCTCGCGGAAGTCGGCGCGCTGCGCCGCCGGATACGGGTCGCGCCAGCGGGGCGCCTGGCGGAAGGGGTCGTCCCCCGGCGCGTACAGGTAGCGGTTCTGCTTGGTGCGGCCCATGAAGTCCAGTTGCGACAACCGCTCCTGCTGCGTCCAGGGCTGGCCGTAGAAGCCTTCGGTCGTGCCGCGCACCGAGGCGGTCGGCCAGTCGCGCACGGAGACGCCGGGGAAGCCGTGCCGTCCCTCGTGCTCGGTGGCGAGCTGCCGCAGCGTCTGCGCGGCGTGGAAGAGGCCCGCGCCGTCCGTCCCGTCCAGCGCGACGGTGTCGTGTCCGTCGGCCTGTCCCGCGGCCAGTCGGTAGCCGCCCGCGGGCAGGTCGTCGCGCGCGTGGGCGCGCAGGGCGCGCAGCGCGGTGCCGGCCGATTCGGTGCCCACCCGTACGACGAGGCCGCCGGAGGCGGCGGAACGGCCGCCGCCCGCCGCCCGCTCGTGCAGCGTGCGCACCCCGGCCGCACGCAGCGTCGCGCGGACGGTGCGCAGGGCGTGCGGGTCCGCGTCCTCGTCCGCGATCAGCGTGGCCGCTGTCGAGACGGGGACGAATCCGCCCTGGGCGTGCATCTTCTGCGGGCGCGGCCAGACCGGGGGCAGGCCGTCCCGGGTGCTCTCGTCGTCCCGGCTCCCCGCGGAGGGGCCGTCCGGTGTCGCCGGGGCGGCCGCCTGTGCGGCGGGTGCTCCGGTGAGCAGGCCGGAGACGACCGCCGCGGCGAGCGCGGCGGCGCTCATCCTGGCCCTGCCGCCCGGTGCCTGGCGCGGGACGGTGCCCGTGCCGGGCCCGGAGACCCTCGGGCCGCCCTGGCCGCGCGCTGTCCCCACCGCTTCCTCCCGATGTCCGACCGGAACCCCTCCGCCGAGCGGGCACGGGCCCGGCGCACCCGCGTGCCTGCCGTCCGTGCCGCTGCAGCCTCCGTCAGCACCATAGAGGCGGGTGCTGCGCCGCGTTCACCTCGGGAGGCCACAGATGTGCCACAAACCGTGTGCCTGCGGATTCTACGGTCCGCGGGCCCGCCCGGCACCGGCCGCGTCCCCGGTCACCGCACCGGGTGCGGCAGGACACCGCACCCCCGGCTGCGCCGCAAATCCTCGCCAGAGTGCCCGTTTTGTCCGTCGGATCTCCTTCTCCGGTGGATTGCTGTCGCCGATTCGCCGCGGGAACGCGCGTGAGCTGGGACACGTTTCCCCTTCGGACACGTCTGCGCGCCCGTCTGCTGGGTAGGGCGAGTCCTGACCATCCATTCGTCAACGAACGGAGGCCCCTGGTGGCCGCGTCCGCTGAACTCCTGATCTCCGCCCTGACTCCGCTTCCCCAACAGCGCGCACTCTCCAAACGAGGGCACGAGCCGGTAGACCTGTCCGGTGTGTCCGACCCCGACTCCGGACTCGACGGCTCGTGCATCTGCGGCTGCGCGGACGCTCCACTCACCAGTGAGCCCCCGCTCGCCGACGTCGCCCCGCTGACCAGTGAGCCCCCGCTCGCGGAGGCGCCGCTGACCAGCGAACCCGCCGGGGTCGGATTCGGCACGGAGCCCGCAGAGATCTGATCGCGCGGCCCGCCGCGGCGCACGGAGCCCCGCTCTCCTGCCGGAGCGCACCGGACCGCCGGGTCCGGGTGCCCGGGAGGCGGCCCCTCCGTGCTCGCGGCCCTGGGCGCCGCCCGCTGCCGCTCCGCCGTCCCCCGGCCGTGCCGGGCCGGAGCGCCGGACGCCGGCCCGTCGCCCGGCTGCCGCGCTGCGCTGCGCTCCGGCGTGCGCCCCGCAGTCCCGCGCCTCCCGCCTCGAAGGAGGCGCCCGCGCCTCGAACGCGCTCTCCGTGCGCCCGCGCCCCGGCCCCGAACAGGGCGGCTGCCCGCAGGAGCACCCCGGCGCGCGACCCGTTCACCCGTCCGATATCTTGGCTGTGTGAGCGACAAGGTCAAGAAGAACGCACTGCGCGCAGGTACGGTCACCCTCGGCGCGGCGCTGCTGCCGCTGCTGTCGTCCCCCGCCTTCGCGCTCACCCGCGACGACGGCGACCAGCCGGGCTCCGGCCTGAGCGTCCTCGACACCCTGGGCCTGTACGTCGCAGCGCCCCTCGTGCTCTTCCTGGTCATCGCCGGTCTGGTGACGCTGAGCGAAAAGCGCGGCAAGAAGGGCTGACTCCCCGGGAGCCCGGTCCGGCGCGCTGGGCCGCGCCCTATCGGCAGTCGAACTGCCGTGCTTTAGTGCGAGGTTGTCCGGGTTCGGTGACAGCTCTGTCACACACGTTGGCATCCCGTCGGCTGTGGGGAATTGCCCACACCATGACGCAAGAAGTACCACTCCCGCCCCGTACCGGACTGCCCACCAGCGACGAACGGCTGCGCGCCGCGCTCCGGTACGCGCAGGGCGGCGCCGAGCCGTCCGGCGCGCCGTTCGGGCCGCCCGGCCGCGCGATGATCACCGGACTGGCCGCGCTCGCGCTGCACTGCTTCGCCACCGCCCCCTCCCTACTGGACCTCGACCGGATCGACGTGCTGGTCCCGGAGCTGGGACAGCCTCTCGGCCCCGGTACCAGGGTGCCGCTCCCGTCGGGCTGCGCCTACACCTCGGCGCATCTGGTGCGGACCCGGATCGTGCCCGAACCGGAGGAGATCACCGGACTGCCCGTGGCTCCCGTGCCGCGCGCGCTGGCCGACGCGGTGGCCCAGTCGGCCGACGCCGACGAGGTGCGCGGCCTGCTGACCGAGGCGGTGCGCGGCGGGCACTGCGAGCCGCAGCCGGTGGTGCGCGAACTCACCAGGGCCCGGCTGCTCGGCCTGCCGCACGTCGCCGACGCCGTGGAGAGCCTGCTGGCCGAGGGGCGGGCGCTGACCGAGGGCCTGCTGTACGGAATGGTCTTCGGCCAGGGGCTGCCCGACCCCTGCTGGAACGTCGAACTGCGGGTGCCCGGGGGTCCGCACCTCGGTGCCGTCGACGCCTACTGGCCGGACCAGGCCGTCGCTGTGGAGATCGATGCGCGTTCCCCCCGGGCCGGTGCGGAGGCGGCCTGGGACGCGTGCACCCACAAGCGCGAGTCCCTGGAGCAGTTCGGGGTCACCGTCGTGCACGTCACCCCGGAGAAGCTGCGCGAGACCCCGGCCCAGCAGGCTGCCGTGGTCCGGACGGCGCTGATGGCCGCCGCGGAGCAGCCGCCCGCCGAGTACGTGGCGGTCCTGCCGCGCTGAGCGGCCGGGTCAGTCGCAGTATTCGGCCTCGACCACGTCGCGGGCGCCGTCCGACCAGTCGCCGTTGAGGTTGACGGCGATCGTGTGGGTGCCGTCCGGCGTGGTGTAGGCCGCCGTGCTGGAGCCGTGGATGGTGCCGTCGTGGCCCCAGACCGTGACCCCGCAGGAGAGGGTGCGCTCGGTCAGTCCCAGCCCGTAGCGGTCGGTCGCGTCCGCTCTGCGGGTCGTCCGCATCCGGGCCGCCTCCCGCGGCGGCAGCAGCCGGCCGGTGGCCAGGGCGCGGACGAAGCGCACCAGGTCGCCGGTCGAGGAGATCATCTCGCCGGACGCCCCGGCCAGCGAGGGGTTGAGCGCCGTGACGTCCCGGACCGGCGGGTCGGCGCCCGGCGCGAACAGCGTGGAGTACTCCTTGCCGTGCTGCCCCGGGATGCGCGTCGAGGTGCCGGGCAGCGAGGTGTCGCGCAGCTTCAGCGGGCGCAGCACCCGGCGTTCGATCTCCGTCGCGTAGGAGTGTCCGGTGGCGCGCTCGATGACCATCCCGGCCAGCAGATAGTTGGTGTTGGAGTAGCTCCAGCCGGCGCCGGGGCGGAACAGCGGCGGTCGGGACAGGGCGCGCCGCACCAGTTCGCCGGCGCTGTGCGTGCGCATCCGCACGCCCGGGAATCGCGGGCTGAAGTAGGCGGCACGCAGGGCCGGATCCGCGGTGTAGTCGGGGATGCCGCTGGTGTGGCCGAGGAGTTGGCGCACGGTGACGGCGCGCTCCGGTCCGCCCACCGCCGCCCCGTACCGGCCCAGCCGCACGTCCGGGAGCCAGCGGCCGACCGGATCGTCGAGCCCGAGCGTGCCCTCCGCCTCCAGTTGCAACAGCACCGTCGCCACGAACGGCTTGGTCAGGCTGCCGATCCGGAACCGGTCGCCGGCCAGCCGCGGGCGGCCGGTGGCGTGGTCGGCGGTGCCGGCGCTGCCGTTCCACACCCCGGCCCCGTCCGCCACCTGCGCCAGCACTCCCGGCGCGTCGTCCCGCGCCACCAGCGCCTCCATCGCCGCGCGGGTGCGGGTGTGCCCCAGGTCGGCCGCGGTGGAGGTGCTCGCCATCAGCCCGCAGCCGGTCACGGTGGAGATCAGCCCGCTCAGCAGGCGCCGCGGCAGGTGCATGGACGGGGACTCTAGTGAGCCGGACGGCTGGTGTGCCAGACGGCGAGGACGACCAGGACGCACCCGGCGAACTGGGTCGCGGTGGGTCGTTCCCCGAGGAAGACGACACCGAGGACGAGCGCCAGGACCGGTTGCAACAGCAGCAGCGCGGCGCTGGTCACCGGCGCCAGCCGGGCCAGCGCGGGGCCCATCAGCACGAGCGCCAGCACCTGCCCGAACAGCGACATCACCGTCAGCCAGCCCAGCGGACCCCAGCCGGGCGCCGGGTCGATCCCCGTCCACAGTGCCCCCAGCACCCCGGAGGTGACACCGGCGGCCAGCGTGGAGACGCACACCGGGTGGAGGGTGTGCGCCCCGCCGCCGCCCAGCCGGGTCAGGAACAGATATCCGGCGAACGCCACTCCGGCGCCGGCCCCGTAGAGCACCCCGGAGACCGGGCTGCTGCCCGGTTCGGGGTGCCCGATGGCGCCGCTGGCCAGCGCGACGCCGAGCAGCAGCACGGGCAGGGTGCGCCAGTAGCGTGCGCCGGGCCGGGTGCGGGTGACGGCGAGGGCCAGCAGCGGGAAGACGGCGATCTGGATGTTGAGCAGCACGGTCGCGATGGAGGAGCCCACGTCGTGGATGCTCTGCGCCCAGAAGACGAAGTCGATGCCCAGCAGCGCGCCCGCCACCAGGTCGAACCGCCGGGCGCGGACCGGCCGGGGGCCCAGCCGCCGCCGTTCCAGCAGGGCGAGGGGCACCAGCACGACCAGGGCCAGCGCGCAGCGCAGGAAGGCGGCGGTGCCCGCGTTGACCCCGGACAGCTTCACGAACATCGCGGAGGCGGAGATGCACGCCGACGCCGCCACCGCCAGCGGCACCGGTGCGGCGCCGGCCAGGCGGCCGTACGGTGCGGTCTGCTGTGTCCTCTCTTCGGTGCCGGTCATGGCCGTCACTCTGCCTGCCGTGACTGCCAAGGAAAAGCGATGATTCGTTGGCAGTATCGGTGAGCGCTGCTGATGAATCCCGTCCGCCCGGGTGCGCGTCCAAGGCCGGACCGCCGGACCGCCGGACCGCCAGACCGATGAGGTTTCCCCACATGTTCAGCTCCGACCGGCTCCGCGCCCTCGACGCCGTCGCCGTGCACGGCTCGCTGGTGCGCGCCGCGGCCGCCCTGCACATCACCCCCTCCGGCGTCTCCCAGCAACTGGCCAAGCTGGAGCGCGAGGCGGGCCACATCCTGCTGGAGCCGCAGGGCCGCGGCGTCCGCCTCACCCATGCGGGCCGGGTGCTGGCCGACCACGCTGCCCGCGTCGTCGCGCAGCTCTCCGCGGCCGAGAGCGATCTGGCCGACCTCGGGGACGAGATCCTCGGACCCCTCCGGCTCGGCGGCGTCGGCAGTTGTCTGCGTGCCCTGCTGCCGGGCGTGCTGGCCGCGCTCACCGAGGCGCACCCCCGGCTGCGGCCCACCGTGGTGGACGGCGAGGTTGTTGACATGGTGCCGCTGCTGCTCGCCGGTGAACTGGACCTGCTGCTGATCGAGAGCTGGCACAGCCGTCCCATGCCGCTGCCCGAGGGCGTGCGGGTCAAGCCGCTCGCCGTGGAGGAGGTCCAGGTGGCGCTCCCGGCCCGGCATCCGCTGGCGGACCGGGAGGCGGTGGACCTGGCAGAGCTGGACGGCGTCGACTGGTCGAGCTGCCCGGTGGGCACCGAGCCCTATGAGGCGCTGGTCCAGGCGCTGCGGGCGCGCGGTGTCGAGCCCCGGGTGCGCTACGCGGTCGGTGAGTACGCCACCCAGCTCGCCTTCGTGGCCCGCGGGCTGACCGCGGCGCTGGTGCCCGGCATGGGGCGGTGGCCCTGCCCGCCGGGGGTGCGCTTCGTGCCGGTCGAACCGGCGCTCCACCGCGAGGTGCGGGCGGCCTGGCGGGCGGGCGGCGACAGCCCCTCGGTCCGCGCCTGCCTGGCGGCACTCACCGCCGAGGAGTGGGACGGGGAGGCGGCCGGCGCCGCCGCGCACTGAGCCGCACGGCGCGACCGGTCCGCGGCGGCGCGGAGCCCCCGCGGGGCGCGGCCCGTCCCGCGGGTCACGGCTTGCGGAGCAGCAGTTCGGTGTTGCGGTCGCCCTCGGCCCCCGCCAGCCCGTGCCGGGCACCGGGTGCGTTGAAGGCGAGCTCCCGGTAGAGGGAGGCCAGCCCGGTCTGCGACAGGTCGGTGAAGTCCGTCCGGTGCGGGGCCGCCGATTCGATCAGCGTGGTGAACAGCGAGAGCGTGCCGTCCCGGTTGTCCACCAGCTCCAGGGTGCGCGCGAGTTGCGGGAAGTCGGTGTGGGAGGCCGTACTGACCTCCCAGAACGTGCCGTGCGGGGTGACCCGGTTGCGGTGGCTGTGCCCGTTGATCCAGGCCAGCGCGTGCGGGGTGTCCCGCAGCAGGGCCAGCAGTTCCGTGCCGCCCTCCGGGGTGGTGGTGCTGGTGTGGTGGCTGAAGACGAGCGCGTACTTGTCGCGGTGCGCCGCCAGTTGCCGCCGCAGCCAACTCAGCTGCGCCGCGCCGACCCGGCCCGTGTAGTGCCCGTCCCGGCGGGTGGTGTCCAGGCTGTAGCCCCTCACGTCCGGGGCTATCGGGAAGGCGTAGTACAGGGTGCCCTCCGCCGCGTTCTCCTCGGTGTACCCGTGCCCGGCCGGCCCGGGGCCCAGCGCCTCCGGGCGGGCGAGGGCGCGGACGTAGTCCCGCGGGGTGACCGGGGCTCGCGCGGGGTCCGGGGTGACCTTGCGCATGCGGCGCCGTTCGGCGCGCAGCATCTGCGTGAAGAGCCGGCCCCCGGGGTCCCGGCCGCGCTCCACGGCGCGCCACAGCCGGGTGCCCTGCCCCTCGGGCAGCTGCATCAGCTTCCGGTCGCCGGTGGCGAAGTCCGCGAAGAAGCCGCGCGCGTCGGCGGCGGCGAAGCAGCCGCCGGGCAGCGCGTCGTGGTTGCCGACCGTGGCGTACCAGGGCAGCCTCAGGCCGGGGCTGGCAACCTGCCGTCCGGCGGCCCGCAGGAAGCCCCGCAGCCGGGGGAAGCCGACGGCCTTGTCGCGGTCGCGCAGGTCCGAGTCCGGCTGCCAGAAGTCCGGCAGCCCGCAGTCCTGCACTCCCTCGTGGATGCGCGGGTCACCGGTGTCGGGGATGATCCGGCCGCCGCTCAGCACGGCGGTGAACCAGTCCAGTTCGGCACGCGAGTTGTTGTCGGTGTTGTCGCCCGTGGTCACCACGCAGGAGAGGGAGGCGCCGGTGGCCGGGCCGCCGGCCAGCGCGTTGACCCGCTCGACGAGGGAGACGGCACCGGCCACCGACAGGGACTCCTGCGGCCGCCAGGCGCTCGCGGTCTGCGCACGCAGGTACTCGTAGCGCAGTGGGTGCTGGACATCCACCAGATGCAGGTCGGTGAACTGGACGAACGAGGCGAGCGGTACGGCGCGGGCGGCGCGCCGCACACCGGCCCGCGCCAGTTCGGTGCGCACCACCCGGGCCCAGCCGGGCCCGGTCACCAGGCGCCGGAACGGGCCGTCCCCGGAGGGTGCCGCGACCCCCGTGAGGGTGGTGCCGGTGTGCGGCGCGTCCACCGCGGCCCGGCCGCCGGGGACGCGGCGGTGCGCGCGGGCGCCGGAGGCGGGCGCGGCCGCGGGGGGCGAGCCGGTGGCGGGGCCCAGCGCGGCGGCGGCCCCCGCCGAACCGGCGAGTACCAGCACCCGGCGCCTGCCGGGAGCGCGGGAGGACGGGAGGCGGCGGGGCGCGCGGTCCGGGTGTGCGGCGTCGGGGCCGTCCGGGCCGGGCACGGCGGTGCAGTCCGCGGGCGGGACGGTGGGCGGGGCGGCGGGCGGGGTGCTGGGTGCGGAGCGGCTGCGAGGGGACATGCGGTCTCCCGGTGCGGAGGTTCGGCAGGGGCGGGGAGCCCCTCCTCCGGTGCATTGGCAGCCCGGATGACCCCCGTTTGAACAGCGTGGGAACGCCCGCCGCCGGGTGTCGCAACCGCGTGCAAGTATGGCTCCAGCACGACTGCGACGAGATCCGCGAGAGTGGGGAGACCAAACAAGTGCCTGGCACGAATCTGACGCGCGAGGAGGCCCAGGAGCGGGCCCGGCTGCTCACCGTGGACTCGTACGAGATCGAGCTGGATCTGAGCGGTGCGCAGGAGGGCGGCACCTTCCGCTCGGTGACGACGGTCCGCTTCGAGACGGCCGCGGCGGGGGACACCTTCGCCGATCTGATCGCGCCCGGCGTGCACGAGGTCACCCTCAACGGCGAGGCCCTCGACCCGGCCTCCGTCTTCGCCGACTCGCGCATCGCCCTGCGCGGACTGCCCCAGGGACCGCAGGAGCTCCGGGTCGTCGCCGACTGCGCGTACACCAACACCGGCGAGGGCCTGCACCGCTTCGTGGACCCGGTCGACGGCCAGGCCTACCTCTACACCCAGTTCGAGGTGCCGGACGCGCGCCGGGTCTTCACCACCTTCGAGCAGCCGGACCTCAAGGCCACCTTCCAGTTCACCGTCCGCGCCCCCGAGGGCTGGACGGTGATCTCCAACTCGCCCACCCCCGAGCCCCGGGACAACGTCTGGAGCTTCGCACCCACCCCGCGGATCTCCACCTACATCACGGCGCTGATCACCGGTCCGTACCACTCGGTGCACAGCAGCTGGGAGGGGAAGGGCGCGGACGGCCGCAGCGTGCCGCTGGGCATCTACTGCCGCCCGTCGCTGGCCGAGTACCTGGACGCCGACGCGATCTTCGAGGTCACCCGGCAGGGCTTCGACTGGTTCCAGGAGAAGTTCGACTACCCGTACCCGTTCGAGAAGTACGACCAGCTCTTCGTGCCCGAGTTCAACGCGGGCGCCATGGAGAACGCGGGCGCCGTCACCATCCGGGACCAGTACGTCTTCCGCTCCAAGGTCACCGACGCCGCCTACGAGGGCCGCGCCGAGACCATCCTGCACGAGCTGGCCCACATGTGGTTCGGCGACCTGGTCACCATGGAATGGTGGAACGACCTGTGGCTGAACGAGTCGTTCGCCACCTACACCTCCATCGCCTGCCAGGCGCACGCCCCCGGCAGCCGCTGGCCGGACGCCTGGACGAGCTTCGCCAACCAGATGAAGACCTGGGCCTACCGCCAGGACCAGCTCCCCTCCACCCACCCGATCATGGCCCCGATCCGGGACCTGGACGACGTCCTGGTCAACTTCGACGGCATCACCTACGCCAAGGGCGCCTCCGTCCTCAAGCAGCTCGTCGCCTACGTCGGGATGGAGGAGTTCTTCCGCGGCGTCCGCGCCTACTTCCAGCGCCACCAGTGGGGCAACACCCGGCTGAGCGACCTGCTCGGCGCGCTGGAGGAGACCTCCGGGCGGGATCTGAAGACCTGGTCCCGGGCCTGGCTGGAGACCGCGGGCATCAACGTCCTGCGCCCCGAGCCGACCTGCGCACCGGACGGCACCCTCACGGCGCTGGCCATCCGACAGGAGGCCCCCGCGCTGCCCGCCGGCGCCGAGGGCGAGCCGACGCTGCGCCCGCACCGCCTCGGCGTCGGCTTCTACGACCTGGTGGACGGCAAGCTGGTGCGCACCGACAGCGTCGAACTCGACGTCGACGGCGAGCTGACCCAGGTGCCGCTTCCCCGCAGCCGCAAGCGCCCCGACGTGCTGCTGCTCAACGACGGCGACCACACCTACGCCAAGGTCCGGCTGGACGAGGAGTCGCTGGCCAACGTCACCCGGCACCTGGGCGACTTCTCCGACCCGCTGCCGCGCGCCCTGTGCTGGGCCTCCGCCTGGGACATGGCCCGCGACGCCGAGCTGTCCGCGAGCGCCTTCCTGGAGCTGGTGCTCTCCGGCATCGGCAAGGAGTCCGACATCGGCCTGGTGCAGTCCCTGCAGCGCCAGGTCAAGCTCGCCCTCGACCTGTACGCGGCGCCCGAGCACCGGGAGGCCGGGCTCACCCGCTGGGCCGCGGCCGCCGACGAGCAGCTCCGCGCCGCCGCGCCGGGCAGCGACCATCAGTTGGCCTGGGCGCGCGCGTTCGCCGCCGCGGCCCGCACCGACGCGCAGCTCGACCTGCTGGCCGGACTGCTGGACGGCAGCCGCACCGTCGAGGGCCTGGTCGTCGACACGGAGCTGCGCTGGGCGTTCCTGGAGCGGCTGGCCGCCACCGGCCGGGCCGACGAGGCCGAGATCGCGGCCGAGCTGGCGCGCGACGCCACCTCGGCCGGGGAGCGGCACGCCGCCGCCGCGCGTGCGGCGCGTCCCACCCCGGAGGCGAAGGCCGAGGCGTGGCGGGCCGTGGTGGAGGGCGACGAGCTGCCCAACGCGGTGCAGGAGGCCGTCATCTCCGGCTTCGTCCAGACCGACCAGCGCGCCCTGCTGGAGCCCTGGACCGAGCGCTACTTCGCCGCCGTCAAGGACGTGTGGGAGCAGCGCAGCCACGAGATGGCCCAGCAGGTCGCCATCGGCCTCTACCCCACGCTGCAGGTCTCCCAGGAGACGCTGGACGCCACCGACGCCTGGCTCGCCTCGGCACGGCCGAGCGCGGCGCTGCGCCGCCTGGTGACCGAGTCCCGGTCCGGGGTCGAGCGGGCGCTGCGCGCTCAGGCCGCGGACGCGGCGGCGGGCGCCGCGGGCTGACGGCCCGGCGGCGCTCCCCGCTGCCGCCGCACACGCATCGGCCCCCGGTGGTGACCGGGGGCCGACGTGCGGGGGGTGGATCAGTTGCGGGTGCGGCTTACTTGAAGCCGACGTTCTCGAACGCGACGGACGCCACGCCGTTCGCCCACAGTTGCTCGACCTGCGCGCGCTCGGAGGCGTCGGGCTGGTCGTTGGTGCAGGACGTGCCGGGGCCGCCGCCCGACATCAGCTCGCTGCACGGCCCGGAGTAGTGGTCCGGCAGGCCGAGCACGTGACCGGTCTCGTGCGCGACGACGCGGTCGGAGTCGTACTGCTGGTTCTGGGCGTAGTCCAGGAAGATGTAGCCGCTGCCGTGGCCGTCGGTGTACGCGTAGCTGCCGCGCGAGTCGTTGCCCTCGCGGTAGTCGAAGCTGGCGCCGCCGCCCTCGGCCAGCTTCACGTTCGAGACGGCCGAGTTCCACACCGCCGTGCTGTTGGCGATCTCGCTCCGGAACGAGGGCGCGCCGCTGGTGCTGTAGTTGATGGTGACCTGCTGGATGCCCGGCTTCTCGGCCTGCTTCTTGAAGGCTTCCTTGACGATGAACTTGAAGAACTTCTCGTTGCGCTGCTGGTTCTCGCCGGTGAAGCCCTGAGTGGTTGCGGAGGCTGCCGTCGAGGACGCCGCGGGACGGGAGGCGGCCGCGTCGTCCGCCGCGGAGGCGGGCACGGCGCCGAGGCCGAGTGCGACGGTCACGCCCAGGCCGAGCGCCGCCGAAAGAGCCGATCTGCGGTATTCCATGGGGGGTCTCTCCTTGGTTTCGGAGAAACCGGCGCCGCTCTGGGATGTTGGCGTGGGGGGCGCCGCCGGTCCCTCCGGACGGATTGCTGCTCCGGGAGAGTCTGTTCGAACGGACGGCGTTCCGGAATGATGCCAACTCCCGATAGGACCGGTGAATCCCCCCGCGCCGCACGGACGTTCGCGCACCGTTCACCGGTCCGGCGCTCTCTGGTGGGACCCGCGACCCGCCGATATGCTCCGCGGTGTGGAGCTCGAAGTGAGGCATCTTCGTGCAGTGTGTGCGATCGCCGACACCGGCAGCGTGCACAAGGCGGCCCGCCAGCTCGGGATGACGCAGCCTTCGCTGACGACCCAGCTCAGGCGGATCGAACAGGCCGTCGGCGGTCCGCTCTTCAACCGGGAGCGGACGGGCAGCAGGCCCACGCCGCTGGGCCGCACCGTCCTCACCCGCGCCCGGCCGATCGTCGCGCAGATGACGGAGCTGATCCGGGAGGCCAAGGACGCCGCCGGCCTCGGCCACGCGGACCCCGGGGGGCGGCTGCGGCTCGGCAGCACCGGCAGCAGGGCCGTCCCCGGCTGGCTGCGCCGCCTGCACCGCAGGCTGCCGGACACCGACATCACCTTCCAGACCGACGTCTCGGCCAACACGCTGCTGCAGATGGTCGCTGACAACCAGCTCGACGCCGCCTTCGTGCACGAGGTCGAGGGAGCCCCGCTGCGGGTCCCCGACGGCATCCGGCTGCGGGTCCTGGTGCGGCGCGAGCCCCAGTTCGTCGCCGTGCCCGCCACCCATCCGGCGGCGCGGACCGGGCGGGCCGTGGCCGTCGCGGAGCTCGCCGGGGAGAAGTGGATGGTCGACCCGTCGGTCGACGGCGACTGGGACGGGCTGCGCCGGGTGTTCACCGCTGCGCGGATCGATCCGCGGGTGGTGTACGGCGACTATCTCTCCGCGGGCGATCTGGTCGCCGCCGGGGAGGTCGTCTCGCCCTGCCAGCCCACCTCGCAGCCGCGGCCGGGCATGTCCATCGTCCCCCTGGTGGGGGATCCGCTCGGGGTGCGGCTGGTGGTGGCGCTGCGGGCCGGACGGTGCGCGGGCATCGAGGGGGACGGCGTCGTCGAGGATCTGCGCGCCTCCTACGAGGAGGTGGCGCTGGGCAGTCCCGCTTACGCGCGCTGGCTCGCCGCCCGGCGCGACCCCGGGCTCCCCGTCGTGGCCTGAGACGTCCCGCCGGGCCGGTCCCGCCGCGGGCCGGTGCCGGGACCGGCCCGCGGAGCGGGGCTAGTACTGCAACCGCATGTGAAGCACCGACGAAAGGCGCCTCGTCCCTGTGACGGAAGTCGCTGGTGGCGGGGCACCTTTCGGGGTTCGTCCGGACCTCCTGCCGGGGTTGCTGCTCGATCGCGGGAAGCGAGCGCTTTGCCCCCCACTTGATTACGCCGGTGTGCCTAGGTGCATGATGTGCCTGAGCATAGGGGGGACGCATGACGCAGACCACGCCGCCGAAACGGGGGCTGACACCGCCGGGGGCTCCGGGGAATCCGGATGTGCCGCCGCAGGGGTTCGTGCCCGTGCGGCCTCCGGACGGCGGGAACGCCGCGGTGTTCACCGTCGGGGCTGTGGCAATCGGGGCTGAGACCGTGATCGCCGCGCTGGTCGCCGTCCTGTACAGCTTGCAGTCCGAGTCCCACGGCGGCGAAGGCGGCCTGGGATGGCTGTTCGGCACCGTATTCGCGCTCGTGCTGCTGGCAGTCCTTTCGATGATCGCAGGGCTGGCCGGTTCGGCGATGACGGTGCTTCCCCTGGTCCTCCTCGGGCGTGCGGTGGCCCGCCGTACGGGGCGACGCGACAGCTGGCGGCTCACCCTGGCCACCGTGGCGGTCGTTGCCGCCGCCCTGGCGCTGCTCATCGGCTCCTGCGTGCTCCTGGCCGGCTTCGGCGGCCCCGGCGACCTGCTCGTCTATCCCGTCCTTGCCCTCAGCCTCATCGTCGGGCTGGCCCCCGCGACCCTGTGCGCCCGGGCGGCGGGGAACCCCGGAAAGCCCGGGGCCCGGTGGCGGGTGCTCGGGAGCGTGGCGCTGGGCGGTCTGGGGCTGCTCGCGGTGACGCTTGCGGTCGGGGCCGCGGCGTACAGCTCGGGGATCCTCAAGATCTACGAACCGCCCCGGCTCACTGAGGCCGACATGGTCGGCACCTGGACGGACGGCGACGGCGGAAGCCTCCGCTTCGAGGCGGACGGCACGGTGTCGGCGAAGGGCGTCAACGAGTACGAGGCCACGGGTGAGCAGTCCGGTACCTCCGACTGCACCGGGACATGGCAGCTGACCGCGAACGACGGCGTCGATCGGCCGTTCGAGCTCGGCATCGCGGACTGCGAGAGCCTGTCCTCCGGCTGGGACATCGGCGGTACGGAGGAACACCCGACGGTCTTCACCTGGATCGGCGAGCCGGATTCGGGTGAGCGGTACATCCTTACGCGACAGCGGTGAGCCATCCGGTGCTGAGGTATCGGGCCTGGCCGGGTGGAGGTGTGCGGTCATGCCGCCCTCGATCCGTAGCCTCCACCGCCACACGGGTCCCAGCCGACTGCCCCGAAGCTACGGCGTAAGCACCACGCAGTACGCCAGGAACGTGGGAATCGATCTCCACCAACGTGGGACGGCCCGCTGCGGCAGTTCCCTCACCGCTCGTCAGCGACTTCCGTCGGTGCCCCCATGTGTGGGTCGTGGCCTCGGCGTGGGTAATGGCAGCGTCGGGCCCGGGCCTGACCGCGGCGCCGGAAGTGTGACCCAGACGGTGCTCGTTGCTGTGGCAGCGGGGCGTGACGACGACGTGCCCGATCATCCGGCGGATCTCGGGGACGCTGAGGGGTATGAGGCCCCGCTCGTCATTTCCGCTGCCCCTTTTGCGGCTTCTTGCGCGCGGATGGCCGTGAGGTGGGCGAGGACGGCCATGGCCAGGGTGATGTGCCGGTACCAGGCCCGGTAGAGCCGCACCTGGTAGTGGTCGAGCCCGCACTCGCCTTTCGCGGTCTGGAAGCACTCTTCCACCGCCCACCTCGCCCCGGCGGTCCTGACCAGGTCTTTCAACCGGGAAGTGACCGGCCCGTAGCAGACGTAGTAGGCGAGGTCAGCAGGATCGGCCAGGCTGCGGCGGGCAGGCACCCAGTGTCCGTACCCGTCCTCCCAGCACGGCCGGACGGCGACGCGGGCCCAGTGGTAGATCCGCTGGCCATGGGCTCCGGCCGGGATCCGCTTCCACGCCTGCTTCGGCAAGGCCGCGATCAGAGCGTCGACGCGGGCGTCCTGGCCGTCGGCGGTGATCACGGTGTCGTTGACCTTGGTGGCCGGCACATACGCGGCCCGCCGCTCTTCGAGCCAGGCGCGGAAGTGCTTGACCTGCGCGTACGCCTCGTCCGCGGTCACCCAGGCGAAGGGAACACAGGCATCGATGGCGCGTTGCAGCATCCACTTGAGATGCTCGATCTTCGTGGCGAACGGCACCGTGTCGTCGATCCCGGCCTTCCGGCAGCGGTCGCGGTCATCCGTCCAGGACTTCGGGACGTAGAGTTCCCGGTTGACCAGCACCCGCCCCTTGCCGGATGCGTAGGCGAGGAACGTGCCGATCCGGCAGTTCTCGGTGCGGCCGGCGGTGCCGGAATACTGCCGCTGGACCCCTGCTGACGCCCTTCTTCAGGAATCCGGTGCCGTCCCCGATGAGCACGCCGTCCTTGGCGCCGATGGTCTCCACGACGAAATCCCGGACATCGTCCCGGACCGCGTTCTCGTCCCACTCGGAGTGGTTGAGCAGGCGTTGCACACCGTCCGGGCGGAGCTGGCCGACCTGCTCGGCCAGCGTCCAACCGTTCTTCTTCCCCAACGGCGCAAGCAGGCCCGTCATGTAGTCCAGAGCTCGATCGCGTGGCTCCGACCTGCCAAAACGACGCCCGAAGCGGGCATGCAACCCCGCTGTGCCATCGGACTACGACTCGATCTGCTCAACCGTCAACGGCTCATCACACAGTCCGACCAGCGAGCATTCCCGCCAACCGTCACGCCACATGCGGTTGCAGTACTAGGCGACGGCGTCGGCGCGCTGGGCGCGCAGCGCCCGGGCCAGGTCGTCCCGGGCCTCGGCGACCAGCCGCCGCAGCGCGGGTGCGGCATCCGGATGCCCGGTCAGCCACGCGTCCGCGGCGTCGAGGGTGGCCTGGTCGCCCTGCGCGGCGGGGAACAGGCCCCGCACGACGGCCATGCCGATCTCGATCGAGCGAGTGGCCCAGACCGTCTCCAGCATCTCGAAGTAGCGCGCGGTGTACGGCGCGGTCAGCTCGGCCTGGCCGGGCTGCGCGAAGCCGGAGATCGTCGCTTCGACCAGGGAGTTGGACAGCGCGTCGGACTCCACGACCGAGGCCCACGCCTGCGCCTTGACCGCGGCCGAGGGGCGGGCGGCCAGACAGCGGACCTGGTGCCGCTTGCCGGAGGCGGTGTCGTCCCGCGCCAGTTCGGCGTCGACTGCCTCCTCGTCGGCCAGGCCGGCGGCGGTCAGGGCGCCCAGGATGGTCCAGCGCAGCTCCTGGTCCACCGCCAGCCCGTCGATCCGGGCGGTGCCGGCCAGCAGCCCCTGCAACAGCCGCAGCTCCTCCTCGCGGGAGGCGACGGCGGTGAGGAATCGAGCCCAGGCCAACTGGTGTCCGCTGCCCGGCTCGGCCTGCCGCAGCCGGGTGACCGCGCACTCCGAGAGCAGCCGCCCGGCCTCGGGACGCCATTCGGGGGCCGTGTAGTGCTCCAGGGCCAGCTTCGCCTGGCCGTGCAGCATCTGCAGCACACCGATCTCGGTCTCCTGCCCGGCGAACCGCAACACGAGGTCGAGGAAGTCCCGGGCCGGCATCAGCCCGTCCCGGGTCAGGTTCCACACGGCGGACCAGCACAGCGCGCGGGCCAGCGAGTGCCCGGCGCCGGAGGGGCCGGGGGCGGGGTCGGTGAGTTCGCCGAGGTGCTCGCGCAGGGTCGCCAGGGACGCCTCGTCGAAGCGGATCTTGCAGTAGGTCAGGTCGTCGTCGTTGACCAGCACCAGATCCGGCCGCTGGGCACCGGCCAGTTCGGCGACCGGGGTGCGCGGGCCCGCGACGTCGACCTCGGCGCGCGCGTACCGCTCCAGGACGCCCCGCGCCGGGTCGCGCCGGTAGAGGCCCACCGCGACGCGGTGCGGGCGCAGCACGGGGTGCTCGGCGGAGGCGGCCTCCTGGAGCACGGCGAGTTCGGTGACCCGGCCGGCCGCGTCGTAGGTGAACTGCGGCGTGAGGGTGTTGACCCCGGCGGTCTGCAGCCACGCCTCGGACCACTCGGCCATGTCCCGGCCGGAGGTCTCCTCCAGCACGGACAGCAGGTCCGCCAGCCGGGTGTTGCCCCACTGGTGGCGCTTGAAGTAGCGCCGGGCGCCTTCCAGGAAGGCGTCCTTGCCGACGTAGGCGACGAGCTGTTTGAGGACGGAGGCGCCCTTGGCGTAGGTGATGCCGTCGAAGTTGAGCTTGGCGTCCTCCAGGTCCCGGATGTCGGCGGTGACCGGGTGGGTGGAGGGGAGCTGGTCGGCGCGGTAGGCCCAGGACTTGCGGCGGTTGGCGAAGGTGATCCAGCCGTCCCGGAAGCGGGTGGACTCCACCAGCGCGAAGGCGCCCATGAAGTCCGCGAAGGACTCCTTGAGCCACAGGTCGTCCCACCACTCCATGGTGACCAGGTCGCCGAACCACATGTGCGCCATCTCGTGCAGGATGACGTTGGCGCGGCCCTCGTAGGAGGCCTCGGTGACCCTGCCGCGGAAGACGAACTCCTCGCGGAAGGTCACGCAGCCCGGGTTCTCCATGGCGCCGATGTTGTACTCCGGCACGAACGCCTGGTCGTACTTGCCGAACGGGTACGGGTAGTCGAAGTGGTCGTGGAAGAAGTCCAGGCCCTGCTTGGTGACGGTGAAGATGTCCTGCGGGTCGAAGTAGCGTGCCAGCCCCTTGCGGCACAGGGCACCCAGCGGGATCTCCAGCTCGCTGCCGTCCTCGAGGGTGCGCCGGTAGGTGTCGGCGACGTAGTGGTAGGGGCCCGCGACGACGGCGGTGATGTACGTCGAGATGGACTCGGTGCGGGCGAACCGCCACAGGGCCGCGGCCCCGTCGTCCACCGGGCGCGGCTCGCCCTCCTGGGCGCCGTTGCTGAGCACCGTCCAGCCGGCGGGTGCGGTGACGGTGAAGTCGAAGGGCGCCTTGAGGTCGGGCTGCTCGAAGGTGGCGAAGACGCGGCGCGCGTCGGCCGGCTCGTACTGGGTGTAGAGGTATACCTGCCCGTCCTCGGGGTCGAGGAAGTGGTGCAGTCCCTCGCCGGTGCGGCTGTAGGCGCACTGCGCGTCGATCGTCACCTCGTTCGCGGCGCGCAGCCCGGACAGCGTCACGCGGGCACCGTCGAAGACCTCCTCGGCCCGGAGCGTCTCGCCGTTCAGGGTGACCGAATGGACGTGCGGGGCCACCAGGTCCACGAAGGTGGTGGCGCCCTCCTCGGCGCAGGCGAACCGGATGGTGGTGGTCGAGCGGAAGGTGCGGGGCCCGCTGGCGGGCGGCGGCTCGATGGCGGAGCGCAGGTCCAGCGCCACGTCGTACCCGCTCACGGTCAGCAGCGCCGCGCGCTCCCGGGCCTCCGTGCGGGTCAGGTTCTCTCCGGGCACGCCGCGCTTCCTCTCCGATCGGTCACGGTCCCGCCGCGTGGCACGGACCGCATGGTCGACAGCCTGTTCAGGATCGCATGCGGCGCCGGGCGGGCACACCCGGGAATGCCGTCGCCCGCCCGGTGCGTTGTCCGCGTTCGAGATCACCGTCACACCGCGGCCGCGGCCGCGGTGCAGCAGACCTTCGTCGCCGAGGAGAGGCCCATGCCCGAGAAGACGCCCGCCGATTTCTGGTTCGATCCGCTGTGCCCCTGGGCGTGGATGACCTCCCGCTGGATGCTGGAGGTCGAGAAGCTGCGGCCGATCGAGGTCCGCTGGCACGTGATGAGCCTTGCGGTGCTCAACGAGAAGCGGCTGGAGGAGCTGCCGGAGAACTACCGGGAGCTGATGGCCCGCGCCTGGGGTCCGGTGCGGGTGTGCGTGGCCGCCGAGCAGGAGCATGGCTCCGCGGTGCTGGGCCCGCTGTACACCGCGCTGGGCAACCGCGCCCACCCGGGCGGCCGGGAGCTGGACCGGGAGGTGATCCTGGAGGCGCTCGCCGAGGCGGGGCTGCCCGCCTCGCTGGCCGACGCCGCCGACTCGGACGCCTACGACGCGGCGCTGCGCGCCTCGCACGAGGAGGGCATCGGGCTGGTGGGCCAGGAGGTCGGCACCCCGGTCATCGCCGTGCCGGGTGCGGACGGCGGGCGGATCGCCTTCTTCGGCCCGGTGGTCACCCCGGCGCCCAAGGGCGAGGCCGCGGCCCGGCTGTGGGACGGCACGCTGATGGTGGCCTCGACGCCCGGCTTCTTCGAGATCAAGCGCACCCGCGACGTGGGCCCGCTCTTCGACTGACGGGCCCGCCCGGTGCGCGGCTCGCCGGTCCGTCCGGCGTGCGGGGCCCGCCCGCGCGGCCGGGGCGCCCGGTGCGCGGGTGTGGGCCCGGAAGTACGCGGGGCCCCTGCGTGTCACGTCCACACAGGGGCCCCGCCGTCCTCCGCCCCCGGGAAAGGTGAGAAGACGATCACGAGGGTGGAAGGCCTGCCGCAGGCGAGGGGTGTGCTCCTCGGCTACGGGGTGAGCAGCATGCTGTTGGCGCGCTCCTTCGCCGCGGTGTAGCGGGCCGCGACGTCCTGCCAGTTGACGACGCGCCACATGGCCTCGACGAAGTCCACCTTCTGGTTGCGGTACTGCAGGTAGAAGGCGTGTTCCCAGGCGTCGAAGACGAGCAGCGGCACCGAGCCCTGCCCGACGTTGCCCTGGTGGTCGTAGACCTGTTCGACGATGAGCCGTCCGGTGACCGGCTCGTAGGCGAGTACGCCCCAGCCCGAGCCCTGGGTGGTGGCCGCCGCCTTGGAGAGGTGGGCCTTGAACTTGGCGAAGCCGCCGAACGACTCGGCGATGGCGTCGGCCAGTTCGCCGGTGCCGTCCTTCTCCAGCGGTTCGCCGCCGCCGTCGCCGGTCATGTTCTGCCAGTAGATGCTGTGCAGGATGTGCCCGGACAGGTGGAAGGCGAGGTTCTTCTCCAGTCCGTTGACCGAGCCCCACTGGTCCTTGTCCCGGGCCTCCGCGAGCTGCTCCAGGGTGTCGTTGGCCCCCTTCACGTACCCGGCGTGGTGCTTGTCGTGGTGCAGCTCGATGATCTCGCCGCTGATGACCGGCTCCAGCGCGGAGTAGTCGTACGGCAGCTCCGGCAAGGTGTAGGTCGTGATCGACATGCTCTCGCCCCTCACTCGCTATTGCATAATACTTGCAAAAAGAAGCTAGCAGCAACAGATCCCGAAAGAGCGGAGCGCCCCCCGTGCGAGGGGGGCGCTCCGCTCTTTCGGATCGGCCGGAAGTCGTAGGACCGGCGTGCGCTGAGGTGCTGTCAGGACCCGCGGGCGGGTCGGCCGTCCGCAGGCGCCGGGGTCTGCGGACGCCGGCGCTGCCGGAGGTACCCGGCCACGGCCAGCACCACCGTCAGACCCGCGGTGAACGCCAACTGGGTGCGGGTGTCGCCCTCGCGGAGCATCAGCAGCAGAATCGCGGCGATACCGGCGAGCGCCACGATGGTCAGCCCCGGGAACAGCCACATCCGCACCACCAGTTTCTCCGGGGCCTCCCGCTCCAGCCTGCGCCGGGTGCGGAACTGCGAGACGGCGATGAAGCCCCAGACCACGAGCGTCGCCGCGCCGACCATGTTCAGCAGCCACTGGAAGACCGTCTTCTCCCAGAAGAAGTTCAGCAGCACCGCCACGAAACCGAAGAGGGACGAGGCGACCACCGCGTAGCGCGGCACTCCCTGGGCGCTCACCCGGTTCAGGAACGCCGGGCCCTCGCCCCGCTCCACCAGCGAGTACGACATCCGCGAGGCGCCGTAGATGTTGGCGTTCATCGCCGACAGCAGCGCGATGAGCACCACCACGTTCATGATCTGCGCGGCGGCAGGGATCCCGAGGTGGTCCAGCACCGCGGCGTACGGACCGGAGAGCACGGACTCGTCCTGCCACGGGATCAGCGTGACGATCACCAGCATCGAGCCGACGTAGAACAGCGCGATCCGCCAGACCGCGGTACGGACCGCCTTGGCGACCCCCGAGACCGGCTTCTCCGACTCGGCGGCCGCGATCGTCACCGTCTCCAGACCGCCGAACGCGAACACCGAGGCGAGCAGCCCCACGATCAGCCCCTCGGTGCCGGTCGGGAAGAAGCCCCCGTCCCCGGTCAGATTGCCGGCGCCCGGCGAGTCGGTGCCCGGCAGCAGGCCGGCTATCGCGAGCCCGCCCAGCACCAGGAAGGCGCTGATGGCCAGGACCTTCACCGCGGCGAACCAGAACTCGTACTCGCCGAAGTTCCGCACCTGGGCCAGGTTGGTGGCGCAGAAGACGAGCATGAACAGCGCGACCCACATCCACTGCTCGGTCCCGGGCAGCCAGCCGGTCATGATCTTCGCCGCCGCGGTCGCCTCGGTGGCGATGGCCACGCACAGCAGCGTCCAGTAGATCCAGCCCGCTGTGAAACCCGCCCAAGGTCCCAGGGCCCGCTCCGCGTGGACCGAGAAGGAGCCGGAGGCCGGGCGGGCCGCCGACATCTCGCCCAGCATCCGCATGACGAGCATCACCAGCGCGCCGGAGGCGGCGTAGGCGAGGACGATCGCGGGGCCCGCGGCGGCGATGCCCGCGCCGGAGCCGACGAAGAGCCCCGCGCCGATGACGCCGCCCAGGGCGATCATCGAGAGGTGGCGCTGCTTGAGGCCGTGCGCGAGGGCGCCCCCGGAGGGGCCGGTGCCCTCCGGAGGGCCGGACGGCGTGGGGGGTTCGCCGGGAGAATGTGGCGCGTCGGAGGTCTCGGTGCGCGTCATCAGTGGCCGTTCCTGGAGTGTGTGAGGGTGAGCGGGGGACGGGGCGCTGCGCGTGGTCCCGCAGCCATCGGGGAGACTGGCGTTTCCACAGTGTTCGGGAGCCTGCCCCGGCACGGCAATAATCGTGCAGTGCCTTCCGCAATGCGGACAGCCCCCTTCGGCGGTGAACCGGGGCGAACCGGCCCTTCCGCGCCCCGCACTGTCAGCAAGCTCACGCCGCCCCGCACTGTCAGCAAGCTCACGCCCCGCTCACGCTCGGCGCACGAGTGGATTCGGCTAGCGTCGACGCGCACGAGGCCGACGTTCTGCGCGCCCGTGCCTGCTTCTACCAGCTCGCACCAGACGGAGATGCCAGATGAGTGCCCTCACTTCCGCAGCCACACCGCGTCCGGGAGCCGTGCTCGCGGATCTGCTGCCCGCCTCCAGCTCAGCCCGCGCCCGGGTCCGGGACGTCGCACTCGTCCTCGGCGGCGCCGCGCTGACCGGCGCCGCCGCCCAGCTCGCGGTGCCGATCCCGGGCTCGCCCGTGCCGGTCACCGGCCAGACCTTCGCCGCGCTGCTGATCGGCGCCGGACTGGGCGCCGGGCGCGGCTTCCTGGCCCTGGCGCTGTACGCGGTGGCGGGCATGGCCGGGGTGCCGTGGTTCGCGCAGGCGTCCGCGGGGGTCGGGATGCCCTCCCTCGGCTATGTGTTCGGGATGGTGCTGGCCTCGCTCGCCGTCGGGGCCCTCGCCCGCCGGGGCGGTGACCGCGGCGTGCTGCGCACGGCCGGGACCATGGCGGTCGGCACGGTGATCATCTACGCGTTCGGCGTCCCGTACCTGGCGCTGTCCACCGGTATGTCGGCCGGTGAGGCGCTCGCCGCCGGGCTGGTGCCGTTCCTGGTCGGCGACGCCGTCAAGGCCGCGCTGGCTATGGGCGCGCTGCCCGCGGCCTGGAAGCTGGCGGGCCGCCAGGACTGACGCCCGCGCCCGGCCCGGAAGCGGGCCGCGCATCCGCTGTGCCCGAGGGGGCCCGGCGCCGTCGCGGCGCCGGGCCCCCTCGGCCTGCTGCGGCCTGCCCGCGGCGGGCCGCCTTCCGGGTGCCGCTCAGCGGCGGCTCGCCTGCGGGCCGGTCTCTCCGGCGGGCTTCGGCACCCGGGCGGTCGCGGTGGCGTCCGGCCCGCCGCCGTCCTCGCCGGAGGGCGCGTCGGTGCCGGGAGCGCCGGGCAGCGGTTCGCCCCGCTGCCGGACGATCCGGTCCTTGACCAGCGAGGCCGCCAGCACCACTGCGGCGACGACGAGGGACAGGATCATCTGGACCCGGCCGTCCTCGTCGGTGAACATGTAGCCGATCACGAAGACGATCAGGCCGATGGTCGCCCAGGTCAGATACGGGTACAGCCACATCCGCACGGTCAGCTTCTCCGGGGCCTCCCGCTCGATCCGGCGCCGCATCCGCAGCTGCGAGGCGCAGATGACCAGCCAGACGAAGAGGGCGACGGCGCCGGAGGAGTTCAGCAGGAACTCGAAGACCGTGTCCTTGGCGATGTAGTTGAAGAAGACCGCGACGAACCCGAAGGCCACCGAGGCCAGGATCGCGGTGGTGGGCACCCCGCGGCCGTTGGTGCGGCCGAAGGAGGCCGGCGCGTCCTTGCGCTCACCCAGCGAGAAGGCCATCCGCGACGCGGTGTACAGGCCCGAGTTCAGGCAGGAGAGCACGGCGGTCAGCACCACGACGTCCATGACGGTGCCCGCGTACGGGATGTCCAGCGAGTTCAGCACGGCCACGTACGGGCCTTCGGAGGCGATCGCCTTCGAGTCCCAGGGCAGCAGCGAGACGATCACGAAGATCGAGCCGATGTAGAACAGCCCGATCCGCCAGATCACGCTGTTGACGGCCTTGCGCACGGCGTCGACCGGGTTCGGCGACTCGGCGGCGGCCAGGGTCACGATCTCGCTGCCCATGAACGAGAAGACCACGAGCAGCATGCCGGAGAGGATCGCTCCGGGACCGTGCGGCAGGAATCCGCCGTGTCCGGTCAGGTTCTCCGTCCCCGCGAAGTGGTCGGCGGGCGGCAGGCCCGCGAAGGCGATCACCCCGACGACGATGAACGCGATGATCGCGACGACCTTGATCCCGGCGAACCAGAACTCGAACTCGCCGTAGGAGCCGACGGAGATCAGATTGGTGCCGGTCAGCACCAGCATCACCAGCAGGGCCCAGCCCCACTGCGGTACCGCGGGCGCCCAGCCCTCCAGGATCTCGGCGGCCGCGGTCGCCTCCACGGCGAGCACGACGGACCAGAAGAACCAGTACAGCCAGCCGATGGTGAACCCGGCCCAGCGGCCCAGCGCACGGTCGGCGTAGGTGGAGAACGACCCGGAGGTCGGCTGGGCGGCGGCCATCTCGCCCAGCATCCGCATCACCAGGACGACGAGCAGCCCGGCGAGCGCGTAGGAGAGCAGGATGCCGGGACCGGCGTCCGCGATACCGGCCTTGGAGCCGATGAAGAGTCCGGCGCCGATGACGCCGCCGATGGCGATCATGGACAGATGGCGGTTCTTGAGGCCCGCCTGGAGGCCGTCACCGTCCCCGGTACCGGGTGCGGGCGGGCTCTGTGGCGGCTCCCCCGACGTGCGCGGGGTGTGCTGGGAACTCATGGGGCAGCCGGCTCCTAATGAGGGTGGTGTGCAAATGAGCGCTCACATGTAACGGCTCCTAATGCCCCCTATGGAAGAGGTGAATCACGATTGTTGCCTACGGAACATCGGGAATACCTCCCGTACGGCTGAGAAACACCTCCTGCTCCGCCGTCCGACCGTGCCCCGCGCCGCCGGACCGCGCCCTGGGAGGCCGGTCGCCCGGCGGAGATGGCACACTCTGCGTCATGCGCGTCTACCTCGGCTCCGATCACGCCGGTTTCGAACTCAAGAACCACCTCGTCGAGTGGCTCCGCACGGCCGGCCACGAGCCCGTCGACTGCGGACCCCACATCTACGACGCCGAGGACGACTACCCGCCCTTCTGCCTGCGCGCCGCGCAGCGCACCGCCGCGGACGGCGACGCGCTCGGCATCGTCATCGGCGGCTCCGGCAACGGCGAGCAGATGGCCGCCAACAAGGTCCCCGGCGCCCGCTGCGCCCTGGCCTGGAGCACCGAGACGGCCGCCCTGGCCCGCGAGCACAACGACGCCAACCTGGTCAGCGTGGGCGCCCGGATGCACACCACCGAGGAGGCCGTCTCCTTCGTGGAGACCTTCCTGAACACGCCCTTCTCCGAGGGCGAGCGGCACCGGCGCCGCATCGCGATGCTCGCCGACTTCGAGCGCAGCGGCGAACTGCCGCCCGTGCCCGCGCACCACCCCCAGCCCTGAGCCGTGCCCGAGGGCCACACCATCCACCGGCTCGCCCGCGAGGTCGCGGACCGGTTCGCCGGACACCCGCTGGACGTCTCCAGCCCCCAGGGCAAGTTCGCCGACGGTGCCGCGCTGCTGGACGGCGCGGCGCCGACCGGCACCGAGGCGCACGGCAAGCACCTGTTCCTGGGCTTCGGACCGGCCGGCTGGGTCCATATCCACCTGGGCCTCTACGGCACCTTCCGGTTCGGCGAGGGCCCGCCCCCGGCGCCCGTCGGGCAGGTCAGGCTGCGACTGGCCACCCGCCCCGGTGAGCGCCCCGCGGGCCCACCGCACTACGCCGACCTGCGCGGGCCCACCCGCTGCGAACTGCTGACCGAACCGGAGAAGCAGGCGGTCGGCGGCCGGCTCGGCCCCGACCCGCTGCGCCCCGCCTCCGACCCGGCAGCCGCCTGGGCGCGGATCTCCCGCAGCCGCACGACCGTCGCCGCGCTGCTGATGGACCAGAAGATCGTCGCCGGGGTCGGCAACGTCTACCGTGCCGAGGTGCTCTTCCGGCACGGCATCGACCCCTACCGCGCCGGCCGGGACCTCACCCGCACCGAGTGGGAAGCGCTGTGGGACGATCTCGTCGCGCTGATGACCGACGGCGTCCGCAAGAACCGCCTCGACACCGTGCGCGACGAGCACACCCCCGAGGCCATGGGACGCCCGCCGCGCGTGGACGACCACGGCGGCGAGGTCTACGTCTACCGCCGGGCCGGACTCCCCTGCCTGGTGTGCGGCAGCCCGGTCGCCACCGCGGAACTGGCGGCCCGCAACCTGTTCTGGTGTCCCTCCTGCCAGCGCCGGTGACCGGTCAGAACCCGTGCGGCAGCCACGGCTGGACCTCGCTCCCGAAGGCCGCGGAGGCTGCCGCGAGCGCGCCCGAGCCCGGCCGCCGCTCGCGCACCAGCCCGGCCGCGCCCAGCGCGGCCAGCGAGGTCCCGCCCAGATAGGCACGGCCCACCTCCCGCACGGACAGCGACAGATCGGCCGCGTCCCGGGTCGGCTCGCACACCGCCCCCTTCGCGTCGCCCGACAGCCGCCAGCGGCCCGTGTTCCACGGGCAGAAGGTGTCCTCGACCTCCAGTACCACCTCCACCGGGGCGGCGTAGCCACGCGCGGCCAGCGCGGCGCCCACCTCCACCGGCCGCAGATACAGCGAGTCCCGGAACGCCGTCGCACAGCGGCGCGGATCGCTCACCAGATGCAGCCAGGGGTCGTCCAGCGGACGGTCGTCGGCGACCACGGTGGCCGTCAGGTCGATGCCCCACAGAAAGCGCCACAGTGCGGCGTGTCCGGCCGGATCGAGCGCCTCCAGTTCCCGCAGCCGCACCTCGCCCTCCGCGGCGCCGGTCTGCGTCCAGTGCAGCCGCACCGCGTAGCGCGCGTACCCCACCGGTTCGCCTCCCGCAGCACCACCACGCAGCGCAGCGGCGAGGCCCCGTCGCGCTTGCGCTCCGGGTCGACCAGCGGCACCCGCTCCCACCCCGGGCGCCGCTCCAGCATTCCCGGCCGGCGGGGCACCGCGCGGGCGTAGACGGACTCGCACTCCGCGAGCAACGAAGCGGCCTCGTCCGACTGGCGCAGCCGCAGCCCCGCCGCCTCGTCCGCCGTCCCGGCGGGCAGCTCCAGCGCGACCCGCGCGGTGTCGATCCGCGCCGAGAGCGCGCGCGCCGCCAGCCCGTAGCCGAACCGGCCGTAGATCCCCGCCTCGGACGCCGTCAGCACCGCCAGCGGCTCCTCGCCGGCCTCCCGCACGTCGTCGAGCTGCCGCCGCATCATCGAGCGCAGCAGCCCCCGCCGACGGTGGGTGGGCGCCACACTCACCATCGTCACCCCGGCCGCCGGGACGACGGCGCCACCGGGCACCGCCATCCGGAACGACAGCAGCCCCGCCGTGGCCACCGGGCGCCCCTCGTCCCACACCCCGATCGAGCGCTCCGACTCGGTCAGCGAACGGTTCAGTTCCTGTTCCTCGGACGTCTCGTCCGCGGCGAACGCACTCTGCAGGGACGCGTACCAGGCGTCCCACTCGGACGGCTGGAGAACCTGCGGCTCAGTTGTCATACCGCCATCACTAGCAGGCAGTTCGAACGCGGGCGAACGTATTTGCCCGCTGGCGCGCCGCCCCCTGGGCGCGCGGCCCCCCGCGCACACCTCTCGGCCGCTGCCGGGAATCGACGGCTCGCCGACAGGGTGGCTAGGCTCCGTGAGCATGGCGGACCGCCGCGTGGGACTCTCAGCAGCCACGGCCCGGTTGCACCAGGCGCAGAAGACCTGGCACCGGGCCCGCACCACCCTGCGCAGGTCCGCCGTCGACTACTTCCGCGGCGGCGCCTCCGACTGGGTCGCCCTGGTCGGTCTGCTGCTCACCGTCCCGGCCCTGGCCTGCGCCACGGTGGTCACCCCGCTGTGGTGCGCCCCCGAGGCGCTGGTGCTCCCGCTCATCGCGGGCGGCCTGCTGCTGCGGCCCGCCAGCCTGCTGGCGCTGTACGCTGCCGCCGCGGTCGCGCTCATGGTCGAGTCGCTGCTGCTGCCGCCCTGGGAGTCGGCCGACGGCGGGCGCGTGACGCCGGGCACCATCCTGGTGGTGGCGGCGGCCGGACTCTCCGGGCTGCTCATCGCGCAGTTCCGCAGCCGGGTGGGCGTGCCCTGGCGGCGCGGCGGCACCATGCTCTTCGACCTGCGCGAACGCATCCGGGTGCAGAGCAAGTTGCCCAAGCTGCCGGCCGGCTGGCACCACGAGATGGCCCTGCGCCCGGCGGGCGGGCAGTCCTTCTCCGGGGACTTCGTCGTCGCCGCGCGCACCGGCCCGGGGCGCCGGACCCTGGAGCTGGTCCTCACCGACGTCTCGGGCAAGGGCATGGACGCGGCCTCCCGCGCCCTGCTGCTCTCCGGCGCCTTCGGCGGGCTGCTGGGCTCGCTTCCGCCGCACGCCTTCCTGCCCGCGGCCAACGGCTATCTGCTCCGCCAGTCGTGGGAGGAGGGCTTCGCCACCTCCGTGCATCTCGTCCTGGATCTGGACAGCGGCGACTACGAGTTGCTCTCGGCGGGGCACGTACCGGCGATGCAGCTCAACGCCGGTTCGGGCAAATGGGAGGAGAAGGCCGGCGAGGGGCCGCTGCTGGGCGTCTACGACGGCGCCGAGTTCGACCCGGTCAAGGGGACGCTGCGGCGCGGGGACGTGCTGATGCTCTTCACCGACGGGCTGGTGGAGACCGCGGAACGGGATCTGACCGAGGGCATGGACCGGCTCACGGGGGAGGCCGACCGCTATGTCGCCACGAGCTTCCACGGCGCGGCCTGGCATCTGATCGAGTCGGTGGCGCGCGACGTCAACGACGACCGGGCGCTGCTGTTGATCTGCCGCGACTGACGGCGTCTCGGAGCACCGCCGCGGCCGAGGCGGTCAACCGGCACGGCGTCCGCTCACCCGCTGTCGGTATGTTCGATCCGCTGGGGCGGGCTCCTCGTCCAGCAGCGGGCCCCCTCGCGCGGTTGCGGGAGGGGGCCAAAGGCGTTTGGACGGACGCTACTTCTTGCGGTGCGAGGCGGGCGTCTGGCCCGACTCCCGCTTGCGGGCCACGGCCCCGGGGTCGCGCTTGAAGAACCAGTCCATCTTCGGCTCGATCACGAACTTGAACAGCCGGGTCACCCACGGGGTGCACAGCACCGTCATCATCACGGCGGCCAGCAGGGTGATGACGACCCGGCTGAGCGGGTGGTCGACCCAGTCCATCTCGTACCAGTCGAACTGCCGCGAGCTCTGGATGAAGAAGATGTGCAGCAGGTAGGCGTAGAGCGTGCCGGCGCCCAGCGCGGTGAACCACATCAGCCGCCGCGGCACCCAGGAGAGGAAGCAGGCCGTCATCACCAGGCCGCAGCCGAAGAGCGCCAGGTACATCACCGCACCGGCCCAGGACGGGACGCCCATGTCCTCGGCCGCCTTGTCGTGCAGGAACCAGGCCTTGGACATCCGGGGGACCGCCCAGTAGGCGAAGACCATCGCGCCCAGCGTCACCGGCACCGCGAGGTAGCGGGCCTCCTTGCGCTTGACCAGCTTGAAGTGCTCGGGGCGCAACTGGAGGCCGAGCACGAAGAACGGCAGGAACTGCGCCACCCGCATCAGGTTCAGATCGCCGCTGATGCTCGGCGTCACGCTGGCCGCCGCTCCGATGGCCAGCGCCACCGGCATCGGCCAGCGCAGGCTCTTCCACAGTGGAGTCGTCAGCCGCCAGAGGAACAGCGCGCACAGGAACCACAGCGCGAACCCCGGCTCCTGGAAGTGGAACTCGCGGTCCGGGTCGTCGTTGGCCCAGCGCATGAAGAACGTGTAGCCGAACTGGATCGCCAGGTAGGGCACGACCACGCCGGTGACCAGCCGCTGGACCTGCTTCGGCTTGCCCTCGAAGCTCCTGGAGAGGTAACCCGAGATGATGATGAACGCCGGCATGTGGAACGTGTAGAGGACGAAGTAGAGCGCCTCGGCCGTTCGGCTGTCGCTGCGCAGCGGGTCCCAGGCGTGCCCGATCCCGACGAGGACGATCGTCAGGTACTTCGCGTTGTCGAAGAACGGGTCCCGCTGCTTGGCTGCTGGCTTCTTCTGCGCCTGCGCGGGCTGCGACGTCGCAGCCCGCTCCGCGGACGCGGGTGGCGTCTCGGAGGGGGACTCCTGGCGGACGGGGGGGAGCGGCGCCCGCTCATAACCAGCGTGCAACATCTGCCGCACCATAGCGGGTCACCATGTGAGCCGTAAATTCTCGCCTCGCGCCGCCTTCCCGCCGTGCCGCGCGCTATTCCCCGGTTTCCGGAACAGAGCTGACGGGACGTGACGTGAGTGTTCGATCTGCCGGACGATGTCCCATCTAAGCGGGGCGTGTGAGGTCTCTGTGACGCCGGAGACAAGGGGGACGGCACTCTCGGTACGCGTTGTGAGCGAGGACACAATTCGCAGATCCCCCCGGAGAATTCCGGCCGCCGGAGGACTGCGGCACCGCGTGCCGATCCTTCTGCGCAAAGTGCACCCGCTGTGCCGTGTGCCACGCGACGCATTTCCGGCATTCGTCAAGCCGTCGTGCGGTGATCACGTCGAATTGATGGCAGGAATTCCGGGCGCCCGGCAGCCCGCCGACTGCGTCACCTACGCCCCAAGTGTCCCGTGCTGTCCCCCTGGTCGGTGATCAGTATTTACCCGATGATGGGCCCGGCGGCGCTCCGGTCGGCTCCTCGCGCAAGGGAGTTGGTGGCACGATGGGTGCGCGCTGTGTGCGCGGGGGTACGGCCACAGTGGCGGCCCCCGGGGCCGGGTGAGGCATTCCGACCATGAGGGTGTGAGCAGTTGTGGCCATCTCGTTGTCCGTTGTCGTGCTGTTGGCGGTCATCCTGGTCGTGATGATCCGGGGCAAGTCCATCAAGCCGGGACCGGCCATCGTCGCCGTGCTCTTCGGCTTCTTCCTCGCCTCCAGCGGCATGGCCCCGTCCATCAACCGGTTCCTGAACTCGGTCGCCGACACGATCAACCAGATCAGCTTCTAGCGGGCCGGCCGCAGCGGCTTCCCCGGTCGGCGCCCCGGTCGCGCGCGACGCCCGTGGGGGCCGAGGGTGCCCGCGCCGCGGTCGGGCCGCGACGCGGCGCGACCGCCCTCCCGCGGTCGTCGGAGCCCCGAGCCGTACGACGCCGCGGAGGCCGAGGCGCCGAGGCGACGTGAGAGCGCCGCGGCGGCAGGGCGGTGAGACGGCAGGGTGGCGATACGGCGAAAGGCCCGGCCCCTCGGGGGCCGGGCCTTTCGCACTCCTGAGCGGGCGACGGGAATCGAACCCGCGTAGCTGGTTTGGAAGACCAGGGCTCTACCATTGAGCTACGCCCGCGTGAGCCGGATCGGCGGACCGGATCGGCACGCACCGCATCCTACGACATGTACTCTACGTGTCGCACCGACGGGGTGTGGCGCAGCTTGGTAGCGCGTCCGCTTTGGGAGCGGAAGGTCGTCGGTTCGAATCCGGCCACCCCGACCACGTACTATGAAAGACGCGCGTGCCTGTGTCGTGTCTGCATGCATACGGGGCGCAGCCAAGAAGTCAGCAGAACCCCCAATGCCAGCCCCAAGGAGACCGACCGTGAAGAGCGCCGTGGAGACCTTGAACCCGACCCGGGTTCGGCTCACTGTCGAGGTGCCCTTCGAGGAGCTCAAGGACAGCCTCGACGCGGCGTACAGCAAGATCAACCAGCAGGTCACCGTGCCCGGGTTCCGCAAGGGCAAGATCCCTGCGCGCCTGATCGACCAGCGTTTCGGCCGCGGTGCCGTCCTGGAGGAGGCCGTCAACGACGCGCTTCCGAAGCTCTACCAGTCCGCCGTCGAGGAGGGCGAGCTCAATGTGCTCGGCCAGCCCGAGGTCGACATCACCGAGCTGAAGGACAACGAGCTGCTGGCCTTCACCGCCGAGGTGGACGTCCGCCCCGAGATCGAGATCCCGGACTACTCCGGCATCGAGGTCGAGGTCGACGCGGCCGAGGTCGCCGACGCGGACGTCGACGAGGCCGTCGAGCAGCTCCGCGAGCGTTTCGCCTCGACCACCGCGGTCGAGCGGGCCGCCGCCGAGGGCGACGTCGTCAAGGTCGACCTCGAGGCCCGGATCGACGGCGAGGTGCTGGAGGACGGCGTCGCGCAGGGCGTCGACTACACCATCGGCTCCGGTGAGCTGCTGGACGGGATCGACGAGGCCGTCACCGGCCTGGAGGCGGGCGGCACCGCCACCTTCACCTCCGAGCTGAAGGGCGGCTCCGGCGCGGGCCGCGAGGCCGAGGTCGCCGTCACCGTGCAGACCGTCTCCGCGCGGGAACTGCCCGAGCTGGACGACGAGTTCGCCCAGCTCGCCAGCGAGTTCGACACGCTGGAGGAGCTGCGCGCGGACAGCCGCAAGCGGCTGGCCGACCAGAAGAAGCAGGAGCAGGCGACCCAGGCCCAGGAGAAGGTGCTCGACGCCCTCCTGGAGCTCATCGAGGTCCCGGTTCCGGAGAAGCTGCTGGCGGACGAGATCGAGAGCCGCAAGCACAACCTGGTCAACCACCAGCTCGGCCAGCTCGGCCTGGACCTCGAGTCCTACCTGAAGATGCAGGACAAGAGCGAGGAAGAGTTCGACGCCGAGCTCAAGGAGCAGGCGGAGAAGGGCATCCGCACCCAGTTCGTCCTCGACGAGCTGGTCAGCAAGGAGAAGCTCAACGTCAGCCAGGAAGAGCTGACCGAGCACCTGATGCGCCGCGCCCAGTCCTCCGGCATGAGCCCGGACCAGTTCGCGCAGGCCGTCGTCGAGGGCGGCCAGGTGCCGGTCCTCGTCGGTGAGGTCGCCCGCGGCAAGGCGCTGGCCACCGTGGTGGAGGCCGTCACCGTCAAGGACACCGCCGGCGAGGTCGTCGACCTGAGCGACGAGGACGCCGAGGAGGCCGCGGAAGGCGCCGAGGCCGAGCAGGCACCGGCCGCCGAGGCGGCGGACGAGGCCGGCAAGGCCGAGAGCTGATCCGGCTCGCCTGACCCGCGAACGGGGGGCGCCGGGGCGCGCGAGTGCACGCCCGGGCGCCCCCCGTTCGGCTGTCGGCCACGGCGGATGCGCCCGCCCGGGGGTACCTGCGCTCACAGCGAAATGCGCTCTGCCCGGGATGGCGGCCGACGACCGGCGCGTTAGGGTCCCCAGTAGACGAAGACCCCAGTGGCGGCCAGCTCCGCGTGGCCGTCCGGACACGAGCAGGTGGACACGTGACGCTTCCGATGCCTTCCGCCGCCGGCGAGCCCAACTTCGGTGGTGGCCTCGGCGATCAGGTCTACAACCGGCTGCTCGACGAGCGCATCATTTTCCTCGGCCAGCCGGTGGACGACGATATCGCCAACAAGATCACCGCCCAGCTTCTGCTCCTTGCCGCCGACCCGGACAAGGACATCTTCCTGTACATCAACAGCCCGGGTGGTTCCGTCCAGGCGGGCATGGCGATCTACGACACCATGCAGTACATCAAGAACGATGTCGTCACCATCGCCATGGGCCTGGCCGCCTCCATGGGACAGTTCCTGCTGACCGCGGGCACCCCCGGCAAGCGCTTCGCGCTGCCCAACGCCGACATCCTCATCCACCAGCCCTCCGCGGGCCTGGCGGGCTCGGCCACCGACATCAAGATCCACGCCGAGCAGCTGCTGCGCACCAAGAAGCGGCTGGCCGAGCTGTCGGCCGCGCACAGCGGTCAGACCGTCGAGCAGTGGACCCGCGACGCGGACCGCGACCGCTGGTTCACCGCCGAGGAGGCGCGCGAGTACGGCCTCATCGACGAGGTGTACGGCAACGCCGCGCAGCTTCCCGGCGGTGGCGGCACGGGCGCGTGAGCCCCGCCACAGCGCCGCAGGGCACCCGCTCCTCCCGCAGCCACCAGCTCATCTCCAGGAGAACCTCCCGATGACCTCATTTCCCACGGACGCCCGGGCCGAGTTCACCGGCATCGCGCCCGAGTCCCGCTACGTCGTGCCGCGCTTCGTGGAGCGCACCTCGCAGGGCGTGCGGGAGTACGACCCGTACGCGAAGCTCTTCGAAGAGCGCGTGATCTTCCTCGGTGTGCAGATCGACGACGCCTCGGCCAACGACGTCATGGCGCAGCTCCTGTGCCTGGAGTCGATGGACCCCGACCGCGACATCTCGGTCTACATCAACTCGCCGGGCGGCTCCTTCACCGCGCTGACCGCGATCTACGACACGATGCAGTTCGTCAAGCCGGACATCCAGACGGTCTGCATGGGGCAGGCCGCCTCCGCGGCCGCCGTGCTGCTGGCTGCCGGCACCCCCGGCAAGCGGATGGCGCTGCCCAACGCCCGCATCCTGATCCACCAGCCCTACAGCGAGACGGGGCGCGGTCAGGTCTCGGACCTGGAGATCGCGGCGAACGAGATCCAGCGGATGCGCGAGCAGCTGGAGGACATGCTGACCAAGCACTCCACCAAGGAGCGCGAGATCATCTCCCAGGACATCGAGCGCGACAAGATCCTCACCGCCGAGGAGTGCCTGGAGTACGGCCTGATCGACCAGATCGTCTCCACCCGGAAGACCTCGGTGGGGGTCTGAGGGTCCGCGCGCACGGCCCTGCCCCCTTGGAGCGGCACCGGATGTGTCGGTCCGGTCGCTCCAAGGGGGGCCCATTCCGGCGGTCCGGCAAGGTACCGTCGAAGAGCACGTACCTCGGTCCGTATCCCTGACGGATCCCAGGCGAAGGGGAAGCTCCTCGTGGCACGCATCGGTGATGGCGGCGATCTGCTCAAGTGCTCGTTCTGCGGCAAGAGCCAGAAGCAGGTGAAGAAGCTCATCGCGGGTCCAGGTGTGTACATCTGCGACGAGTGCATCGATCTCTGCAACGAGATCATTGAGGAGGAACTCGCCGAGTCCTCCGAAGTCCGGTGGGACGAGCTGCCCAAGCCCCGGGAGATCTACGAGTTCCTGGAGGGCTACGTCGTCGGCCAGGAGGCCGCCAAGAAGGCCCTCTCGGTGGCCGTCTACAACCACTACAAGCGGGTGCAGGCGGGCGAGAACGGCCAGGGCAGGGACGACGGCATCGAGCTGTCGAAGTCCAACATCCTGCTGCTGGGCCCCACCGGTTCCGGCAAGACACTGCTGGCCCAGACCCTCGCGCGGATGCTGAACGTCCCCTTCGCCATCGCCGACGCGACGGCGCTGACGGAGGCGGGCTACGTCGGCGAGGACGTCGAGAACATCCTGCTGAAGCTCATTCAGGCGGCCGACTACGACGTCAAGAAGGCCGAGACCGGGATCATCTACATCGACGAGATCGACAAGGTGGCCCGCAAGAGCGAGAACCCCTCGATCACCCGGGACGTCTCGGGCGAAGGTGTGCAGCAGGCGCTGCTGAAGATCCTGGAGGGCACCACGGCCTCGGTGCCGCCGCAGGGCGGCCGCAAGCACCCGCACCAGGAGTTCATCCAGATCGACACGACGAACGTGCTGTTCATCGTGGGCGGTGCCTTCGCCGGGCTGGAGAAGATCATCGAGTCCCGGGCGGGCGCCAAGGGCATCGGCTTCGGTGCCGACATCCGCTCCAAGCGGGAGATCGAGGCGACCAACCAGTTCGAGGAGGTCATGCCGGAGGACCTGGTGAAGTTCGGGATGATCCCGGAGTTCATCGGCCGGCTGCCGGTCATCACCTCGGTGCACAACCTCGACCGGGAGGCCCTGCTCCAGATCCTCATGGAGCCCAGGAACGCGCTCGTCAAGCAGTACCAGCGGCTCTTCGAACTCGACGGTGTCGAGCTGGACTTCGACCGCCCGGCCCTGGAGGCCATCGCCGACCAGGCCATCCTGCGCGGCACCGGGGCCCGCGGACTGCGCGCCATCATGGAGGAGGTCCTCCAGTCGGTGATGTACGAGGTGCCCTCGCGCAAGGACGTCGAGCGCGTCGTGATCACCGAGGAGGTCGTGCACTCCAATGTGAACCCGACCCTGGTGCCGCGCGCCCGCGGCAACGGCGACCAGCAGCGCCACGAGAAGAGCGCCTGACCGCGGCGGAGCGCGACGGCCCTCGCGGGCCCGGCACCGGCAGTCCGCCCCTCTCCTCGTACCACGCGAAGGCCCGCCCCGGATCCGGGGCGGGCCTTCGCGTGGGTGGAACGCCGGCCGTCGATCGGCACTCCGGCCGGCCGAGCCACTACTCCGGCACGGTCATCTGGTCCTCGACGCGTACGCGTGACCCGCGCGAGCTCCGCCGGGCCGACAGCGGTCCGCTCATGTTCGGCTCACTTCTTGACACGGGCCGCGTCGTAGACCTTCGCGGTCAGTTCGGCGGTCTCGTCGGCGGAGGCGGGGCCGCTGCCGTTGGTGGCGGTCACGATGGCGATGGTGCTGTCGTCCGCCCAGGCGCACACGGTCATGCTGGTGCTGATGACCTTGTACTCCTGGCACTTCATGAGGTCGCCGTCGAACCCGGAGGGGCTCACCTTCTTCGGCTCGCCCGCGGCCTTCGCCGAACCGCCGGTGGTCTTCTCGAGCTGGCCCAGCAGCCAGTCCACGCCCTTCTCGGGGTCGTCCAGGGTGCCGTAGGCGCCGCTGAAGTTCAGCCTCTTCTCACCGGCGGTGTACTGCGCGCTGATGTGGCCCTCGGGGTCCATCCCGGGGATGTCCTGCTTCTTGTCCCCACTGGTGCCGACCTTGACCTGGCCGCCCTTGCCGGTGTCGGGCTCGCCCTTGCGCTGGTACTCGCCTATGGACTGCGGCGCGTCGAGCTTGTAGGCGCCGCCCCCGATCACCCCGAACATGAACAGGCCGCCGATGATGGCGCCCACGACGACCAGCGCGCCCACCACGATGCCGATGGTCTTGCCCTTGCCCCCGCCGCCCTGCGGCGGCATCGGCATGCCCGGATGCGGCTGTCCGGGCATCCCCGGCTGGCCGGGCTGCCCGTAGGGAGCGCCGCCCTGCGGCTGGCCCGGCTGGCCGTACGGTGCGCCGCCCTGCGGCTGGCCCTGCTGCGGATAGCCGTAGCCGGGCTGCTGCTGGGGCTGGCCCTGCTGGGGGTAGCCGTAGCCGGGCTGCTGCTGCGGCGGCTGCTGCGGGTACCCGTAACCGGGCTGCTGCGGCTGCTGCGGCTGCTGCGGCTGCTGTCCGTAGGGTCCCTGCCCGTAGGGACCCGGCTGGTTCTGGCTCATGGCGGCGCTTCCCCTCCGTGGATGTGCTTGAACGCGCTACGACATCTTGACGGATGCACGACGAGAGCGCCGCACCGGGCGCCGAATCGGGGCCGCCCGGGAACGCAATCGTGAAGAACGACCGGCGAATCATCCGGACATGTCACGGAAGGCCCCGGCACGCAGCGGCGGCGTCCGGGAAACCACCCGGACGCCGCCGCTCGCTCCGCGCCGCTGCGCGTGCTGCTAGGAGATCGGCACGCGGACGTCCTCGCGGACCTTGGCGGTGGTCTCGCCGGCCTCGGTGACCGAGGTGCCCTTGCCGCTGATCGCGTCGGCCGCCGAAGCGGTCACCACGAAACCGATGGTGCTGTGGTCGCCCCACATGCAGAACGGCATGGTGAAGCTGTCGACCCCCGAGGAGCTTCCGGGCGGTGCGCTGTACTTCACCTTCTGGCACTTCATCACCGCGTCGTCGCCCAGGCCGCCGGGGTGGACCTCCTGCGGCTCGCCGTCGAGTTCGGCCTTGCCGCCGCCGCTGGTGCCGGGGTCCTCCTTGGCCTCCTTGGCGACCATCAGCAGCGCCGCGTCGACGACGGCCTCCGGGTTCTCGATGCTGCCGTAGACACCGCCGAAGCTGAGCTTCTTCGCGTCGATGCCGGTGCCGCTCTCATAGCTGGCGGAGACGTTCTTGGGGTCCTTGACGCCGAACTGCTCGAACTTGTCCTTGTCGGAGTCGCTGAAGCCGTTCGAGGAGCTGTTCTCCGAGCCGGGCTTCTTGTCGAACTCGCCCGCCACCGTCGCCGGGGTGATGAGCTTGTACTTCTTGCCGTCGTCGGCCACCGCGGCGCCGCCGCCCTTGCCGCCGCCCTCGTCGTCGTCCGTGCCGGTGAACAGGATGACGCCGCCTATCACGGCCGCCACCAGCACCAGCGCGCCGACCACGATGCCGATTGTCTTGCCCTTGCCGCCGCCGCCCTGCGGCGGCATCGGCGGCCCGGGCTGGCTGTAGGGGCCCTGCTGGCCGTAGGGGTCGGGCTGGCCGTAGGGCCCCGGCTGGCCATAGGGGGCGGCCTGGCCCGGCTGCCCCGGCGCGCCCTGCTGCGGGAAGCCGTAGCCCTGTGGCGGCGGTCCGGGCGGCTGCTGTGGCGGCGGCTGTTGCGGGTAGCCGTAACCGGGCTGCCCGGGGGCGCCGCCGTACGGGTTGGGGCCGCCCTGCTGCGGCGGCTGCCCGTACGGACCCGGCTGCTGGTCGTACGGCCCGGGCTGTCCTGGCTGTTGGCCGTAGGGGCCGGGTTGCTGGTTGCTCATGAGCGGCGCTTCCCCTCCGTGGACAAGTGGTCGAATGCGCTCCGCACATAGTGACGGATGCCGCCGGGGCGTGCGTCACCGGTCCGCGAACCGGTTCGAGGGCGGGGCACGCACGCCCGTACACTGGCGGTCGTGACCGACAACACTCAGCAGAGCCCGGCAGCCGACGGGCCGAACAGCGCCGCCCCCGCAGATCTGCCGACCCAGTACGCGCCGGCCGAGGTGGAGGGGAAGCTGTACGAGCGCTGGGTGGAGCGGGGCTACTTCGAGGCCGACGCCAAGAGCGGCAAGCCGCCCTACACGATCGTCATCCCGCCCCCGAACGTCACCGGCTCCCTGCACCTCGGGCACGCCTTCCAGCACACCCTCATGGACGCGCTCACCCGCCGCAAGCGGATGCAGGGCTACGAGGCGCTGTGGCTGCCCGGTATGGACCACGCGGGCATCGCCACCCAGAACAAGGTCGAGCAGCAGCTCGGCGAGGAGGGCAAGTCCCGCCAGGACCTCGGCCGGGAGGCGTTCGTCGAGCGGGTGTGGCGGTGGAAGGAGGAGTACGGCGGCCGGATCCTCGGCCAGATGCGGCGCCTCGGCGACGGCGTCGACTGGTCCCGCGAGCGCTTCACCATGGACGAGGGCCTCTCGCGCGCCGTCCAGACCGTCTTCAAGAAGATGTACGACGACGGGCTGATCTACCGCGCCGAGCGGATCATCAACTGGTGCCCGCGCTGCCTGACGGCCATCTCCGACATCGAGGTGGAGTACCAGGAGGACGACGGGGAGCTGGTCCAGCTCCAGTACGGCGAGGGCGAGGAGACCGTCGTCGTCGCCACCACCCGCGCCGAGACAATGCTCGGCGACACCGCGATCGCCGTCCACCCCGACGACGAGCGCTACCAGCACCTGATCGGCAAGCAGATCAAGCTGCCGCTGACCGACCGGACCATCCCCGTCGTCGCGGACGGCCACGTCGACCCGGAGTTCGGCACCGGGCAGGTCAAGGTGACGCCGGCGCACGACCCGAACGACTTCGAGATCGGCCGCCGGCACGGGCTGCCGATGCTCACGGTGATGGACGAGCGCGGTGTCATCACCGCGCACGGCCCCTTCCAGGGCCTGGACCGCTTCGAGGCGCGCTCGGCGATCGTGGCCGCGCTGCGCGAGCAGGGCCGGGTGCTGGAGGAGAAGCGCCCCTACGTGCACAGCGTCGGGCACTGCTCCCGCTGCAAGACGACGATCGAGCCGCGGCTGTCCATGCAGTGGTGGGTCAAGGTCGCCCCGCTCGCGCAGTCCGCCGGCGACGCCGTCCGCGACGGCCGGGTGCGGATCCACCCGGCCGAGATGTCCTCCCGGTACTTCGACTGGGTCGACAACATGCACGACTGGACGATTTCGCGCCAGCTGTGGTGGGGGCACCGCATCCCGGTCTGGTACGGCCCCGACGGCGAGGTCGTCTGTGTCGGCCCGGACGAGGAGCCGCCCGCCGGCGAGGGCTGGCACCAGGACCCGGACGTGCTGGACACCTGGTTCTCCTCCGGGCTGTGGCCGTTCTCCACGCTCGGCTGGCCGGACCGGACGCCCGACCTGGAGACGTTCTACGCCACCGACGTCCTGGTGACCGGCTACGACATCATCTTCTTCTGGGTGGCCCGGATGATGATGTTCGGCACGTATGTGATGGAGGAGCCGCCCTTCCACACCATCGCGCTGACCGGCCTCGTCCGCGACGAGCACGGCAAGAAGATGTCGAAGTCCTTCGGCAACGTCGTCGACCCGCTGGACTGGATGGACGCCTACGGCTCCGACGCGCTGCGCTTCACCCTCGCCTCGGGCGCCAATCCCGGCACGGACGTGCCGATCGGCGAGGACTGGGTCAAGGCGTCCCGCAACTTCGCCAACAAGATCTGGAACGCCACCCGCTTCGCGCTGATGAACGGGGCCACCGTCGAGGGGCCGCTGCCGCAGACCGGGGAACTGGCGGCCACCGACCGCTGGATCCTCTCCCGGCTGAACGAGGTGCTGGCCGAGGTCGACGGCTACTACGACGACTACCAGTTCGCCAAGCTCTCCGACGCGCTGCGGCACTTCGCCTGGGACGAGGTCTTCGACTGGTACGTCGAGCTGTCCAAGACCACCTTCGCCAAGGGCGGCAGGCCCGCCGAGGTCTCGCGCCGCGTGCTGGGCGAGGTGCTGGACGTGACCCTGCGGCTGCTGCACCCCGTCGTCCCGTTCGTCACCGAGACCCTGTGGACGACGCTGACGGGCGGCGAGTCCGTGGTCGTCGCGCCCTGGCCGCAGGACTCGGGGTTCCGCGACGCGGAGGCGGAGCGGGAGATCGCCACCGTCCAGCAGGCGGTGACCGAGGTCCGCCGCTTCCGCGCCGACCAGGGCCTCCAGCCGGGCCAGAAGGTTCCCGCCGACCTGGCGGTGCAGGGCACCCCGCTGGTGGCCCACGAGGACGCCATCCGCCAGCTCCTGCGGCTCCAGCCCGCGGGGGAAGGGTTCCAGGCCACGGCCTCGCTGCCGGTCGCGGGCGCGACGGTCAGCCTCGACCTCTCCGGCGCGATCGATGTGGCGGCCGAACGCAAGCGGCTGGCCAAGGACCTGGCGGCTGCCGAGAAGGAGCTGGCGCAGACCGGCGCGAAACTCGGCAACGAGGCGTTCCTGGCCAAGGCGCCGGACCAGGTGGTGGAGAAGATCCGGGGCCGCAAGGCCGCCGCCGAGGCCGACATCGACCGGCTGCGGCAGCAGCTGGACCGGCTCGGTTGACCGGCCGCACGGCAGGCGCGTCCGCGTGACCGGCGGTGCGGAACCGGCCCGGGCCGGTTCCGCACCGCCGTGCGTGCGTCCGTGCGGCATCCGATCGCGCACTGTCCGGCCGGGGAGGTTCCGCCGGAGGGCGAGCAGGGTTCGGGTCAGGTGTCGAGCACGGGCGCAGCAGCGCAGTATGCCCGAATGGCACATTGTGCCACCTGGTGGGGGGTCGTCCGGTCTGTCCGAACGCACCCCCGTCCGCCGCCGAACCCTTACGTAGACTGGTCGCGTGAGCGACGAGCCCCAGCCCGACGAGCCCCGGCCGCACGAACCCGAGCCCCACGAGTCCGAGCCGCACGAGCCGCGGCCCGCCTCCTTCGAGGAGATCGTCGGGGAAGAGACCGACCGCGATCCCGATCTGGCGGTGATCGAGGCGGGCAGCCGCACCCTGCGGGCCCAGGCCGGGCCCCCGCAGCCGGAGCCGGTGCCCGCCCGGCCCGAGGACCCCGAGGTGGACCGGGCCCTGCGGGCGGTGGAGGAGGAGCTGGCGACCCGCTGGGGCGAGACCAAGCTGGACCCCTCGGTGCAGCGCATCGCCGCGCTGGTCGACGTGCTGGGCGAGCCGCAGCGCTCCTACCCCTCCATCCACATCACCGGCACCAACGGCAAGACCACCACGGCGCGCATGATCGAGGCCCTGCTGGGCACCTTCGAGCTGCGGACGGGGCGCTACAGCTCCCCGCACGTGCAGTCGATCACCGAGCGCATCAGCGTCGACGGCGCGCCGCTCTCGGCCGAGCGCTTCATCGAGACCTACGAGGACGTCAAGCCGTACGTCGAGATGGTGGACGCGCAGCAGGACTACCGGCTCTCCTTCTTCGAGGTCCTCACCGCGATGGCCTACGCCGCGTTCGCCGACGCGCCGGTGGACGTGGCCGTCGTCGAGGTCGGCATGGGCGGCACCTGGGACGCGACCAACGTCATCGACGCGGGTGTCGCCGTCATCACCCCCATCTCCCTCGACCACACCGACCGGCTCGGCGACACGCCCGAGCGGATAGCTCAGGAGAAGTCCGGGATCGTCAAGCCGGACGCCACCGTGGTGCTCGCCCAGCAGCCGGTGGAGGCGGCCTCCGTCGTGCTGAAGAAGGCCGTGGAGGTGGACGCCACCGTCGCCCGCGAAGGCATGGAGTTCGGCGTGGTCTCCCGGCAGCTCGCCGTCGGCGGCCAGCAGCTCACGCTGCGCGGCCTGGGCGGGGAGTACCCGGACATCTTCCTCCCGCTGCACGGCGCGCACATGGCGCACAACGCGTGCGTGGCGCTGGCCGCCGTGGAGGCGTTCTTCGGCATCGGCCAGCAGCAGGCCCGCACCCTCGACATCGACGTGGTCCGCGAGGCGTTCGCCGCGGTCTCCTCGCCCGGCCGCCTGGAGCTGGTGCGCAACAGCCCCCCGGTGCTGCTGGACGCGGCGCACAACCCGGGCGGGGCCCTCGCCACGGCCGAGGCCGTCAGCGAGGCGTTCGACTTCAGCCGGCTCGTCGGAGTCGTGGCCCCCAGCGCCGACAAGGACGTGCGCGGACTGCTGGAGGCGTTCGAACCGATCTTCGCGGAGATCGTCGTCACCCGGAACTCCAGCCACCGTTCGATGGACGTGGACGAGCTCGCCGCGCTCGCCGTGGAGGTCTTCGGCGACGAGCGGGTCCAGGTGGAGCCGCGGCTGGACGCGGCGCTGGAGGAGGCGGTCACCCTCGCCGAGGAGGAGGGCGAGTACGCCGGGGCCGGGGTGCTGGTCACCGGCTCGGTCATCACGGTCGGCGAGGCCCGGCTGCTGCTCGGCGGGGGGCGCTGAATGCGAACGCTGTGCGCGTCCACGCTGATCGGCGAGTTCTTCGTCATCGGTTTCGCCGGATTGGTCGCGATGCAGACGAGTGAGCTTTCGGCGGCCACCGTCTGGACGGTCAGCGGGATCGCCATGGTGCTGTGTCTGCTGCTGTGCGGCGTCCTCACCCGTCCGGGTGGCGTCCAGCTCGGCTGGGCGCTCCAGATCGCCCTGGTGGCCAGCGGGTTCGTGGTCCCCGCGATGTTCTTCCTGAGCGCCTGTTTCGCCGGACTCTGGTGGGCTTCGGTGCACTTCGGCCGGAAGGTCGACGAGGCGAAGGCGCGCTTCGCGGCAGCGGCCGCGGCGACGGGCGAGGCCGAGCCCGCCGGCTGAGGCGCGGGTGGCACCCGCCGAGGCGGCGGGTGCCACCCGGGCGGCGGAAAAGTGCTCCCCGGCGTCGGAGCGGCCGCGGGCCGCAGGTAGCCTCTGCTCACCGTACGACCGCAGCCAAGGAGCCGCACGCATGACCCAGCGCACCCTCGTCATCCTCAAGCCCGATGCCGTCGCACGCGGTCTGGTGGGCGAGATCATCGGCCGTATCGAGCGCAAGGCGGGGTGGACGATCGCGGCCATGGAGCTGCGTACGCTGGAGCGGGCCGCGCTGGAGCAGCACTACGCCGAGCACGAGGGCCGCCCGTTCTACCAGCCGCTGATGGAGTTCATGGCCTCCGGCCCGTCCGTCGTCGCGGTCGTCGAGGGCGAACGGGTGATCGAGGGAGTGCGGGCGCTGGCCGGGCCGACGGACCCGATCGCGGCCCCCGCCGGGTCGGTGCGCGGAGATTTCGGCACCATTGTGCGGGAGAATCTCATCCACGCCTCGGACTCGGAGGAGTCGGCCGCGCGGGAGATGAAGATCTTCTTCCCCCGATTCTCCTGAGCCGGGCCTCGCCCGCCGCCGAATCGACCGCCTGAGGCGGAATGGACCGGGGCTCGGCTCCGACACGACGTCACCATTACGGTGGCCGTTCGGACTTCCGCCGACAATGGCGGAGGAACCGTCTCCACGTGTTCGAGCAACCGCGTCTACGATGGAAGCCTCGCGTTTCGAGCATGCCGGCGAGGTACTCCACATCCTTCCGTAGCCGCACACCACATCGCCCCACTTGGAAGGCCAGACGCATCCATGGGAACCAATATGTCGTTCATCGGCCGTGATATGGCTGTCGACCTCGGGACCGCCAACACGCTGGTGTACGTCAGGGGTCGCGGGATCGTCCTCAACGAGCCGTCCGTCGTCGCGATCAACACCAACACCGGCGGAATCCTCGCGGTCGGCGCCGAGGCGAAGAAGATGATCGGCCGCACCCCTGGCAACATCGTGGCCGTCAGGCCCCTGAAGGACGGCGTGATCGCCGACTTCGAGATCACCGAGCGGATGCTCCGCTACTTCATTCTGAAGATCCACAAGCGGCGCTATCTCGCCCGGCCCCGCGTGGTGGTGTGCGTGCCCTCCGGTATCACCGGAGTCGAGCGCCGCGCCGTCATCGAGGCGTCCACCCAGGCGGGTGCCCGCCAGGTGCACATCATCGAGGAGCCGATGGCCGCGGCGATCGGCTCCGGGCTGCCCGTCCACGAGGCGACCGGCAACATGGTGGTGGACATCGGCGGCGGCACCACCGAGGTCGCCGTGATCTCGCTGGGCGGCATCGTCACCGCGCAGTCCATCCGGGTGGCGGGTGACGAGCTCGACAACGCGATCATCCAGCACATCAAGAAGGAGTACAGTCTCCTCCTCGGCGAACGCACCGCCGAGAGCATCAAGATCACCATCGGCTCGGCGCACGACCTCGACAAGGACGAGCACACCGAGATCCGCGGCCGCGACCTGGTCAGCGGGCTCCCCAAGACCGTGGTGATCTCCGCGACCGAGGTCCGCAGGGCCATCGAGGAGCCGGTCAACGCGATCGTCGATGCGGTCAAGACCACCCTCGACAAGTGCCCGCCGGAGCTGTCCGGCGACGTGATGGACCGCGGCATCGTGCTCACCGGCGGTGGCGCGCTGCTGCGCGGTCTGGACGAGCGGCTCCGCCGGGAGACGGGGATGCCCATCCACATCGCCGAGGACCCGCTGGACTCGGTCGCGCTCGGCTCCGGCAAGTGCGTCGAGGAGTTCGAGGCCCTCCAGCAGGTGCTCGACGCGCAGCCGCGCCGCTGAGCCCCGAGCGCGCGCCGGTGCGCAACAACTGACCGTTCACGCGGCGGGTCGTTCGAACGCAGTGGCGGCCCCCGCCATGCACCCCGCCCAGGCGGGGCTGCCCCACAGAAAGGCACGGCCGCCGCACGTGAGGGACACACGAGAAAGCCGGCTGCTGCTCGTCCTGCTGATTGCCATCGCGTTCGCACTGATCACGGTGGACCTCAGAGGGGGCGAGCAGTCTCCGCTCGACGGAGCGCGGCGGTCCGCCGCCTCCGTCCTTGGCCCGGTAGAGAACGGTATGGCCTCGGCCGTCGACCCCGTCGGCAACGCCGTCGCCGCCGTCCGCGACTCGGGTGCCCGCCACGACAGACTCAGCCGGCTGGAGCAGGAGAACGCGGCGCTGCGGCAGAAGCTCGGCTCCAGCGACCGCAACCGGGCCCGGGCCAAGGAACTGGACAAGCTGCTCAAGACCGCCGGAGCGGGCGGCTACGGTGTCAAGGGCGCCCAGGTCGTCGCGATCGGCGCGGCCCAGGGGTTCTCCTGGACCGTCACCATCGACGCGGGCCGCGAGGACGGGCTGCGCCGCGACATGACCGTGCTGAACGGCGACGGACTGGTCGGCCGGCTGACCACCGTCGGGCCCTCCAGCTCCACCGTGCTGCTGGCCAACGACCCCGACTTCACCGTCGGCACCCGGTTGGAGAAGAGCAACGAGCTGGGCTTCGCCACCGGGCGCGGCGGCGACGCGCTGTCCGTCCAGCTCCTGAACGGCAAGGCCAAGGTGAAGAAGGGCGACCGGCTGGTCACCTTCGGCTCCAGCGACGACAAGCCGTTCGTCCCCGGCGTCCCGGTCGGCGAGGTCACCAAGGTCAACCGGCACCAGGGCGACCTCACCCGGACGGTACGGGTGCGGCCCTACGTGGGCTTCACCCGACTGGACGTGGTCGGCATCGTCGTCAAGCCGCCGCGCAAGGACCCGCGTGACGAGGTCCTCAAGTCCAAGAAACCCCCGAAGCCCAAGCCCGCCCCCACCGTGACCGTCACCAAGACGCCCGGCGCCACCTCCTCGCCCAGGAGCTGATCCCCGTGCACCTCCTCAACCGGATGCTGCTCTCGGCCGCTCTCGTGGTCGTCGCCCTGATGCTGCAGGTCACCGTGCTGGCCAGACTCCAGCTTCCCGGCGCCGTGCCCGATCTGCTGCTGCTCGTCGTCCTGGGCCTCGCACTGGTCTACGGCCACACCGCCGGCGCCCTGGTGGGCTTCGCCGCCGGGCTGCTGGCCGACATCGCCCCACCCGCCGATCACGCGGTGGGCCGCTACGCGCTGGTGCTCTGCCTGATCGGCTACGCCGCCGGGCTGACCAAGCCGGAGGGCGGGCAGCACCGCTCGGCCACCGTGCCGATGCTCGTCGTCGCCTCCGCCGCCATCGGCTCCACCCTGCTGTACGCCGGGGTCGGCGCCCTGGTCGGGGACACCGTGGCCCGCCCCGACGGACTCGGCGGACTGTTGCTCACCGCCACCCTCTACGACCTGCTGCTGGCGCCGTTCGTGGTCCCGCTGATCATGTCCCTGGCGCGGCGCGGCGAGAAGGACCCGATCGGGGCCGAACCCGGCGGCGGCAGCGCGGACGGCGGGATGCGCGCCTACGGCTGGCTCACCTCCGGCGGGAGCCTGGACGCCCGGCTCGGTGGCGGGGTGTTCGGCAAGAGCGGCAGCGGCAGCGTGTTCGGCAAGGGCGGCAAGGGGCTCAAGACCGGAAAGCGGACCTCGCGCAACAAGGCCGTGAGCCTCAGCGGCCGCGGCAAGGCCGGGAAGATCAAGGGGGTCAAGCGGCTGTGAGGCGCGCCCGCACCCTTCTCCGCCCCCCGCCCGCCGGCCACGACCACCGGCCCGACCACCGCCCTTCGAGGAGGCGTTGCGCGCCGTGACCAACATTCCCGAGACCGGCCGCTCCTCCCGCGTCACCATCCGGCTGGTCGCCATCCAGATCCTGGTGCTGTCGCTGCTGCTGACGCTGGGCGGCCGACTGTGGTACCTCCAGATCCGCAACGGCGACGAATACCAGAAGGAGGCCAAGGGCAACCACGTCCAGCAGGTCGTCGAACCCGCCACCCGCGGCTCGATCCTGGACGCGCGGGGCGTACCCATCGCCGACAACGAGACCCGCCTGGTGGTCTCGGCCTCCCGCACCGAGCTGATGAAGCAGGACGACGACGGCAAGGCCGTCCTGGAACGGCTCGCCAAGGTCCTGGACATGTCGCCCAGGACGGTCAGGGAGAAGGTGCGGCTCTGCAACGCGGAGACCCCGCAGCCGTGCTGGAACGGCTCCCCCTACCAGCCGATCCCGGTCACCGACGACGCCGAGCCCAAGCAGGCCCTGCAGATCCGGGAGCGCTCCGAGGACTTCCCCGGCATCACCGCCGAGCCGGAGGCCGTCCGGCGCTACCCGGCCCCGCACGGCGCCAACACCTCGCAGGTGCTCGGCTACCTCTCGCCCGTCACCGACGACGAGATCGAGAAGGCCAAGGACACCGACTCGCCGTTCCTGGCCTCCGACGAGGTGGGCCGCAACGGCCTGGAGCGGTCCTACGACAGCGAATTGCGCGGCTCCTCGGGTGTCACCCGCTACGAGGTGGACAACCTCGGACGCGTGATGGGTGAGGCCGACCGGGACAAGGCCCGCCCCGGCTCGAATCTGATCACCTCCATCGACTCGCGGCTCCAGGCTGTTGCCGAGAAGCAGCTCGACAAGGCGATGAAGGACGCCCGCAAGAAATTCGACAAGAATACCGGCCGCAACTACAAGGCCGACGCGGGCGCCGTCGTGGTGATGGAGAACAAGACGGGGCGGGTGGTCTCCATGGCCTCCAACCCCGAGTACGACCCCAACGCCTGGGTCGGCGGCATCTCCGGCAAGGAGTACGCGAAGCTCACCGGGAAGAAGTCCAACTACCCGCTGCTCAACCGCGGGATCCAGGGCCTGGCGGCGCCGGGCTCCATCTTCAAGGTCATCTCCACCTCCGCGGCCGTCAAGGCCGGCTACCCGTTCGACGGCCGCTACAACTGCTCCTCGGACTTCGAGGTGGGCGGCCAGGTCTTCAAGAACTTCGAGTCGGAGAGCTTCGGCGGCATCAACCTCGGCCGGGCGCTGGAGGTCTCCTGCGACACCGTCTTCTACCGCCTCGCCTACAAGGAGTGGAAGAAGGACGGCGGGAACCTGCCCAAGAAGGGCGCGAAGGACTGGTTCTACAAGACCGCCCACCAGTTCGGCCTCGGCGACAAGACCGGCATCGACATCCCCAACGAGGTCGAGGGCCGCATCCCGGACCGCCAGTGGAAGAAGGACTACTGGAAGGCCAACAAGGACGCCTGGTGCAAGCAGGCCGACAACGCCGGCGACGACCCCAGCTACGCCGAGAAGATCGCCAAGGAGAACTGCGTCTCCGGCATGAAGATGCGGGCCGGTGACAGCGTCAACTACTCCATCGGCCAGGGCGACACCCTGGTCACCCCGATCCAGATGGCCACGATCTACGCGGCGCTCGGCAACGGCGGCACCCTGAACGACCCCACCATCGGCAAGGCCGTCGTCAGCCCCGACGGCAAGTCCGTCAAGGAGATCGAGCCGCATGCGCACGGCAAGCTGCCGGTGAACGGCAGGACCCTCCGCAAGATCGACAAGGGCCTCCAGGGCGTGGCCACCCACGGCACGGCGGCCTGGCGGTTCGGCGAGGCCGGCTGGCCGCAGAACAAGATCAAGATCCGGGCCAAGACCGGTACCGCCGAGGTCGCGGGCAAGCAGACCACCTCCTGGCTGGCCACCTACACCGACGACTTCACCGTCGTCATGACCATCTCCCAGGGCGGCACCGGCTCCGGCGCCTCCGGCCCCGCCGTACGCGAGATCTACAACGCCATGTACGGCGTCGGCTCCGACGGCGGCATCGACAAGAAGAAGGCCCTGCTGCCCAAGCCGCAGACCAAGCTGCCGAAGATCGACAAGGACGGCGCCATCGTCGCCCAGCGCGACAAGCGGTCCGCCGACGACCCCTCCAAGAGCCCCTCCGCCTCGCCGTCCGGTCAGGGCCCCTCCACCGCACCGCCCGGCGAGACCCCCGAGACCCGGCGCGAGGGCGAGGCCGCACGCAACGAGGGCGAGCAGCAGCAGCGCCGCCGGGACGGCGCCCAGCAGGCCGGCGCAACCCGCGAGTCCGCCGGAGGTGACCGCCCATGACCAGCCGGACGTTCGCACTCGGCGGCTACGGACCGCGCCGCCGCTCGGCCTGGGACCGGCTGACCGCACGGGACTCCGTCGTGTGGCGGATGGACTGGGTCATCCTGCTCTCCGGGGTCGCCCTCGCGATCATCGGATCGCTGCTGGTCTACTCCGCCACCCGCAACCGCACCGAACTCAACCAGGGCGACCCGCGGTACTTCCTGGTCCGGCACGTCATCAGCCTGGGCATCGGCATCGCACTGATGATCGGCACCGTCTGGCTCGGCCACCGCAGACTCCGCAGCGCCGTCCCCGTGCTCTACGGCCTCACCGTGCTGCTCGCGCTCTGCGTCCTCACCCCGCTCGGTGCCACCATCAACGGATCGCGCGCCTGGCTGAACCTCGGCGGCGGCTTCACCGTCCAGCCCGCCGAGTTCATCAAGATCACGGTGATCCTCGGGATGGCCATGCTGCTGGCCGCCAAGGTCGACGCGGGCGACCAGGACCACCCCGACCACCGCACCGTGCTGCACGCGCTCGGCATGGCAGCCCTGCCCATCGCGGTCATCCTGGCCATGCCGGACCTCGGCTCGGTGATGGTGCTCGTCGTCATCGTGCTCGCCGTCCTGCTCGCCTCCGGCGCCTCCAACCGCTGGGTCATCGGACTGTGCCTGGCCGGAGCCGGGGGAGCGGTGCTGGTGTGGACGCTCGGCCTGCTGGACGAGTACCAGATCAACCGGTTCGCCGCGTTCGCCAATCCGGCACTCGACCCGGCGGGCGTCGGCTACAACACCAACCAGGCCCGCATCGCCATCGGTTCCGGCGGCCTCACCGGCAAGGGCCTCTTCGAGGGCACCCAGACCACGGGCCAGTTCGTCCCCGAGCAGCAGACGGACTTCGTCTTCACCGTCGCGGGCGAGGAACTCGGCTTCGTGGGCGGCGGGCTGATCCTCGTGCTGCTGGGTGTGCTCATCTGGCGCGCCTGCCGGATCGCCCGGGAGTCGTCCGAGCTCTACAGCACCATCGTCGCGGCGGGCGTGATCGCCTGGTTCGCCTTCCAGGCGTTCGAGAACATCGGCATGACGCTCGGCATCATGCCGGTGGCCGGCCTGCCGCTGCCGTTCGTCTCCTACGGCGGCACCTCCATGTTCGCGGTCTGGATCGCCGTCGGACTGCTGCAGTCGATCCGCACCCAACGCCCGATAGCGGCATAGCCGCAGCCCTGCTGCGCGCCGCAACCCCGCCCGCACCGCTGTGCTCCGCCCCTCCCGAGGGCCGCGCACAGCGGCGCGGGCGCACGGCCATCCGGACGGCCCGGGCCAACCGTTACTCTGGACGACTGGCCCTGTCCTCCGTACGAAAGCGCGCCCCAGATGCCCGTCGAGTCGGTCTTCCCTCAGCTAGAGGCCCTCCTCCCGCACGTCCAGAAGCCGATCCAGTACGTGGGCGGTGAGCTGAACTCCACCGTCAAGGACTGGGACGCGACGGACGTCCGCTGGGCGCTGATGTACCCGGACGCCTACGAGGTCGGTCTGCCCAACCAGGGCGTCATGATCCTCTACGAGGTGCTCAACGAACGCGAGGGCGTGCTGGCCGAGCGCACCTACAGCGTCTGGCCGGACCTGGAGAAGCTGATGCGGGAGCACGACGTCCCGCAGTTCACCGTCGACGCGCACCGCCCGGTCGGCGCCTTCGACGTGCTCGGCGTCTCCTTCTCCACCGAGCTGGGCTACACCAACCTGCTCACCGCCCTCGACCTCTCCGGCGTCCCGCTCCACGCCCGGGACCGCACCGAGGACCACCCGATCGTGATGGCGGGCGGTCACGCCGCGTTCAACCCGGAGCCCGTCGCCGACTTCCTGGACGTCGCGGTGATCGGTGACGGTGAGCAGGCCGTGCTGGAGGTCACCGAGATCATCCGGGCCTGGAAGGCCGAGGGGCGCCCCGGCGGCCGGGACGAGCTGCTGCTGCGGCTCGCGAAGACCGGCGGCGTGTACGTGCCGCGCTTCTACGACGTCGAGTATCTGGTCGACGGCCGGATCTCCCGCGTCGTGCCGAACCGCTCCGGCGTCCCGTGGCGGGTGAGCAAGCACACCGTGATGGACCTGGACGAGTGGCCCTACCCCAAGCAGCCGCTGGTCCCGCTCGCCGAGACCGTCCACGAGCGGATGTCGGTGGAGATCTTCCGCGGCTGCACCCGCGGCTGCCGCTTCTGCCAGGCGGGCATGATCACCCGCCCGGTCCGGGAGCGCTCCATCACCGGCATCGGCGAGATGGTCGACAAGGGCCTGAAGAACACCGGATTCGAGGAGGTGGGGCTGCTCTCCCTCTCCTCCGCCGACCACAGCGAGATCGGCGACGTCGCCAAGGGCCTCGCCGACCGCTACGAGGAGGACAAGGTCGGTCTGTCCCTGCCCTCCACCCGGGTGGACGCCTTCAACATCGACCTGGCCAACGAGCTGACCCGCAACGGCCGCCGCTCCGGCCTCACCTTCGCCCCCGAGGGCGGCAGCGAGCGCATCCGCAAGGTCATCAACAAGATGGTCTCCGAGGAGGACCTGATCCGCACCGTCGCCACCGCCTACGGCAACGGCTGGCGCCAGGTGAAGCTCTACTTCATGTGCGGGCTGCCCACCGAGACCGACGAGGACGTCCTGCAGATCGCCGACATGGCCACCCGCGTCATCGCCAAGGGCCGCGAGGTCGCCGGCTCCAACGACATCCGCTGCACCGTCTCCATCGGCGGCTTCGTCCCCAAGCCGCACACCCCCTTCCAGTGGGCACCGCAGCTCTCGCCCGAGGAGACCGACGCGCGGCTGGCAAAGCTGCGCGACGCGATCCGCGCGGACAAGAAGTACGGCCGCTCCATCGGCTTCCGCTACCACGACGGCAAGCCCGGCATCGTCGAGGGCCTGCTCTCCCGCGGCGACCGCCGCCTCGGCGCGGTGATCCGCGAGGTCTACGAGCGCGGCGGCCGGTTCGACGGCTGGCGTGAGTACTTCTCCTACGACCTGTGGATGGAGTCGGCCGCCGAGGCGCTGCGCGACGCGGACGTCGACGTCGACTGGTACACCACCCGCGAGCGCTCCTACGAGGAGGTGCTCCCCTGGGACCACCTCGACTCCGGCCTGGACAAGGACTGGCTCTGGGAGGACTGGCAGGACGCCCTCGACGAGACCGAGGTCCCGGACTGCCGCTGGGACCCCTGCTTCGATTGTGGAGTGTGTCCTCAGATGGACACGGAGATCCAGATCGGCCCGACGGGCAAGAAGCTGCTGCCGCTGACCGTGGTGCAGTAGCCCTGCTCCGCTCCGCCCCGCCCGGGCGGGCCGGGGACTCGGTGCGTCCGCCGTCCGTAGCGGGCAGGGCCCGCTGCACCCGCCCGGGAGGCCGCGTTCGACTGAGCGGCGGCCCTCGCCGCGGGGCAGCCGCGTACCCTGGGCGGCAGGATCATCCGCACGGACCCGGGCCTCGGGGGCCGGCGGCCCGGACGAAACCCCGGGCCCGGCCCGCCGGACGTGCCCGGCGGCCGCGGGCGACGGCCCCGCCACCCGGGGGCGCCACCGCGGCGGTGCGTGCGGACTTCCGCCTCCGTACACGACGCACAGGACACATCCGTCAGACGAGGGCGGCCGCGCCTCGCGCGACGCCCGGCACCGAGGAGAGAACCACTGGGCAAGCGACAGCCCGAAGGCCCGCCGCCCGCACCTGCTGTGCAGCGCCTCCGCCTGCGCTACACGAAGCGGGGCCGCCTTCGGTTCACCAGCCACCGCGACTTCCAGCGCGCCTTCGAGCGGGCCCTGCGCCGCGCCGAGGTACCCATGGCGTACTCCGCCGGTTTCACCCCGCATCCCAAGGTCAGCTACGCGAACGCCGCCCCCACCGGCACCGGCAGCGAGGCGGAGTACCTGGAGATCGGCCTCGTCCGGCACCGTGACCCCGAGGAGCTGCGCGCCCAGCTCGACGCGTGCATGCCCGACGGCCTCGACCTCGTCGACGTGGTCGAGGCGCACGGCTCCGACTTCAGCGACCGGCTCCAGGCCTCTGTGTGGGAGATCCGGCTCGACGGCGTCTCCCCGGCGCAGGCGCAGCGGGCGGTGGCGGCCTTTCTGGCCGCGGGGACCGTCGAGGTGCAGCGGCAGACCAAGAAGGGCGTCCGCTCCTTCGACGCCCGGGCCGCCGTCCGCTCGCTGACCGCCACCGCGCGGCCCGCCGGGGCTGACATCGCCACCGGCACCGATAGGCCGGGCGAGGGGGCCTGTGCGATACTGCGCCTGGTAGTACGACACGTGACACCTGCCGTACGACCCGACGACGTCCTGTCCGGTCTCCGCGCTACGGCCGACCTGGCGCCGCCGGTCCCCGCAGCGGTGACCAGGCTGGCGCAGGGGCCGCTCGATGAGGAGACCGGCACGGTGACCGACCCGTTCGCACCTGACCGCGACGCGCTTCCGGGGCCCATCGGCTCAGGGGTTTCCAGCGCCGCGACGGTGCCGGGCGGCACCGCGTAGGGCAGCCGCCGAAGCCGCGCCGCCGCCGACGACGCACGCCAGGGAGCCACCCGGGCCGCCGTACGGCAGGCGAACGCACAGACCAGCAGACTTTCGCCGTAGCCGGGCCGGACAAGGGCCGGAACCGGCGAGTGACACGAACAGCTCCCGTGCGGCGCCCGCGCCCCGGAGAGCGGCCCACCCCAAGGGTGAGCCGCCCCGGACCCCACGAGCGCGGCGCCCGGGAGCGTGACGGGAGAACCGCCCGCATGCTTGAACCAACTGAATCCAACGAATCGGCGGCGCCCACAGCCGGAGCCGCCGCCTCCGCGGAAGCCTCCGAGGCCACCGTCCCCGGTGCCGCCGGTCCCTCCGGCGGTTCGGCCGCCGACCGCGGCAGCACCGTCGGCGGTGGAACCGCCGGGGCCCCCGAGACCGCCGGTGGCGCCCTCAGCACCCCGAGCGACACACTGCCGCCGCGCCGTCGGCGTGCCGCCAGCCGCCCCGCGGGGCCGCCCGCCGCGGACGCCGGCGACGCCGGTGACCGGCCGTCGCCCGTGCGGGACAGTGCCGCCGACGGTTCGCAGGACGCCGGGTCCCGGGACGACTCCGGGGACCCCCCGGCCCCGGCCGCCCGGCCGCGCCGCCGCGCCACCCGCAAGGCCACCGCGCCCGCCGGAGCACCGGCCCCGGCCGAGCCCGCCGCGCAGCCGGAGGCCGCAGAGCAGACCGCCCCCGCCGCGCAGCCGGAGGTCGCTGGCGGCACTGTCGAGGTCGGCACCGAACCGCCGAAGGCCGCCGGCCGCCGCCGGGCCACCCGCAAGGCCACCGCGCCCGCCGGTTCGCCCGCTCCGGCAGCCGGAGCCGAAGCCGAGCCCGCGGCCGCCGCCGGGGCGAGCGCTGACGCCGAGGAGCCGAAGCCCCGTACCCGCCGCCGCGCCACCAGCCGCCGGGCGGCCGAAGGCGCCGAGGCGGCCGAGCAGGAGAAGCCCGCGACGGCCCGCCGCCGGAGCAGCCGGGAGACGACGGCAGCCGCCGAGTCCGCGGAGAGCACCGGGACCGCGGAGTCCGCAGCGCCCGCACGGAGCGCGGGAGCAGACGACTCCGGTGCGGCCGGGTCGGAAGCCGCCGAGTCCAAGCCGCGCAGCCGCCGCCGCGCGGGCACCCGCAAGACCGCGGCCGCCGAGTCCGGGGCCGAGTCGCAGACCGGGACGCCCGCGGAGGCCGCTGCCGACACCGCCGCCGAGCCCCCGGCCGAGCCCGCGCCCGCCGCGCGTACCCGGCGCCGGGCGACGCGGGCCGGTTCCGCGCCCGCCGCCGAGGCGGAGCAGAGCCCCGCCGACACCGCCGGGGCGGCCGAGGGCGGCAAGCCGGCCAGGACGAGCCGGAAGGGCAAGGCGGCCAAGGCCGCCGAGGTGCAGGAGGAGTCCGCCGCGCCGCAGGCCGACGGGAAGCCGGCCGCCGGCGGGAAGTCCGAGGCCGCGGAGAAGTCCGAGGCCGCCGGGAAGTCCGAGGCCCGCGCCGGCCGCCGGAAGCGGGCCGCGCCGCCGGTGGCGATGTTCCAGCCGCCCGTCTTCACCGAGCCCGCCTTCCAGACTCCGCAGTCCGCCGCCGCGGCGGCCGAGGCGGAGCGCCGCGCGGAGGCCCGGTCGCAGGAGGAGCCGGAGGACGAGGGCGCGGACCGGGAGGAGACGCAGCCCACCCGGCGTCGGCGCCGCCGCGCGGACTCCGGTGAGCAGCAGCCCGCCGCCCGGGACGAGCAGGACCGCGACACCGCCGACGAGCAGTCCGAGGGTTCGGAGAGTGCCGAGGGCGAGGAGCAGGAGGGCGCCCGGGGCGAGGAGCGCCCCGCGCGCCGCCGCCGCAGGGGTGGTCGCCGTCGGCGCCGCGGCGAGGGCGCGGAGCAGGCCGAGGGCGCCGAGGGCGAGGAGCGGGATGACCGCTCCGGGTCCGCGGAGGAGTCCGCGGCGGCCGAGCCGGCCGGAGCGGATGCTGCCGAGGACGCCGAAGGCGAGGAGGCCGAGGCCGCCTCCTCGGGCGGCTCCAGCAGCAGCTCGCGCCGCCGTCGCCGACGCCGCCGCCGGTCCGGTGACGCGGACGGTTCCGGGAACGAGCCCACCACTCAGGACGACCCCGAGCGCACCGTCGTCAAGGTCCGCGAGCCGCGCAAGAAGAAGGACGAGCCGGCCGACGAGGTGCAGGCCATCAAGGGCTCCACCCGGCTGGAGGCCAAGAAGCAGCGCCGTCGCGAGGGCCGCGAGCAGGGCCGCCGCCGGGTGCCGATCATCACCGAGGCGGAGTTCCTGGCCCGTCGCGAGGCCGTCAAGCGGGAGATGGTCGTCCGGCAGAGCGGGGAGCGTACCCAGATCGCCGTCCTCGAGGACGACGTGCTGGTCGAGCACTTCGTCAACAAGGAGCAGTCGACCTCGTACGTCGGCAATGTCTACCTCGGCAAGGTGCAGAACGTGCTGCCGTCGATGGAGGCCGCGTTCGTCGACATCGGCAAGGGCCGCAACGCCGTGCTGTACGCGGGCGAGGTCAACTTCGAGGCGCTGGGCATGGCGAACGGCCCGCGCCGGATCGAGACCGCGCTCAAGTCGGGCCAGTCGGTGCTGGTGCAGGTCACCAAGGACCCGATCGGCCACAAGGGTGCGCGGCTGACCAGCCAGGTCTCGCTGCCGGGCCGCTACCTGGTCTATGTGCCCGAGGGCTCCATGACGGGCATCAGCCGCAAGCTCCCCGACACGGAGCGCTCGCGGCTCAAGCAGATCCTCAAGCGGGTCGTCCCCGAGGGTGCCGGTGTGATCGTGCGCACGGCGGCCGAGGGCGCCAGCGAGGACGAGCTGCGCCGCGACGTCGAGCGGCTGCAGGCCCAGTGGGAGGAGATCCGGAAGAAGTCCCAGAAGGGCAACGCGCCCACGCTGCTCTACGGCGAGCCGGACATGACCGTCCGCGTGGTGCGCGACATCTTCAACGAGGACTTCTCCAAGGTCACCGTCAGCGGCGCCGAGGCGTGGGAGACCATCCACGGCTATGTCTCGCACGTGGCTCCCGATCTCAGCGACCGGCTGCAGAAGTGGACGTCGGACGTGGACGTCTTCGCCACGTACCGCATCGACGAGCAGCTCGCCAAGGCGCTGGACCGCAAGGTGTGGCTGCCCAGCGGCGGCTCGCTGGTGATCGACCGGACCGAGGCGATGATCGTCGTCGACGTCAACACCGGGAAGTTCACCGGCCAGGGCGGAAACCTGGAGGAGACGGTCACCAGGAACAACCTGGAGGCGGCCGAGGAGATCGTGCGCCAGCTGCGGCTGCGCGACCTCGGCGGCATCATCGTGATCGACTTCATCGACATGGTCCTGGAGTCCAATCGCGATCTGGTGCTGCGCCGGCTGCTGGAGTGCCTGGGCCGGGACCGCACCAAGCACCAGGTGGCGGAGGTCACCTCGCTGGGCCTGGTGCAGATGACCCGCAAGCGGGTCGGCCAGGGGCTGCTGGAGTCGTTCTCCGAGCAGTGCGTGCACTGCAACGGGCGCGGCGTCATCGTGCACCTGGACCAGGCCGTGGCCGCCGGTGGCGGCGGCAAGAAGGGCAAGAAGGGCAAGAAGGGCGACAGCAAGGCCGAGGCCAAGGCGGAAGGCAAGTCGGAGCCGAAGACCGGCGACCGGCAGGCCGCGGAGGCGCAGCCCGAGCCCTCGCCCGCCACCGCTCCGGCGGCCGCCGCGGTGGAGCCCTCCGAGGCGGCTGCCGAGGCGGCCGATGTCACCGCGCCGGTACCGGTCGAGTTCGTGCCGGACGAGGAGCTCTTCAGCAGCGCTGCCGAGGCGGAGGCCGCCGCGGCCGCGGCACGCGGAGGACGTTCGCGGCGGCGCGGCAGCCGGAAGGCGAGCGCCCCCGCGGGTGCGCCCCGGACCGGCGGCGAGGCCTCCCGGGCCGCCGAGGTGGTCGAGCCGGCCGCACCGGAGCCGGAAGCCCGGCCCGCCGCGGCCGGGCCCGCTCCGGCGTCGGCGGAGCCCGCGGTCGCGGCCGAGCCCGCAGCGGCGGCCGCCGCTGCGGAAGCGGCACCGGAGCCCGCGGCCCGGCCCCGCCGCCGGGCGACGCGCAAGGCGAGCGCGCCCGCCGGTGCGCCGCGCACGGGTGACGACACTGCCGCCGTGCTGGTCGTCGCGGCGGACGAGGCGGCCGCGCCGGCCGCTGCCGCCGAGCCCGTGCCGGCGGCCGGCGAGGTCGTCACGGATGCGGCTCCGGTTCGCCCGCGGCGGCGGGTGACCCGCACGGTCACCGCCACCGCCCCGGAGGAGGAGGCCGCGGCTCCGGCGAAGAAGACCGCCGCGAAGAAGGCGGTCAAGAAGGCCCCGGCGAAGAAGGCGGCGGCCAAGAAGACCGCCGCGAAGAAGACGGCGGCCAAGACGGCGGCCAAGTCGGCGGACAAGGCGGACAAGGCGGCCGAGAAGCCCGCCAAGTCGGCGGAGAAGGCGGCCGGCAAGGCGGCGGCGAAGAAGACCGCGAAGAAGACCGCCAAGAAGACGGCCACCAGGAAGACGGCCGCGGCCGAGCAGGAAGGCGGGGCCTCGGTCTCCGCCTCCGCCTCCGAGGAATGACCCGTACCGGGCGGGGAGGGCCAGGCTCTCCCCGCCCGCGGCGGGCGGGGGACGCGGTCGGACCTCCAGGTCCGTATGGGGTACCCTTGACCATCGGCGTGTCCTGACCAGGGCGCGCTGCTCCTGAGCACATCCCTCCCGGTTCCGTTCGGTTCCCGGGAGAGGCCGCTCAATCCTTCCGGATCAGTTCCGCGCGCTCTCGCGCGGACGGGCGGCTGGCGTCAGGAGTTCCGACACGAGCGAGAGAGAGTTCCGCGTGTACGCGATCGTGCGCACCGGCGGGCGCCAGCAGAAGGTCTCTGTGGGCGACGTCATCGAGGTTGACCGTATTTCCGAGAGCAAGGTCGGCGACAGCGTCGAGCTCTCGACCCTGCTCGTCGTCGACGGTGACGCGGTCACCAGCGACCCCTGGGTCCTGGCGGGCGTGAAGGTCCAGGCCGAGGTGGTGGACCACCACAAGGGCGACAAGATCCGGATCCAGAAGTACAAGAACAAGACCGGGTACAAGAAGCGCATCGGTCACCGCCAGCTCCACACCGCGCTGAAGGTCACCGACATCCCCGCCCCGGCCAAGAAGTAAGGACTGAGGAGAGATGGCACACAAGAAGGGCGCATCGTCCACCCGGAACGGTCGCGACTCCAACCCGCAGTACCTCGGCGTGAAGCGCTTCGGCGGTCAGGTCGTCAACGCGGGTGAGATCCTGGTCCGCCAGCGCGGCACCCACTTCCACCCGGGCACGGGCGTCGGCCGCGGCGGCGACGACACCCTGTTCGCGCTGGACGCGGGTGCGGTGCAGTTCGGCACCCACCGCGGCCGCAAGGTCGTGAACGTCGTCCCGGCCGCTCGGTAAGCAGCCGGACGGCACACTCTCCACACCGAGGGCGGACTCCATCTCCCGTGCGCGCGGCCCGCGCACGGGAAGCGGGTCCGCCCTCGGCGCGTTCGGGCCGGGGGCCGTCGGCGGACGACCCCCGGACCGGGACGGCGCCGGGGACGCGGACAGCGTTCCCGCGCGACGGGGCTCGCACGGAGCCGCGGCACCACCACCCCAGAGCACGCCTTGGAGGCACCCCCTATGACCACCTTCGTGGACCGCGTCGAGCTGCATGTCGCCGCGGGCAGCGGTGGGCACGGCTGCGCCTCCGTGCACCGGGAGAAGTTCAAGCCGCTGGGCGGCCCCGACGGCGGCAACGGCGGCCGCGGCGGTGACGTGGTGTTCGTCGTCGACCCGGACGTGACCACGCTGCTGGACTACCATCACAGCCCGCACCGCAAGGCCACCAACGGCCGGCCCGGTGAGGGCGGGCACCGCTCGGGACAGGACGGCAAGGATCTGGTGCTGCCGGTACCGGACGGCACCGTCGTCCTCGACCGGCACGGCGAGGTGCTGGCCGACATGGTCGGCGCCGGCACCACCTTCGTCGCGGGCCGGGCGGGCCGCGGCGGACTCGGCAACGCGGCGCTGGCCTCCGCCCGGCGCAAGGCGCCCGGGTTCGCGCTGCTGGGCGAGCCCGGCGAGACCCGGGACGTCGTCCTGGAGCTGAAGACGGTCGCGGACGTCGCGCTGGTCGGCTATCCGAGTGCGGGCAAGTCCTCGCTGATCTCGGTGCTCTCCGCGGCCAAGCCGAAGATCGCCGACTACCCCTTCACGACGCTGGTGCCCAACCTCGGTGTGGTCACCGCCGGGGGATCGGTCTTCACCATCGCGGACGTGCCGGGTCTGATCCCCGGCGCCAGCGAGGGCAGGGGCCTCGGCCTGGAGTTCCTGCGGCACGTCGAGCGCTGCTCCGTGCTGGTCCATGTGCTGGACTGCGCCACGCTGGAGACCGACCGCGACCCCGTCTCCGACCTGGACGTGATCGAGGCGGAGCTGGCCCGCTACGGCGGTCTGGAGGACCGGCCGCGGGTCGTCGTCCTCAACAAGACCGACATCCCCGAGGGGAAGGACCTGGCCGACATCATCCGGCCCGATCTGGAGGAGCGCGGCTTCCCCGTCCTGGAGGTCTCCGCCGTCTCGCGGCAGGGACTCAAGGAGCTGTCGTACGCGCTGGCCGGTCTGGTGGACCAGGCGCGCGCGGCACGTCCGGCGCAGGAGTCCACCCGGGTCGTCATCCGGCCCAAGGCCGTCGACGACGCGGGCTTCACGGTGACCCGGATCGAGGACGGCTTCTTCCGGGTGCGCGGGGAGAAGCCCGAACGCTGGGTGCGGCAGACCGACTTCAACAACGACGAGGCGGTCGGCTACCTCGCCGACCGGCTCGCCCGCCTCGGTGTCGAGGACGAGCTGTGGAAGGCGGGGGCCCGCGAGGGCGACGGCGTCGCGATCGGCGACGAGGAGAACGCCGTGGTCTTCGACTGGGAGCCCACCATGGTCACCGGCGCCGAGATGCTCGGCCGCCGGGGCGAGGACCAGCGCATGGACGCGCCCCGTCCGGCCGCGCAGCGCCGCCGGGACCGTGAGGCGGAGCGGGACGAATCCCTGGGTGCCTACGAGGACTTCGACCCCTTCGAGTGAGGACCGGCCGCGGCCGTCACCGGCGCGCGGCCGTCCGCAGGGCAGTCCCCCCGGCCCGCGGCACCATGGCCGGGGCACCGGCACACCGCGGGGACGGCCGGGCTCCCCGCCGCCCCGCGGCCGGGCCCCCGCCCCTGCCGTCCCGCGGGTGTGCCGTCAGTCCTCCGGCTGCGGACTCACGCCCTTGCAGCGGGGGGTGTCGTCGGCGAGCCCGGGGCGGGCCGCGGCCCGCAGCCGCAGGAACCGGCGCAGGTAGGCGTCGTGCACCGCCGGATCGTCGACCTTCAGCAGCGTCTCGTCGTTCTTGGTCAGGGCCGGGCCCGAGTAGTTGTGGCTGCCGGTCCACACCAGGGCGCCGGCGGCCCCCGCGTAGCGGCCGGAGATCAGCAGCGTCTTGGAGTGGACGACCTCCCGCGAGGTCGCGGGATCGCCGTCGTCGTCGTAGTGCAGGCAGCGCATGGCCGGACCACCGGGTGCGTGCAGCGCCTCCCAGGTGCCGGGGGAGCCGGTGCTGTCCTCGCTGTCGCTCTCGGCGTAGACGATGTCCACGGCGCAGCCCTGCCGTTGCAGCTCGGCGAGCTTGTCGGCGACGCCCTGCCGGGTGAGTTTGAACATGGCCAGCCGGACGCTGGTTCGATGGCTGCCGCGGGCGTCGCTCCAGCGGCAGGTGACGTTGTCCAGGAGGGCGCGCACGGTGTCCCCGCCGTCCGGCCGGGGGAAGAAGTAGCCGGTGTAGGGGGCGGCAGCGGTGCGGGTGTAGCGCCAGTCGCGCCAGTCGGCCACCGCGGCGTTGTCGAAGTACCGGCTGTAGGCCGCGTGGAGGCGGGCCTGCAACACGACCAGCGCGTCGTTCCAGAACTTGGTGTAGCTGCCGGTGGACAGGTTCGAGGAGGTCTGTACGACGACGTTCCGTAAGCCGCCGGTGTGCGAGAAGAGCCAGAACTTGTTGTGCGCGATCGACGGGCCCGCGCCTGGCCTGCCCAGGCAGGACTTCCCCTCGGGGCAGAGCGCGACGAAGGAGCGCTTCGACCGGTCGGTGCCCAGCGCCTTGCGGAGGATGCCGTAGGAGGTACTGGAGGGCATCGCGCTCACGCTGGACTCGTCCAGCAGCACCCGGACCCGCACGTGCCGCCCGGCCGCGGTGTGGGCCGCGGCCAGCGCGCGCGCCACCTCGGCGTCCCAGAAGTGGTACAGGGCGACCTTGATGGTGGAGCGGGGGGCCGCGGCCTTGATCCGGGCCAGCAGGTCGCTGCGGATGGCGCGCTGCTGGGCGGCCGTTCCGTCGGGCTGATTGAACACCGGCCCGGTGCCCGGTCCCTTGCCCGGCAGGGCGGCCGCCGCGGGGGCGGGAGCGGCGAGGTGCAGCCCCGCGCAGAGGAGCAGGGCGAGTGGTGCTGCGGCGGTTCTCGGGTGTCTCACGTGCGTCCCCTCCTGGCTGGTGGTGCGGGGCCCGGCGGATGGTGCGGGGTTGCGGGCCGGGCCGCCAGCGAGCGTAGGGACGTGCGGTCGCCGCTTTCAGGGCATTGAGCCACCTTCTGGTGCTGATGTGATGAGTGGGATACCGAGAGACGGAAGGGCCCCGAGAGGTGAACTCCTCTCGGGGCCCCGCACCGTTCCGCGCTCCTGTGCGCCGGTGTGCTGTCCCTGCGCCACCCGTAGGGGTGGCAGTGCCGGATACGCGGTTGCCGGATGCGGGATCAGCCCCGCGAGCCGGTCCGGCGCGCAGCCGACGGCCGACGGCTCAGGTCGAGACCGCGTCCTCCGGATCCGCCGTGCCCGGCGCCTCCAGCTCGGCCTCCTCGGCGGCCTCCTGGAGCTCGCGCTGCCCGGGGATCTCCGCCGTGCGCCGCGCGACGCGCACGTTGCGCGCCTCGGCCTCGGCCGCCAGCTCCAGCGCGGCGGCGTTGAAACGGACCAGCGAGGGCGGGTCCGAGGGGCCCAGCAGATGGGTCTTCAGCTCCCGGCGGGCCTGCGCCATGGTGTCCTTCTCCGGGGCGCGGACCGACTCCAGCAGCTCCGGGAGCTGCCGCGCGTCGGGGCTGAGCACGGTGCCGGCCCGCACGGTCGGGAAGGTGCCCCGGAACTCGTCCTCGGTCATCCCGCTGGTGTTGGCGACCGCGTACGGCTTCTCGCTGGTGAGGTAGTCCGAGACCACCGAGGAGACGTCCGAGACGAGCAGGTCGGCCTGGTTGAAGCAGGTGAAGATCCCGGGCCGCGGGCCGTCGACGATCTGGTGCTCCCAGTCGGGGAAGGACGCCCAGTAGGCCGCCTCCCACGCCTCGGTCGCCGCGCGCACCCGCTCGGCATTGCCGTCCTCGGGCGTGCCCTGGATCTTCATCCGCTCCATCTCGTCCGCGCTGGCGCGGAAGGCCGTGGTGGAGAGCCGGTCCAGCTCCGCGGTGCGCCGCTCCAGCTCGGCCGCGGCCTCCGCACCGCGCCGCGGGCCGTTGCGGGCCGCGTTCGCCTGGGTGATCAGGGCGCGGATGCGCTGGTCGGCTGCGCCGGCCCGCGGGTCGACCGAGCCGGTCATCGGGTGCGGTTTGTACAGCAGCCGTACCTTCGGGTCGGCCAGCAGCGCCTTGACGATGTTCTCGCCGGCCAGTCGCACCGAGGTGTTGCCCGGGTTGCCGTCCCAGCCCTCCCAGGTGGGGGCGTACAGCACCGTGGTGTACCCGTCCCGGGCGGCGGCGCGCTCGTCGGCGTGCCGGATGGGGGTGAGCTGGGGGCGGCCGACCTCGACGATGTCCTTGTCGTCCACGCCGACCTCGGCGAGCCGGTAGCGCTCGCGGGCGGCTTCTCCGGCGACCCACACCTGGTCGTAGGCCTTGGCGTAGGGGTTGCAGGAGGAGAGTTTGTCGGACTCGCCGTGGTTGATGAAGGCGTGCTTGAGGGTGGGGATCCGCAGGACCTGGGAGGTCTTGCCGGAGTTGGCCGGGTGCAGCAGCACCTTGAGCGTGGAGTGCTCCAGGTGCATCAGATGCGAGACCTTGGGGATGCAGACGATCGGGACGTCGGTGGCGTCGATCTTCTGCACCATGAACCGCTCCCGCAGCACGAGCAGCGGCCGCCCCTCCAGCTCCGCCAGCGTGGAGAGCCACATGTTCGCCTGGTACGCCGACGTCGTCCCGCCCGAGAAGTACATCCCCGTGGTCGGCTTGTACCGTGCCAGCCACGCGTCCAGCCAGGCCATCACCTCCTGCTCGCCCTTGGAGCGCTTCTTCGGCAGCAGCCAGGTGGCCAGATAGAAGGCGCTGCCCAGGGAGAGCAGCAGGGTGCAGCTCACGCCGACGAGCCCCCACTCCTCCACCGCCAGGCTCGCGCTGAGCGTCAGGCCCAGGGTGCCGGGGATGGAGAAGCGCAGCAGCCTGCGGCTGGGCTGGCGGGCCAGCAGGCGGGACGGCGCGTGGGTGAGGTGGAGCGACGAGGTGTCGATGTTGCGCGTGACGACCGGCAGGGTGCGGGTGCGGCGCACGAGCTGGGCCACCGCCTGGCACAGGAAGTGCGCGGCGTAGGAGGCCAGCAGCAGCAGGGTGAGCGGACGCTCTATGTCCGGCGGTACCTCCGGGATCCGGACCAGGCCGATGATCACCAGCATGTCGCGGAGGAGCTGCCGCGTGGTGACATCGAAGCGGACCTTCCCCAGCAGCGCCAGCAGCCCCGGCTGCCGGTGTGTCAGGTACAGGTCGAGGGCGAGTCCCGCCAGCGAGGCGGCGACGAAGACGGGCACGTTCGGCAGCAGCGCTCCGGCGAGCTGCACGGTGTAGAACACCGCGAGCGCGAGCAGGGCCGCGAGCTGCACGGCGCGTCGTGTGGCGAGTCCGGCAGAGGGCACGGGCTGGGCTCCTGGCATGGAGATAGAGGGTCTGCGAAGGGGGTGGCCGGTGGCGGTGGCCGAGGTCGACCCCTGACGGTATGACGCCCGTGGGTCAAGTGACAATCTTCGACGCCGCAGGATGGGCGCTTACCTGGTCAAACGTAACCATCCTCACGCGTCCGTTGCGTGAAACGGATGAGCGGCCCGGACCGGCGCTGACGTAGATTGCGACCCGAGAGCACGGCGGGTCACGGCTCCACCGGGCGCACCCGTCGCCCGGTCGAGCCGCGCGTCCCGCCGCGGCGGCACAGGCGCGAGGGGTACGTACGGGCGTGGCACGAGACAGCGGAACAGGGCACGCGGCGGGCGCCGCCGAGGGCGCACCGGGCACGGCGGTGCCCCCGGGACCTGCCGGGCAGGCCGCGGAGAGCGGGCAGGCAGCCCGCAAGGCGGTGCGAGAGGCGCGCCGCGTGGTCGTCAAGGTCGGCTCCTCCTCGCTGACCACCGCGGCCGGCGGACTGGACGCCGACCGGGTGGACGCTCTCGTCGACGTGCTCGCCAAGCACATCGGCGCTCAGCAGGCCGAGCCCGGGCAGACCCCGCGGGAGACGGTGCTGGTCTCCTCGGGCGCCATCGCAGCCGGACTGGCGCCGCTGGGGCTGGCCAAGCGCCCCCGGGACCTGGCCCGCCAGCAGGCCGCGGCGAGCGTCGGCCAGGGGCTGCTGGTGGCCCGCTACACGGCGTCCTTCGCGCGCTACGGCCGCCGGGTCGGCCAGGTGCTGCTCACCTCGGACGACACCAGCCGCCGGGCGCACTACCGGAATGCCTACCGCACCCTGGACCAGCTCCTGGCCATGGGCACCGTTCCGGTCGTCAACGAGAACGACACCGTGGCCACGGACGAGATCCGGTTCGGCGACAACGACCGGCTCGCCGCGCTCGTCGCCCACCTCGTCCGCGCCGACCTGCTGGTGCTGCTCTCGGACGTGGACGGCCTCTACGACGGCAACCCCACCACCCCCGGCACCCGCCGGGTCGCTCAGGTGCGCGGCCCGGCCGATCTGGAGGGCATCGACATCGGCAGCGCGGGCAGCGCGGGGGTGGGCACCGGCGGCATGGCCACGAAGGTGGAGGCGGCCGGCATCGCGGCGGGCGCCGGAGTGCCCGTGGTGCTCACCTCCGCCGTGCACGCCGCCGACGCGCTGGCCGGGCGGGAGACCGGCACCTACTTCCATCCGACCGGCCGACGCGCCGCCGGGCGGCTGCTGTGGCTCGCGCACGCCTCCACGCCCACCGGGGCACTCACCCTGGACGAAGGCGCCGTGCGGGCCGTCGTGGACCGCCGCACCTCGCTGCTGCCCGCCGGGATCGCCGGGGTGGAGGGCGACTTCTCGGCGGGCGATCCGGTCGAGCTGCGCGACGGCCGGGGCCGGGCCGTCGCGCGCGGGCTGGTCAACTTCGACGCGAAGGAGCTGCCGCGGCTGCTGGGCCGCACCACCCATGAGCTGGCCCGTGAGCTGGGGCCGGCCTATGAGCGCGAGGTCGTGCACCGGGACGACCTGGTGCTGCTGCGCGGCTGACCGGAGCTGTCCGCCGGGCTCCGAATCGGGCGCCACATTCGGGCGGCCGGGAAAAAGTCCAGCCTTTCCACGGACACCTTCCGCAAAACGGTCCCGCGCGCGCCCTGGGGCTGGTCAACTTTGACTCGGGCGGTGCAAGCAGCACGTGCACCCGCACGTGCACGCAGCGTACCGCCCGCAGTACGGAACGAGACCAGCAGCACGCACGGAAGACACCAGGGCAGCACCAGCACCACTCCAGGAGGCCACCGGTGGGACGACTGGCCGGCGTCGGAACGGCGCCCTCCCCCCAGCCCGAGGAACGAGTCGACTCCCGGCTCTGGCACGTCACGCTCAACGTCGCCGGTCGCGACGCGCCGCTGGGGGACGTACGGCGCGCGCTCGAACGGCTCGCGCACGACCACCCGTTCCTGCTCACCAGCCGCTACGCCGACGACCACGCCGAGATCCGCTACTGGGAGGAGGCCCAGGACCTGCACGACGCCGCCGCCGTGGCGCTGCGGCTGTGGGGCGAGCACCGTTCCTCGGCCGGGCTGCCGCCCTGGGAGATCGTGGGGCTCGAGGTGATCGGACGCGAGACCTACCGCCGGCGCGTCGCCGAGGGCTGCGGCCCGCCGCCCGTCAGCACGGTGGGCGTGCACCCGTTCTGACCCCCGGCGCCCGCGGCGCGGCGCCGCGCGTACGGCCGCCGCTGAGACACCGGCGCCGCCCCGCACCCGCCCCGGCTACGATGCGCGCCATGAGCGCATCCGAGACCCCGGACACCCCCGTCCGCCAGGCGGCCCGCCGTGCGCGGGCAGCGGCGGCCGACCTCGCCCCGGCCCCCCGTACCACCCGTGACCGCGCGCTGCTGGCGATCGCCGACGCGCTCATGGCCCGCACCCCGGAGATCGTGGCCGCCAACGCCGACGACGTCGCCAAGGCGCGCGCCGCCGGCACGGCGGAGTCCGTCGTCGACCGGCTCACGCTCACCCCGGAGCGGGTCGCGGCCATCGCCTCCGACGTGCGCGACGTCGTCGCGCTGCCCGACCCGGTGGGCCAGGTGCAGCGCGGCTCGACGCTGCCCAACGGGCTGGAGCTGCGCCAGGTGCGGGTACCGCTGGGCGTGGTCGGGATCATCTACGAGGCCCGCCCCAACGTCACCGTGGACGCCGCGGCGCTCTGCCTCAAGTCCGGCAACGCCGTGCTGCTGCGCGGCTCCTCGTCCGCGCACGCCTCGAACTCGGCGCTGGTCGCGGTCGCCCGGGACGCGGTGGCCGAGGCCGGACTCCCCGCCGACGTGGTGCAGTTGGTGCCCGGCGAGAGCAGGGAGAGCGTCACCGAGCTGATGCGTGCCCGGGGCCTGGTGGACGTGCTGATCCCGCGCGGCGGCGCCTCGCTGATCAGGACCGTGGTGGAGCAGTCGACCGTGCCCGTCATCGAGACCGGCACCGGCAACTGCCATGTCTACGTCGACGAGCGCGCCGACCTCGACACCGCGCTGGCGATCCTCGTCAACTCCAAGGCCCAGCGCCCCAGCGTCTGCAACGCCGCCGAGACCGTCCTGGTGCACGCCGGGATCGCCGACGCCTTCCTCCCGCGCGCCCTCGAGGCGCTCGCCGAGGCGGGCGTCACCGTGCACGGCGACCCCGCCTGGCAGACGGCGGCCGGCCCCGCCGGGACGACGGTGCTGCCGGCGACCGACGAGGACTGGGCGAGCGAGTACCTGTCCTACGACATCGCGGCAGCCGTGGTGCCCTCCCTGGACGCCGCCGTCGAGCACATCCGCACCTGGTCCTCCGGGCACACCGAGGCGATCGTCACGTCCGACACCGCGGCCGCCCGCCGCTTCACCGCGCTGGTGGACTCCGCCGCCGTGCTGGTGAACGCCTCCACCCGGTTCACCGACGGGGCCCAGTTCGGCTTCGGCGCCGAGATCGGGATCTCCACGCAGAAACTGCACGCGCGGGGGCCCATGGGCCTGCCCGAACTCACCTCCACCAAGTACGTCGTCACCGGGGACGGGCACGTCCGCGACTGAACGGCACCGATTTTCCGCCCGGTTCCCGGCGGCCCTGCCCAAATTGACCGCATAGGTCTACGCTGGAAGGCGTGCCGGACGACGTGGGGGGCGGGCCGTTCCCGGACGGCGAGGAGCCCGAGTACCGCGACCGCGGGGCAGCGGACGACGAGTTCGCCTCCGTGGTGCTCGACGAGGACTTCGTACGCGCCGCTGAGGTGCACGAACCGAGCGCGGCCGAACGGATACACGCCTCCGACCGGTCGCGCGCGGAGAGCGAGCCCTTCCGCGGCGTCGAGGACGGCTTCGGCTGTCCGCGCGGCGAGGGCGAGATCCCGCACGAGGAGTTCGCGGAGGCGGACGACCCCTTCGACGGTGACTTCGACGACGATCCCGACGACAAGGGCCGCTTCGACCGCTCCGAGTACCGGGTGGAGTACGAGCGCGCCGAGGGCGGCCCGCCCGAACCGCAGCCGGGCCACGAGCACGGCTCCGACTTCGGGTACCGGGCCCACCGCCGCCCGGTGCCGCACCAGGGGCCGCGCCCTTACCGCGGCCACCGCGAGTGGCAGCGGCCGGTCGCCTGGGTGCTCGCCGTGGTGATGGGCATCGGGATGGTGGCGCTCGCCTTCTCCGCCGTCTACCGGGGCACCTCCGACCAGCGCCAGGATCCGACCCCGCCGCCCGCCACCACGGGCGTGGACCGGGACGGCCCGGGCGCGGTCTCCCCCGTCCCCGCCGTGGAGCCGCCCGGCGGCTGACGGGCCGCCCCACCCGGCGTCGCGAGGGCCGCTCGAAGCCCCGGTCCACCCGGCCGGTCCGGCACCGCGGGGGCCCGGCGACGCCCGAGGAGCAGACCGCGCGGGGTCCCGCAAGTTGGCCGGAGGCGCGCCGTTCACGTCCGCCCGGTCGGTCCTACCCTGGTGCTATGGCCGGGCGAGTGGATCCTCCTGACGGGACGCCCGACGGCGGTCCCGACGGCGACGACGAGTACCGATCCCTGGTGTTCGACGAGTCGTTCATCAAGGCTGCGCGGCTCCAGGAGTTCTCCGCGCAGGAGCGCATGGCGGACGAGGAGCACGCCGCGGTCCGCGCCCGCTCGCACGCCGAGCGCCGGGGCCGGACCGGCCTGGGCTTCTCCCGGCAGGGGCTGGTCCTGGTGGCGCTGATCGTGCTGGCCTTCGGCACCGCCATCTACATGGGCATACGGAACCCCTACCCCTCCTCGGTCCGGACCGGCGCCGACCCCCTGCGCAGCGATGTGCTGCCGCTGGCCCCCACCGGCCGGGTCCCGGGCGGCACCCCGGGCGACCTGTTCGAGAACAGCCCCGCGGCGCGGTTCGCGACCGGGGCCGACGGAGTGGCACTGCCACCCGTTCGGAGCAGCGACCACTTCTCGGAGAGCCAGGTGCTGTCGGCGCTGACCGTTGCCAAGGACTACATCGTGGAGAGCTCCCTGGACCCGGACGTCCTCACCGGTGGCGCGGTGCGGCCGGTGCGCCTGCTGCTCAATCCCCGCCAGCAGCGCCAGTTCGACCGCAGCGTGGAGCACCCGCGGGATGACGGGCGGCGCAGCGCCACGGCCTGGATGGTGCGCCTCGACCGCGGCAAGGCGACGCTGGCCAGCTCGAAGGTGCGGGTCGACGGCACCCTCGCCGTCGAGGAGGTCGGCGACGGGCTGGAGGTCACCGCCGACCACGTCTTCGTCTACGCGGTGCGGCCCGCCGACGGCGACGAGGGGAAGAACGCGGACAGCGGGTCGGCCGGGAAGCCCCCGCGGAACGCCTCCCTCTTCTCCGTACGGCGGGAGGTGCGCTTCCGCTTCGAGCGGCAGGACCTGCGCGAGCATCAGGTCACCGTGCGCCAGGTCGCCATGCGGGCGGGGCCGATGAACTGCGGTGAGGACCCCTCCGACGCGCTGGCGCCGCTGCTGGCGGGCGAGCGGGCCGAGGACGCGGGCAAGGCGGGGACCGACCCGTACGCGCGGGGCCGGTCCGCCGCCTCGGTGTGCGGACTGCTGGCGGCTAGCGCTCGCCCGAGCCCGGATCGTCCTTACCGGCCGAGCCGTTAGCCGGACCGCTGCCGCCGCCCTGGCCCTCGGAGCCGCCGCGGCCGGTGAAGGTGTCGCGCAGCCGGCCGCCGACGTCGCCGACGCCGCCCGCCAGGTCGCGGACGAAGCCCATCAGCGGGTCCTTGCTGTTGCGCACCGTCTCGGAGTAGTGGTTCGCCGACTCCCGGAAGGAGTCCCGCACCGAGGTGTCCTTGTCGTCGGCGCGCTTCGGGTAGTGGCCGTCCATGATCCGCTGGAAGTCGCGGCTGGCCTCCCACTTCTTCAGCTCGGCGGCGCGCACCGTGGTGAAGGGGTGCGAGCGCGGCAGCACATTCATGATCTTCAGCACGGAGTCGCGCAGGTCCCCGCCCGCCTCGTACTCCTCGGCCTGCGCCAGGAAGGCGTCGACGTTCATCTCGTGCAGGTGGTTGCCGCCGGCCAGCTTCATCAGCCCGCGCATCGACGCCTGCAGGTCCTGGCCCACCAGCAGCCCGGCCCGGTCGGCGGACAGCTCGGACTTGCGGAACCACTCGCGCAGCGCCGTCACCAGCGCCATGACCGCGACGTTCCCCAGCGGGATCCAGGCGACCTTGAAGGCGAGGTTGGACAGGAACAGCAGTATCGTCCGGTAGACCGCGTGGCCGGAGAGCGCGTGCCCGACCTCGTGGCCGATCACGGCGCGCATCTCCTCCTCGTCCAGGAGCTCGACCAGCCCGGTGGAGAGCACGATGATCGGCTCGTCCATGCCGACGCACATCGCGTTGGGCTTCGGGTCCTGGGTCACGTACATCGGCGGGATCTTCTCCAGATCCAGGATGTAGCAGGCGTCCCGCAGCATGGCGTTGAGGTGGGCGAACTGCTGGTCGCTGACCCGTACCGAGTCGGAGAGGAACAGCAGCCGCATGCTGCGCTCGGGAAGCAGGCCGCTGAGAGCCTTGACCACGGTGTCGAAGCCGCTCAGCTTGCGCAGCGCCACCAGCGCCGAGCGGTCGGTCGGGTGTTCGTACGCACGCGAGGAGATCCCCTCGAAGCGCCGCCGCTCACGGCCCGGCAGGCGCTCGGTGCCGCCTGTGCCGTCTGTCATGGTGTTTCCCCCTCGTCGACTGGGCTGTCCACACTAGAGCCTCTCGTCCGGATTCCGCTGGGCCCGTGGGCCCTGCACGCACCGGATCCGGCTCCTCGGCCCGGCCCGGTCCGAAAACGCGGGACCCTGGAAGGTGGGACGCGGAGCGGGGCCTTCCCGTTGCGTCCGGATGAGTCGGGGTGAGCGCCCGGAGGGTCCACGCTTACGATGTGGCTGCGCAGTTCCGCTCCCGTCGCATGTGTCGGCCGCGGGACCGCGTGCCGACTGTCCGCGCCTCACGGGATGGGTTTCCGCCGACGATGACTCTGTCCAGCACCGCACACGACGCCCTGCTGTCCCTCGCCTCGGGGGGCGAGCACGGCGAGGGCGGTCAGCACGAGAGCCTGAGCCCCTATCTGACCGGTGGTGGCGCGCTCCTCGCGCTGATCCTGCTGCTGTGGATCACCACGCGTTTCAACCGGGACCGCTGAGCGTAGAGTCGCCCCGCATGGGAGAGGACATAGTGCCCGGGACCGGTAAGCGGCGACTCGGTGTGATGGGCGGGACCTTCGACCCCGTCCACCACGGCCACCTGGTGGCCGCGAGCGAGGTGGCGGCCCGCTTCCACCTCGACGAGGTGGTGTTCGTACCCGCCGGGCAGCCGTGGCAGAAGAGCCACAAGCAGGTGTCGCCCGCCGAGGACCGCTATCTGATGACGGTCATCGCCACGGCGTCGAACCCGCAGTTCTCGGTGAGCAGGATCGACATCGACCGCGGCGGCAAGACGTACACGATCGACACGCTGCGCGAACTCGCCGAGGCCAATCCGGACACCGACCTGTTCTTCATCACCGGCGCCGACGCGCTCTCGCAGATTCTCAGCTGGCGCAACACCGAAGAGCTCTTCTCGCTGGCTCACTTCATCGGCGTCACCCGGCCCGGCCACGCGCTGGCCGACCCCGGGCTGCCGCAGGGCGGCGTCTCCCTGGTGGAGGTCCCCGCGCTGGCCATCTCCTCCACCGGCTGCCGCGCCCGGGTGGAACGCGGTGACCCGGTCTGGTACCTGGTCCCCGACGGGGTCGTGCGGTACATCAACAAGCGTGCGCTGTACCGGCGGGACGCGGAGGGGGACGCGCGAGCGTGAGCGACGGCTACGGATACGACCCCTACGGCTCCCGGCCCGAGATCATCGGCTACGACGAGTACGGCAGGCCCGTCCACCGCACGCAGGAAATGCCGCACGAGGGGGCGTACCCGGGGCAGGAACCGTATCCGGCCTACGACCCCTACGCCCAGGTCCCCGGGCAGCAGCAGGCGGGCTACGACCCGTACGGGGGCTATCCGCAGCAGCAGGGCGGCCACCCGGGCCACCAGGCTCCGCACGCGCCGCAGGGCGCGCCGTACGCGGGCGCGCAGCCCCAGCAGGCCGTGCCGTACCCGGAGGCGCACCCCCAGCAGCACCAGCAGCCCGCGCCCTACTCCGAGGCGGACTCCCGGCAGGCCGACCGGGTGCCTGCGCAGGGCGGGCCGTCCCCGCAGGAGCAGCCCCCGCACGGCGGGGGAGGCGGCCGGGGCCGGGAGGAAGCGGCCCCCTCCGGCGAGGAGGACGCGTACCGCACCGAGCAGTTCTCGTTCGTCGAGGAGACCAGCGACGACTCCGAGGACGTCATCGACTGGCTCAAGTTCACCGAGAGCCGCACCGAGCGCCGCGAGGAGGCCAGGCGCCGGGGCCGGAACCGGAGCGTGGCACTCGTCGTCGTGCTCGCCCTGCTGCTGGTGGGCGGCACCGGCTGGGCCTGGTACGCGGGCCTGCTGCCGGGCACCGGGGGCGACGACAGCGAGGGCGGCGCCGCGGCGGGCGAGCAGCGGGATGTGATCGTGCTGCACCTGCGGGAGCAGGGGGGCGCCAGCTCGACGGCCCTGCTCGTGGACAGCGAGGGCGCGGGCGAGGGCTCCACCCTGCTGCTGCCCAACGCGCTCGCCGTCTCCGCGGGGAACGGCAGCACGACCACCCTCGGCAAGTCCGTGCAGGACCGCGGCGCCGGACCCACCCGCGACGCGCTGAACACCCTGCTCGGCTCGGACATCAAGGGCACCTGGCGGCTGGACACCCCGTTCCTGGAGAACCTCGTCGAGCTGGTCGGCGGTATCACCCTGGACACCGACACCACCGTGCCCGGCGCGAAGCGGGGCGCGGAACCGCAGGTCGAGAAGGGTGGCGACCAGGATCTGGACGGCCGCGCCGCGGTCGCCTACGCCACCTACCGCGCCCGGAGCGAACCGCAGACCGCGCAGCTCGCCCGGTTCGGGCAGGTCATGCAGGCGCTGCTGAAGAAGATCTCCGCCGACGCGTCGGCGGCCACCAGGACCGTCGAGTCCCTCGGCCAGATTCCCGACCCCTCGCTGTCCGAGGCCCAGCTCGGCTCCGCGCTGGCCGCGCTGGCGGACCGCGCCAAGCAGGGCGATTACCGCACCCGGACGCTTCCCGTGCGCGCCGACGGGACGCTCGGCAGCCAGGCCGGCGACCGGATCGTGAAGAAGGTCCTCGGCGGCAGCGTCAAGAACTCCGATCCGGACGCCGTGCCCCGGGTGAGCCTGAAGAACGCCAGCGGCAGGCGCGGCCTGGACGGCACGGCCTCCGCGGCGCTGGTCAACGGCGGCTACACCGTGGTCAAGGCCGGCACGGGCGCCACCCGCGCCACCTCGCTGGTGACCTACGCCGAGCCTGCGCGGAAGGCCGAGGCCGAGGGGATCGCCAAGACGCTGGATCTGCCCGGCAGCGCGGTGCGCAAGGCCGAGGGGGCCGCGAACGCCGATGTCACGGTGGTGCTGGGCGCCGACTACCAGGGGTGACGGCGGTCGCGCGCGGCGGCTGCCGGTCGCGCGCACCGTCCCCGGCCGCCGTGACGGGGCCGAAATCCGGTCGCGCGGCCGTGAGACCCTGGAACACGAGATGTTCCCGACCCGAAAGCCTCACCTGTGACCGCCACGGACCGTTCCCTAGAGCTGATCAGCACCGCCGCCCAGGCGGCGGCCGACAAGCTCGCGCACGACATCGTCGCCTACGACGTCAGCGACGTGCTCGCCATCACCGACGCCTTCCTGCTCGCCTCGGCGCCCAACGACCGGCAGGTCAAGGGCATCGTCGACGAGATCGAGGAGCGGCTGAACAAGGAGCTGGGCGCCAAGCCCGCGCGCCGCGAGGGCGAGCGGGACGGCCGCTGGGTGCTCCTCGACTACGTCGACATCGTCGTCCATGTCCAGCACAGCGAGGAGCGGGTCTTCTACGCTCTGGAGCGGCTGTGGAAGGACTGCCCGGAGCTGGAGCTGCCCGAGGACGCCGTGGCGACCCGCGGCAAGGGCGCCGAGCACGCCGAGGCGACGGGGGCCGGCGCCGGGTCCGCCGGCGAACTGGACGGAGAGCTGCGCTGAACGGCACGGGGGCGGTGCGGGACCGCAGGATCGTCCTGTGGCGGCACGGCCAGACGGCCTGGAACCTCGAACGCCGGTTCCAGGGAACGACGGACATCCCGCTCACCGCATCGGGGCTCGACCAGGCCCGCCGGGCCGCACGGCTGCTCGCGGCGCTGCGCCCGGACGCCATCCTCTCCTCGGACCTGCGGCGCACCACGGCCACCGCGGCGGAGCTGGCCGCGCTCACCGGGCTCGGCGTCACCTACGACGAGGGCCTGCGTGAGACCTATGCGGGCGAGTGGCAGGGGCTCACGCACGAGGAGATCGTCGACCGCTACGCGGAGCAGTACGCCGCCTGGAAGCGCGGCGAGCCGGTGCGCCGGGGCGGCGGTGAGCTGGAGACCGAGGTCGCCGAGCGGGCGGCACCCGTGGTGGAGCGCGGAGTCGACAAGCTCCCGGACAGCGGCACGCTCGTCGTCGTCAGTCACGGCGGCACCATCCGCACCACCATCGGCCGCCTCATCGGGCTGCCGCCGCACACCTGGGAGTCGCTGGGCGGGCTGTCCAACTGCAGTTGGTCCGTGCTGGGCGAGACGCCGCGCGGCTGGCGGCTGCTGGAGCACAACGCGGGCAGCCTGCCCGAGCCGGTGCTCGGCGACGACGACTGACCTCACCGGACGGGACCGTCGGGAACGCAGGGGCCACCGGGGCCCGAGGGGCGGCAGAGGGCCGGAGGGCAGCGATGTGCCACCGGATTTCTCATTCGGCCCGGCCACCCGCTAAGCTTCAGATCGTCCGCGGCGCTCCGGTGCCGCAGCCCGGGGCTATAGCTCAGTTGGTAGAGCGCTTGCATGGCATGCAAGAGGTCAGGAGTTCGATTCTCCTTAGCTCCACAACCCAGGATCCCGCCCTCCGCCACGGAGAGCGGGATCTTTGCCGTGCGGCCCCGGTGCACGCGCCGGGCGCGACCCTCGCGGACGCCGGATCACCGCGCCTTCGCACCCCCGGCGTCATCGCACCTGCTGCTGCCCGTGCGCAGCATCCGCTCCCGGACCCGGGACAGCGGCTCGGCGTGCTCCTGGCAGCCGATCATCGGATCGTCCATCGTCCGCAGCAGCCCCAGGAGCCGCTCCGACTCGTCGTCGTGCGGCACATAGGCCACGATCCGGGCCTCGGACGCACCGCTGATCTGGAGCGACGTCGAGCTGAGCCGCAGCCGGCCGACCGAGGCGTGCTGCACCATCTTCACCCGCGCCCCCGGCGGCGCCACATCGCCGCTGCGCCACAGCTTCGAGAACTCCGCGCTCGCCTCGCACATCCGCGCCAGGAACTCCTCCCAGGCGGCCTCGCCGACGTGCCGCCCGTAGCTGCCGCGCAGCGTCGCCACCATCAGCGACAGCTCCGCCTCGCGGTCCAGCAGCGCGCAGCAGCACGGCGGCATGGCCACGAACTGCTGCCACAGCACATTGCGTTCGGGCTGCCCCACCAGATCCACCATCGGGAACAGCGCCCGGTACCCGGCGTTGGCGGCGAGCACGTCGTAGCGGCCGTTGTAGACCACCGCCGGCATCGGGTCCATCGCGTCCAGGATGCGGTGCACCTCCGGGTCGACGGCCTCGGCCAGCCGCTCCGGCGACGGCGGACGCGGCACCTCCGCCAAGTGGTACAGATGATCGCGCTCGGCCTCGTCGAGCCGCAGCGTGCGGGCCACCGCGTCCAGGACCTGCGCACTGGCGTTGATCGGACGGCCCTGCTCCAGCCACGTGTACCAGGTCACCCCCACCCCGGAGAGCTGGGCCACCTCCTCACGGCGCAGCCCGGGGGTGCGGCGGCGGAGTCCCGCGGGCATCCCCACGTCGGCGGGGGAGACCCGGGCGCGGCGGCTGCGCAGAAACGCGGCCAGTTCGGATCTGCGGCGCCGGGCGGTATGGCGGGCCGCTCCGGTGGCACCGCCGGCCGCTCGCGGCTCCGTTCGTCTCTCGGCGATGACTGTCACATCCTCCATCGTCGCGGCAGCCCGCACCGGCTGCCAGGTGCTGTCAGTACCAGCATCGGCACGCTCTCGTGAGCCCCGCGGCCGTCCGGCCAGGCTTCCCGCATGACATCCACCTCGTCCTCCCCGCCGTCCTCTTCGCCCCTCCCGGCGTCGGCCGCCGCGGGGACCTCCGCACCGGCCGCGGAACGCGCGCCGGCGGCCGAATCCGCACCGGTGACGGAACCCGCACCGCGGCACCCGGAATCCGCTGCCCGCGGCCTCAGTAAAGACCACGCCGCCGACCGCCGTTCCGTTCCCGGCAGCGGACCGGGTCCCGCCAGGGACTCGGCCTCCGGCAGCGGCCACGCGCGTCGGGGCCCGCGCCCCGGGTGGCTCCTGGCGATCGTGCTCAGCGGTCAGTTCATGGCCCTGCTGGACACCTTCATCGTCAACGTCGCTGCCCCCGATCTGCGCGCGGATCTGCACGCCTCGGGCGCGGGGCTGCAACTGGTGATCGCCGGCTACACCCTCGCCTACGCGGTGCTGCTGATCACCGGAGCCCGGCTGGGTGCCCTGCTGGGGCACGCCAGGATGTTCCTGTGCGGCCTCGCCCTCTTCACCGGCGCCTCGCTCGCCTGCGGTCTGGCGACCGGCACCGGCTGGCTCATCGCCTTCCGGCTGGTGCAGGGCGCGGGCGGTGCCGTGATGCTGCCGCAGGTCCTCAGCCTGCTCCAGCGGACCTTCACCGGAGCCGCCCGCAGCCGCGCGCTCGGCGCCTACGCCGCCGTGCTCGGCGTCGGTGCGGCGGCGGGCCAGCTGCTGGGCGGGGTGCTGGTCAGCGCCGACCTGTTCGGCTGGGGCTGGCGCCCGGTCTTCCTGATCAACGTCCCGGTGGGTGCCGCCCTGCTCCTCGCGGGGCCCTCGCTGCTGCGGGTGCGCACCGAGCCCAGGGGCGGCGCCGAGGAGCGGCGGGCGCTGGACCTGCCGGGGCTGATCCTGCTCGGTGCGGTGCTGCTGCTGTTCACCGTCCCCGTCGTGCTGGGGCGGGAGCAGGGCTGGCCGCTGTGGGGATGGGCGTCCCTGGCGCTGTGCGCCGCGCTCGCCCCGGTCTTCGGACGGTACGAACTGCTGCTGTCCCGCCGCGGCGGCCGGCCGCTGGTCTCCCCGCTGGTGCTGCGGGCTCCTGGTGTGCCGCTGGCCGTGCTGCGCATCTTCTGCATGATGGCGGTCAATGCCGGTTTCGTCCTGGTGGTGATGCTGCATCTGCAGACCGGGCTGGGGAAGAGCGCGCTGCTCGCCGGGGTCTCGATGGTGCCGACCGCCGGGCTCTTCGCGCTGGTCGGAATGGTCTGGCGACGCCTGCCGCAGTCGTGGCACCCCCGGCTGTCGGCCACCGGGTTCCTGGCCGCCGCGGTCTCGTTCGGGTGGCTGGGGGCGCTTCTGTCCGGCGGCGGGGACGGTGGCCCGTGGCTCTACGTCTGCCTGAGCGTCAGCGGAATCGGCATGTCCCTGGCCTACAACCCGGTGCTCTCCGGCGCCCTGGCGCGGGTGCGGCAGAGCGAAGCGGCCGACGCCAGCGGACTGTTGGTGACCACCGCGCAGCTCGGCCTGCTGAGCGGGGTGGCACTGTTCGGCGCCGTCTTCCTGGAGCACGTCGAGAGCGCCCCGGTCACCCCCGCGACCTCGGCGCACGCGCTCACGCTCACCTGCGCGGCCCTGGCCGTCGTGTCACTCGCCGCGGCGGGGGCGGGCGCGTTGAGCGGAGCGGTGCGCGGGGTAGGAGGAGAGACGGGGGAAGGTTGACCGGCCCTTAGCCCGGACGCCGGAACGTGGCAGAATCGGGGCGGCTGGAAGGGGGAGCCCAGGGGGAAGGGGAGGGGCGAGTGGGATGTCGGCGACGGTCCTCGGCGAGGACGGCACCGGACCCGCGCGCGTACGGCCCCCGCCCGGCGCGGAGCACCGGCCGGGTCTTCCGGGCAATCTGCAGTGTCCGTCCTGCGGTTCGGCGAACGTCGCCCAAGTGCTCGGCGACAACGGAGGAGTTTCCTACGTGTGCACGGCATGCGGCCACATCTGGAGCTGACTGAGCGATGGGCGCCCACAGCAGGAAGTGCGACTGGTGCGGCAGCGGCACCCCGATCGTCCGTGACATGGAACCGGTCAACAGTGCCTACCAGTACTGGTGCGAGGACTGCGCGCGGGCGCTGATCATAAAGGGCGACCCGATCGAGACCTACCGGGAATTGGACGGCGAGCCGATCTACGGCCGCCTGCTGGAGGCGCACTGCACGCTGAAGCGCTTCTACTCCTTCGCGACGGCCTGAGTTCCGCCCGCGGCGCCGACGTGCCCCGCTGTCCTTGCCGCCCCTGCTGTCCCCGGCGCGCCGCCCGGCCGGTGCCCGGCCCCTCTTCCGCACAACACCCGCAGTGCCACCACGGCGGTGACGGCGAGGAACACCGCCCCCGCGAGCGGGTAGCAGGCCGACAGCAGTATCTCGGCCCCGTTCTGGTGGAGTTCGGGAGGGCGCGGCGCGTCCGGGTCCCGGGGGACCCACCACGGCACGTAGGACCAGAAGACCAGGGCCGCCAGCAGCGCTCCGGCCGACCAGCGGAGACTGCGGCGCCGCTGCGCCTCCACGACCAGCAGGAGCGTCAGCGGCAGACACCACACCCAGTGGTGCGACCAGGAGATCGGGCTGATCAGCAGCATGGTGACGGCACAGGCGGCGGTGGACCAGGCGGCCGCGTTCGGCAGACCGCGGCGCCCCGCGAGGGCCGCGGCCACAGCCGCTCCCAGGCCGAGCACGGCTGCGAGGAGGGCCGGGCCCAGCCACAGTCCGCCCGGGTCCCCGGTGTGCAGCAGCCGCGCTGCCACCCCGTTCAGCGACTGGTTGTCGGTGAGCTCCGCCCGTCCCACCCGGTCGGGTCGCAGCACGGCTCCGCTCCAGAAGCGCAGGGAGTCGTGCGGGAGGAGCAGCGCGGACAGCAGCGCGGTACCCAGGAAGGCCGCTGCCGCGACGGCGGCCTGCCGCAGCCACGGGTTCCGCGGTCCCTCCCAGCGCTCCGGTCCTCCCGGCCCGCCCCGGCCGTCCGGGTGCCGCGGCCGCGGTCGGCTCCTGGCCGGCCGGTGCAGCGCCAGCCCGTGCAGGGCCAGGAAGACGGCGAACAGCGCGGGGGTGAGCTTGATGCCCGCCGCGACGCCGATGCCCACCCCCGCCCAGCGCTGCCCTGGGCGGCGGGTGAGGTCCCACAGCACCAGGGCGGCCACCAGCAGGTTGATCTGCCCGTAGCGCAGTGTGGTCCACACCGGTTCGCACCACACCGCGACCGCGGCGACGCCCAGGGCTGCGGCCGGCCGCGGGACGTGCAGCGGGCGGTGCAGCAGGCGCAGCGACAGGTGCGCCAGGGTCACCAGCAGTACGAGGCCGGAGACGGTCGCCGCCGCACGCAGGACGGGCACCTCCGGCAGCGTCAGGGGGAGGAACAGCAGCGCGGCGAACGGCGGATAGGTGGCGGGCAGGTCCGCGTAGGTGGCGCGCATCGCGTAGAGGTCGTGGCCGTCGAGCACGGCCCGGCCCTCGGCCCGGTAGACCATCAGGTCGATCATCGAGGGGTCCGTGGCGTGCTGCGCGGCCCAGAAGGCGGCGAAGGAGAGCAGCGACACCGCGAGCGCCGGGGCCATCGGCCGCCGCAGCAGCCGGTCCTGGACACGGCGGCCGGCCCGGGGTGCCGGTGGCGCTGCGCTCCCGACGGGGCGGCGCGAGGTGCTCACGGGCCGACAGTACCGACTGCCGGGGCCGGGACCTGGTACGGCGGGGCCGCCCACCGGTCCCGGTGTCGCGGAAAGCGATTTGGCAGAAGGCGGTGTACCCCGTGTAAGCTGGCGAAGCCGCCGAGGGGAAACCCCGGCGGACCAGAGATCTGGGGCTATAGCTCAGTTGGTAGAGCGCTTGCATGGCATGCAAGAGGTCAGGAGTTCGATTCTCCTTAGCTCCACAGAACAAGAGGTGGGGTGTACCCGCGGATTCCGCGGATGCATCCCACCTCTTTCGTATGCCGATTCCAAGCCGCTTCCTTGCCGCTTCCCTGCCGATTCCTGCGGTGCGCCGCGTATGACGGCGTTCTCCCGTGCGAGGTGTGGTCCCCGCATCCGGGCGCTGCTCCCACCCTGCCCTGGGCGTGCCTTCCGGGCTCCGCGCCGCCGGGCTGCCGACGGTCTCCGGCCGGGGCCCCGCCGCGTGCGGTACCCTGAGCGCCATGCGTGCCGTACGCCTTCTGCTTAGCGAGCCGCGCTGAATCACCGCCGGTCCCCCTCCGCGGGCCGGCATCGGCGCGGCTCCCCCTCCTGTGCGAGGGGTTTTTTCGTTTCAGGAGCGCTGGGCAGAGACGACCGATGGAGCTTTGAGGACGATGAGCGAGACGACCACCGCCGCCGAGAGCGCGGCCCCCCATCGCTACACGGCGGCCCTGGCCGCCGACATCGAGGCACGCTGGCAGGATTTCTGGGAGAAGCACGGCACCTACGAGGCGCCCAATCCGGGCGACGGGCCGCTGGGCGGCGACGCCGAGCAGGCTGCCAAGCCCAAAAAGTTCATCATGGACATGTTCCCGTATCCCTCGGGTGCGGGGCTGCACGTCGGCCACCCCCTCGGCTACATCGCGACGGACGTCTACGCCCGCTACGCGCGGATGACCGGCCACAACGTGCTGCACACGCTGGGCTTCGACGCCTTCGGGCTGCCCGCCGAGCAGTACGCCGTCCAGACCGGCACCCACCCGCGCACCTCGACCGAGGCCAACATCCTCCAGATGACGGCGCAGCTGCGCCGCCTGGGCCTGGGGCACGACAAGCGCAGGTCGTTCGCCACGATCGACCCCTCGTACTACCGCTGGACCCAGTGGATCTTCCTGCAGATCTTCAACTCCTGGTACGACGCCGAGGCGCGCACAGCGCGGCCCATCGAGGAACTGGTCGAGCAGTTCGCCTCCGGCACCCGGGAGACCCCCGAGGGGTGGGGGGCGTGGCAGGAACTGAGCGAGCGGGAGCGGGCCGACCTGCTGGGGGAGTACCGGCTGGCCTATGCCTCCGACGCACCCGTCAACTGGAGCCCCGGCCTGGGCACCGTGCTGGCCAACGAGGAGGTCACCGCCGACGGCCGCTCCGAGCGCGGCAACTTCCCCGTCTTCAAGGCCGAGCTGCGGCAGTGGAACATGCGGATCACCGCCTACGCCGACCGTCTGCTGGAGGACCTGGAGGACCTGGACTGGCCCGAGGCGATCAAGCTGCAGCAGCGCAACTGGATCGGCCGCAGTGAGGGGGCCCGGATCGGCTTCCCCCTCGGGGACGCGGCCGTCGACGTCTTCACCACCCGCCAGGACACCCTGTTCGGCGCCACCTATCTGGTGCTGGCCCCCGAGCATCCGCTGGTCCGGACCGTCGTCCCCGAAGCCTGGCCCGAGGGCACCCACCAGGTGTGGACGGGCGGACACGCGACCCCTGCCGGGGCCGTGGCCGCCTACCGGGCGCAGGCGGAGGCCAAGTCCGACGTCGAGCGCCAGGCGGAGGCCAAGGACAAGACCGGTGTCTTCACCGGCGCCTACGCCACCCACCCGGTCACCCGGGAACCCGTCCCCGTCTTCATCGCCGACTACGTGCTGATGGGGTACGGCACCGGCGCCATCATGGCCGTCCCCGCACACGACCAGCGTGACTTCGAGTTCGCCCGCGCCTTCGAACTGCCGATGCGCTGCGTCGTCGAGCCCACCGACGGCCGCGGGACGGACCCGGCCGACTGGCAGGAGGCGTTCAGCTCCTACGAGGCGGCGCTCGTCAACTCCCGTGCCGAGGGCATCAGCCTGGACGGGCTGGGCGTGGGCGAGGCCAAGGAGCGGATGCGCCGGTGGCTGGAGCAGCACGGCCTGGGCGAGGGCACGGTCAACTACCGGCTGCGCGACTGGCTGTTCAGCAGGCAGCGCTACTGGGGCGAGCCGTTCCCGATCGTCTACGACGAGGACGGCATCGCCCATGGGCTGCCCGAGTCGATGCTGCCGCTGGAGCTGCCGGAGGTCGAGGACTACTCCCCGCGCACCTTCGACCCGGACGACGCGGACACCTCCCCGGAGACCCCGCTGTCCCGGAACGAGGAGTGGACCCACGTCAGCCTGGACCTGGGCGACGGCAAGGGGCCGCGCCGCTTCCGGCGGGAGACCAACACCATGCCCAACTGGGCCGGTTCGTGCTGGTACGAGCTGCGCTACCTGGACCCGCAGAACGACGAGAAGCTGGTCGACCCGCGGATCGAGAACTACTGGATGGGACCGCGGGAGGGGCAGCCCAAGGGCGGTGTCGACCTGTACGTGGGCGGTGCCGAGCACGCCGTGCTGCACCTGCTCTACGCCCGCTTCTGGTCGAAGGTGCTGCACGACCTGGGGCACGTCTCCTCCGTCGAGCCGTTCCACAAGCTGTACAACCAGGGGATGATCCAGGCGTTCGTCTACCGGGACGCGCGCGGCATCGCCGTACCCGCTGCGGAGGTGGAGGAGCGCGACGGCGCGTACTACCACCAGGGCGAGAAGGTCAGCCGGGTGCTGGGCAAGATGGGCAAGTCCCTGAAGAACGCCGTCACCCCGGACGAGATCTGCGGCGAGTACGGTGCCGACACCCTGCGGTTGTACGAGATGGCGATGGGTCCGCTGGACGTCTCCCGGCCCTGGGACACCCGCGCGGTCGTCGGCCAGTTCCGGCTGCTGCAGCGGCTGTGGCGGAACGCCGTGGACGAGACGACGGGCGAGCCGACCGTGGTCGACTCCGCGCCGGACGAGGCGACCCTGCGTGCCCTGCACAAGGCGATCGACGGCATCGGCCAGGACATGGCCGCACTGCGGTTCAACACCGCGATCGCCAAGCTCACCGAGCTGAACAACCACGTCACGAAGCTGCCCGAGGTCCCGCGTGGCGTCGCCGAGACCATGGTGCTGCTGGTCGCCCCGCTGGCTCCGCACATCGCCGAGGAGATGTGGCGCCGGCTGGGCCACGAGGGGTCCGTCGTCCACGAGGACTTCCCGGTGCCCGACCCGGCGTACCTGGTGGACGAGACCGTGACCTGCGTGGTGCAGATCAAGGGCAAGGTCAAGGCCCGGCTGGAGGTGGCGCCGTCCGTCTCCGAGTCCGAACTGGAGGCGCTGGCGCTGGCCGAGCCGGTGATCGTGAAGGCACTGGGCGGTGCCGAGGTCCGCAAGGTGATCGTCCGGGCGCCCAAGCTGGTCAACATCGTTCCCGCGTAACGGCCGGCCGGACCCGGCGGCCGCTCGGCCCGGTTCGGTGCGGCCGACCGGTCACGGGAGGGTGCGCGACCCCTACGGGACGTCATGGGGGCGGATCCGGGTTCCGCGGAACCCGGATCCGCCCCCGCCCGTTTACGCTGAACGGAGAAGGGGCGACGGACGACTAAGGAGCGACCTGTGGACGTGGGAGTCGTCATCGGCCTGATGTTCGTACTCGCCGTTTTTATCTTCGGCACGATCATCACGCTGCGTGTCGTGCGAGCCGTCAAGCGCGGGGTGGAGCGCACCGGGGCGCAGGTGCGGCGCACGACGGAGGAGACCCTGCTCAAGGCCCGCTCCGCCCAGCCCGGTCCGGTCGGCCAAGCAGCCCGTATCCGCCTGGAGCTGCGCTCCTCGATCGACAGCACGCGGGCGGCGCTGGAGGCCGAGGCGCAGCAGGACCCGGGCCTCGGCGAAGCCGTCCAACTCCTCGACAGCCTGCACGAGCACGCGCGCCACCTGGACCGGGAACTGCGCGTGCTGATGGAGCGCGAGCCGGACCACTCCCGTATCGCCGCCCGGCTTCCGGAGGCGCGCGAACGCATGCGGCACATCAAGGAGTCGGCGGACTCGCTGCGCTACGCCGCCCAGGACCGGGCACGCCGGTTCGACGCCGAGGAGCTGGGCGCGCTGCGGGACCGGATCGACATCGAGTCCGGTGCGCTGCGCCACTGGACGCCGGGCCCCGGCGGCCCCCGGCCCGAAGCCGCTGCCGACGCCTCCTCCGCCGGGGAGGCCGCGGCCGGCCGCGGCGCCGAACCGTCCGCGCCGGCGGCCCACTCGGAGAAGCAGGAAGAGCAGGAGAGGCAGGAGGGTCGGGAGAGGCAGGAGAAGTCCGCGCAGTCGGCTCAGCCGGAACTCGGGCCGTCCGGGCAGGGCTCCGGCCGCTCCGCAGCCGACCTGACCGGGTCCGACCTGACCGGCGCCGATCCGATCGCTCGGGTGGCCGACCGCGGGGACACCGCCGGGGTCTTCGAGAAGCGGCGGCCGCGGAACGCCTCCTGAGGCGCTCCGTTCGCCCGCCCGATACCCTCCGTTCCATGCACGGCCCCCTCGCGATCGTCACGGACTCCACCGCCTACCTGCCGCCGGAGGCGCTGCGCAGGCACGGGATCGAAGCCGTGCCGCTGACCGTCGTCCTCGGCGACCGGGCCCTGGAGGAGGGGACGGAGATCTCCGCGCGATCACTGGCCACCGCGCTGCGCGAGCGGCGCCCGGTCACCACCTCGCGGCCCAGTCCCGAGATGTTCGCCCGCACCTACCGGGCCGCGGCCGAGGCGGGCGCGGCGGGAGTCGTCTCGCTGCACCTGTCCGCCGAGTTCTCGGGGACCTACGACGCCGCGGCGCTGGCCGCCGCGCAGTCGCCGGTTCCGGTACGGGTGGTCGACACCGGGGTCGTGGCCATGGCGCTGGGGTTCTGCGCGCTGGCCGCAGCGGAGGCGGCCGAGGCCGGTGCCTCGCTGGACGAGGCGGTGGCGGCCGCCGAGAAGCGTGCCGAGGGCATCTCCGCGGTCTTCTACGTCGACACCCTGGACTACCTGCGCAGAGGCGGCCGGATCGGCGCGGCCCAGGCGCTGCTGGGCTCCGCGCTCGCCGTCAAGCCGCTGCTGGAGGTGGCGGACGGCCGGATCGGGATGCTGGAGAAGGTGCGGACCGCCTCCAAGGCCATCGCGCGGCTGGAGGAGATCATCGTGGAGCGCGCCGGGGACGCGCGGGTGGACATCGCCGTGCACCATCTCGCCGCCGCCGAGCGGGCCGAACAGCTCGCGGAGCGCTTCCGGTCCCGGGTGCCCGGCCTGCGCGAGCTGCATGTGAGCGAGGTCGGCGCGGTCATCGGCGCCCATACGGGGCCGGGGCTGCTGGGAGCCGTGCTTTCCCTCAGGTGAGTGAGCGAGATATCCACAACCCGCGGGTTTTCCACCGGAACTGAGCAAGATCACCGGAGGCTGTCGAGGCCGCCTACCGTCGGCGGGCATGAGCGAACGAGCAGCGGGAGCAGTCCCCACCCGGCGCCGTCGAGCAGACCCGCGGGAGCCGTGGGAGACGTCATGGGAAATGCCGCCCCCCGACATGCCGGGGGAGGGCGGAAGCGCCACGAGCCGCCGCGCAGAGCGGGGCGATGAACACTCGGACGGTGCAGGCGACGGCGAAGGCCGCGGAGAGCAGGACAGCGCGCCCCCGGACGGCCGTCGGGAGGCCGGACTCCGCGGAGAACAGGGCCGTGGCGGGGAGGCGCCGCGGGAGCCGAACGCTTCGGACGCCGCTGCCGAGACCCGGGGCCCCGGTGGTCGCCTCCGGCGCCCGTCGCGGCGCCGACCGCCTCGGGGCCCCAGGGCCGCTCCCGGCACGCGTCCGACCCGCCGGGGCACGCACCGGCTGCCCCGGCGCGGGGTGCGCCCACCGTCCGCGGGGCCCGATGCGGCGGCCCGCGCCCGGTCGCTGCTGACCGAGCAGCGCTCCACCGGTTCCGTGACCGGTCCCGACCCCGAAGACCGGCCGCCGAGCGGGCGGCACCCCACCGACCGCAACGGCGCCGCTCTCCCGGATCCCGCCGGACCCGCCATCGAACCGGCCTCGGGCGATCCGCGCAGCGCCGAGCACGCAAGCCGGCGGCGCAGGACCGAACCGGATACCGCTGTCATGCCGCGGGCCGAGGCTGTCGCGGCGGCGCGGTCAGCCGTGCGGCGCAGCAAGGAGCGCAGGCATCGACGTGAAGCGCCGGAGGGCCCGGCCGGTCCGCTGGGCCCGTCGGAGCGCGGGCCGCAACCCGGGCTCGGACCGCGCGAGGCCATCGAGCGCCGCGACAACCACCCCTGCACGGAGCGGCGGGATCAGCCGGAAGCGGATCCGCCGGCCCCGGTCCGGCTCCCGGATCCGTCTCCAGGCCCGGCCCCGACCCCGTCTCCTGCCCGGGACTCGGACCCGGCCCCTTCCTCGGCCCCGGAGCCCGCTCCGGCTCTGCCCGCGCGGGAACGCTGGGGGCTCGCGCTCGCGGACCGGATGCCGGTCTGGCTGCGGGTGCGCTGCGCCATGGAGCCGAAGACGCTGGTCGCGCTCTGTCTGGTGCTGCTGGTCGGACTCGGCTTCGCCGTCCACCACTTCTGGACGGGCCGGCCGCAGGGCGTCCCCGTCCCCGCCATGTCCGGCCCGTCCGAACCCTCCGGTGCGCCCGGCGGAGCCTCCGCACCTCCCGGGGAGAGCGGTGCGCCCTCGACGGCCCCCGCTGCCGGCGGTGCGGCACCCAGCGGGCGGCTGGTGGTGGACGTCTCCGGGAAGGTGCGCGAGCCCGGGCTCCAGCAGCTGCCCGCCGGTTCGCGCGTGGCCGACGCGCTCGAGGCCGCCGGGGGGCTCCGCAGGGGAGCGGACGCCGAGGGACTGAACCAGGCCCGGCCGCTGGTCGACGGCGAGCAGATCGTCGTGGGCGAACCGGGCCGGTCCCGAACCGCCGGGGGCACAGCCCCGGGCGGTGGTGCCCCGGGGGCCGGAAGCGCGGCCGGTCCCTCGGGCGCCATGGTCAGCCTCAGCTCGGCCACCCGGGAGCAGTTGGAGACGCTGCCGGGCGTCGGGCCGGTCCTGGCGCAGCACATCGTGGACTACCGCACACAGCACGGCGGGTTCCGCTCGGTCGACCAGCTCAAGGAGGTCGACGGCATCGGGGAGAAGCGGTTCGCGGACATCCGGCCGCAGGTGACGCCGTGAGCCCTGGCCGAACGCGCGCCGGAGCCGGCGGCGGTCCGCCCCGCGCCGCATCCCGGCCCGGCCCCCTGGGCGCCGCCGCCTGGGCGCCCGCGCCGGATCGTGCGGCTGCCGGTCGCCCCGTGGGGGACGGAGAGGAGCCACCGGATCTGCGGCTGGTGCTGCCCGCCGGGGCGGCGTGGGCGGCCGCCGCCCTCGCCCTGGGCGCTTCGGCGGAGCATGCGGCGCTCGGCGTCGTCCTCTGCGCTGCCGCCGGGCTGGCCCTGCTGGCCGGGCCTCTCCGGCGCCGGGGTCCCGCGACCCCGTCGCCCATCGGGCCGGGGCGCGCCGGGTCCGGTGGGCGCGGTGCGCCCACGGTGCGGGGCGCTGCCGGAAGCGGCCCCGGGCGCAAGGATCCGGCGGGCCCGACGCTGTCGGTGAGCGCTGCCGTGGCCCTGTTGTGCGCCGCGGCGGCGGGTGGGACGGCGGCCCTGCACGCCGCCGATCTGCACCGGGGCCCGTTACCCGGACTCGCCGCCGACCACGCGCGGGTGGCGGTAGAGGTCACCGTCGCCGAGGACCCGCATCCCAGCCGGCCCAGGACGCTCGGTGCGCGGCAGCTCGCCGGGAGGGTGGTGGTCCGCGCCGACGCGGTCGCGCTGGTCGGCGCATCCGGCAGCCGGACCCGGCTGCGGACGCCGGTGCTGCTGCTGGTCCGCCCCGAGCGGGACGGCGGCCCGGCCGACCGGGAGCGGGCCGGGCCGGAAGGCGCCCGGGAAACCGGCAACGGCCGGGGGGCGGACAGCGCGGCGCGGAGCGCCTGGTTGCGGCTGCTGCCCTCCACCCGGCTGCGGGTGGAGGCCGACCTCAGGCCTCCCGCGCCCGGTGGGCGGGGCGGCCGGGAGATCGCGGCGGTACTGCGGGTGCGGTCCGGTCCACCGCGGATCGTGGCGGGGCCCACCGCTGTCCAGCGGGCGGCGGGCGCGCTGCGCGCCGGACTCCGGGAGGCGAGCGGGGGGCTGGAGGCGGACGCGCGAGGACTGCTGCCCGGGCTGGTGGTCGGTGACACCTCCCGATTGAGCCGGGAGCTGGCGGACGCCTTCCGGGCGGTCGACATGACACACCTGCTCGCGGTGAGCGGAAGCAACCTCTCGATCATGCTGGCGCTTCTCATCGGTCCGCCCGGCCTCGCCCACCGGGCGGAGCGCCGGGGTCTCGCACCCCGGCTCGGCCTTCCGCTGCGGGCCACCGCGGTCGCGGCCGCGCTGCTGACGCTGGGTTTCGTCGTGGTGTGCAGACCGGATCCGAGCGTGCTGCGGGCGGCGGCCTGCGGACTGATCACGGTGTGGGCCATCGGCACCGGGCGGCGGTGCTCCCTGCTGCCCGCGCTGGCAGCGGCCGTGCTGCTGCTGGTGTGCTACGACCCGTGGCTGGCCCGGGACTTCGGATTCCTGCTCTCCGTGCTGGCCACGGCGTCCTTGCTGACGGTGGCACCGCGCTGGTCGGAAGCGCTGCGGCGGCGCGGCTGGCCCGGCAGGGCAGCGGAGGCGCTGGCCGCCGCAGCCGCGGCGCAGGCCGCCTGTGCGCCCGTGGTGGTGGTGCTGGCGGCGCATGTGAGCCTGCTCGCGGTGCCCTGCAACCTGCTGGCGGAGTTCCTGGTCGCACCGGCCACCGTGCTGGGATTCGCCGCGCTCGCCGCCGCCCCGGTCGCGATGCCCGCGGCGGAGGGGCTCGCCTGGCTGGCGGGCTGGCCGGTGAGTGCCGTCGCCGGTGTCGCGCGCACGGGCGCCGGCCTGCCGGGCGCGGAGATCGGCTGGTCGGGCGGCTGGCCGGGCGCGCTGGGGCTGGCGGCCCTGCTGGCCGGGGCCCTGGCGGTGCTGCACAGGTCCGCCGCGTGCCGCCCCTGGCTGGGGGCCGCCTGCGCGCTGGGCGTGCTGCTGGCCGTGCTGCGCCCTCTACCGCTGGTCCGGCCGTTCACCGGGTGGCCCCCGGCGGGCTGGCGGATGGTGGCCTGCGATGTCGGGCAGGGGGACGCGCTGGTGCTCGCGCTGGACGGGGAGCGCGGCGGCGCGGGCGGGGCGGTCGTGGTCGACGCGGGACCCGAACCCGACGCTGTCGACCGGTGCTTGCGTGATCTCGGGGTGCGCAGCGTTCCGCTGGTCGTGCTGACCCACTTCCACGCCGACCATGTGGCCGGGCTCCCCGGGGTGCTGCGCGGGCGGAGCGTCGGGGAGATCCGCACGACGGCGCTGGCGGAGCCGCCCGGCCAGGCGGCGTTCGTGCGCGGCACGGCCCGCGGTGCGGGAGTGCCGGTACGCCTCTCGCACGCGGGGGAGCGGCAGCGTGCCGGAGACCTGCGGTGGGAGGTGGTGTGGCCCCCGCCGGACCCCGTGGACGGGGGTGCTGCCCCAAGTCCACGTGGCGCCGGTGGCGGCGGAACCGGGGGCGACGGAGCCAACGATGCCAGCGTCACCCTGCTCGTCCGCACGGCGGGTCTGCGCCTCTTCCTCCCCGGCGACCTCGAACCCGAGGCGCAGCAGGCGCTGCTCGCCGCCCGGCCCGGCCTGCCGCGGGTGGACGTGCTCAAAGTCGCGCACCACGGGTCGCGCTTCCAGGCCCCGGCACTGCTGCGGCGGCTCCGGCCCCGGGTGGCGCTGGTCTCGGCCGGCCGGGAGAACCCGTACGGGCACCCCGCGCCCGAGACACTGCACGCCCTGTCCGCAGCGGGTGCCCTCGTGGCGCGGACGGACCGGCACGGGGCGCTGGCACTGACCCGGTGCCCGGACGGCACCCCCGCCGTGGTGACCCGGCGGGGCACCCCCGGCGCCGGCGGTGCCCCCGCGGGATCTGCTGCGGCCTCCGGCGGGAGGGTCAGTCGCGCTCCAGCCAGCCCTCGTGCGCTGCCGCGACCTCTTCCAGCAGGGCGGGATCGCAGACGGCGGGTGGATCTTCGAGCACCACCAGCCACTGGGCGTCCTCGGCGTCGTCCTCTCCGGCGAGGGCATCGCGGACGAGGTCGGGCTCCTCGGCGAGTCCGAGGCGCTCCTCCAGCGTCGCGGCGACCTTCTCGGCCGCCTCCCGGTCGGGCAGCACCAGTACATGCCGTACGTCGTTCACCGGGGCATTCTCTCAACCGCCCCGAAGACCGCACCCGGCCCCCCGGGGGGCGGGGCCCGGGTCCGGAGGTCCCGGCCCCGCTCGGAGCCGCGTTCCGGCGAGTGGGCAGCGCCGGTTCCCGGGCCGCCGCTGCCCGGACCACCGGTGTCACGGAGGCGTGCGTGCACCGGGAGGGCGGAGAAGCCGGCGGTGGGGGCTCGTAGGGCTGTTGTGTCGGTGCGGCGTGGGATGCTGTTCGCGATGGCTGGTACGCGTAGCAAGACCCCGGACGATCCGCTCGCGCCCGTGACCGTGGCGGTGGGGCAGGAAGAGCTGCTCATCGAGCGTGCCGTGCGGGTGGTGATCGATGCCGCACGCGCCGCGGACGCCGACACGGATGTGCGGGACCTGGCGTCCGGCGAGCTCCAGCCCGGCACGCTGGACGAGCTGACCAGCCCCTCGCTCTTCGCCGAGCGGAAGGTCGTCGTGGTGCGCGCTGCGCAGGACCTCGCGGCGGAGACGGTCAAGGACGTGAAGGCGTATCTGACGGCGCCGGTCGAGGAGATCACCCTGGTGCTGGTGCACCAGGGCGGTGCCAAGGGCAAGGGGCTGCTGGACGCGGCGCGGAAGGCGGGCGCGCGCGAGGTCGAGTGCCCGAAGATGACCAGGCCCGCGGACCGGCTCGCCTTCGTCCGGGGCGAGTTCCGTGCCCTGGGGCGGTCGGCGACGTCCGAGGCGTGCCAGGCGCTGGTGGACGCCATCGGCAGCGATCTGCGCGAACTGGCCTCGGCCTGCCGGCAGCTCACCGCCGATGTCGAGGGCACCGTGGACGAGGCAGTGGTCGGCCGTTATTACACCGGCCGGGCCGAGGCGTCCAGCTTCACCGTCGCCGACCGGGCGGTCGAGGGGAAGGCCGCCGAGGCGCTGGAGACGTTGCGCTGGGCGGTCTCCACGGGAGTGGCACCGGTGCTGATCACCAGCGCGCTGGCACAGGGAGTGCGGGCCATCGGCAAGCTCGCAGGGGCCCCGCGCGGGGCGCGGCCGGGCGACCTCGCACGGGAGCTGGGCATGCCTCCGTGGAAGATCGACCGGGTGCGTCAGCAGACCCGCGGCTGGACGCCGGACGGGGTGGCCGCCGCGCTGCGCGCCGTCGCCGCGGCGGATGCGGCTGTCAAGGGCGGCGGAATGGATCCGGAGTACGCGCTGGAGAAGGCCGTCGTCACCATCGCGAGTGCCGCCCGCTCCCGCTGACCGCGCACCCACTGCCGTCCGCTGTCTGCCTCCCCCTCGCCCCGCGCCTCCGGTCCGGGTGGCCCGAGTCCGGCATGCGCCGCCATCCGGCATGCGCAGTCGGCCCACCGCGAAAGCCGGCACGACGAAGGCCCCGTCCGAGCCCTGGGGAGGGGCTGGGGCGGGGCCTTCGCTGTCTGTCCGGTGCGCCGCACCCGCGTGGCGAACGCAGGCCGCGTGCGGCGCCCTGTCTCAAGCGGTTGCTCGGGCGTACGGCGGATGAGAGAGGGCCCGCCACATGCCGTCCGAGCGGTCATTCCGAGCGTCGGGGAGACCGACGAGCTGCGGAGTGCTCCGAGAGGGCGGTCAGCCCTTGAGGGTGGCCACGTGCTTGGCCAGCGCGGCCTTCTTGTTGGCCGCGTTGTTCTTGTGCAGGACACCCTTGCTGGCGGCCTTGTCGAGCTTCCGGGCGGCGACCTGCTGCGCCTCGGCCGCCTTGGCGGCGTCACCGGCGGAGACGGCCTCGCGGGTGCGGCGGATCGCGGTCTTCAGCTCGGACTTCACGGCCTTGTTGCGCTGCCGGGCCTTCTCGTTGGTCTTGATCCGCTTGATCTGGGACTTGATGTTCGCCACGAATGAGCCTTTGCGGTTCGGAGTTTTCAAACGCTGGTGCCGAGCAGGCACCCTTCAGTGCCATAAGGCACAGTCGGTCAGGCTACCAGCCGGGGCAGCACCCCTCCCAATCCGGTCGGTGCCCCGTGCGCATGGGACCATGGGATGCGACACATCCGTCTCGACGGGCCCGCACCGGGCCGCCGAAGGTGTTCGAGACCTCGCCGAACGAACCGACAGCCCGAAACCGACAGGCCAGAACCGACAGGACACTGCGTGCCCGCGACCCCAACGAACGCGCCGGAGCCGAGCCGTACCGACCCGGCGCTGATCCGTAACTTCTGCATCATCGCGCACATCGACCACGGCAAGTCCACGCTTGCCGACCGGATGCTCCAGCTCACCGGCGTCGTGGACAAGAGGCAGATGCGTGCGCAGTACCTCGACCGTATGGACATCGAGCGCGAGCGGGGCATCACGATCAAGTCCCAGGCCGTGCGGATGCCCTGGGCCCCCACGGACGACGCGTCCACCCCGCACGTCCTGAACATGATCGACACCCCTGGGCACGTGGACTTCACCTACGAGGTCTCCCGCTCGCTCGCGGCCTGCGAGGGGTGCATCCTCCTGGTGGACGCCGCGCAGGGGATCGAGGCGCAGACCCTCGCCAATCTCTATCTGGCGATGGAACACGACCTCACGATCATCCCCGTGCTGAACAAGATCGACCTGCCCGCGGCGCAGCCGGAGAAGTTCGCCGCCGAGCTGGCGCACCTCATCGGCTGCGAGCCGGGTGACGTGCTGCGCGTCTCGGCCAAGACCGGTGAGGGCGTCGAGGAGCTGCTGGACCAGGTCGTGCGCCAGGTCACCCCGCCGACCGGGAACGCGGAGGCGCCGGCCCGCGCGATGATCTTCGATTCGGTCTACGACGCGTACCGCGGTGTGGTCACCTACATCAAGGTCGTCGACGGGATGCTCGGCAGGCGCGAGCGGATCCGGATGATGTCCACCGGGGCCACCCACGAGCTGCTGGAGATCGGTGCGAACTCGCCGGAGATGACGCCCGCCGACGGGCTGGGTGTGGGCGAGGTCGGCTATCTGATCACCGGTGTGAAGGACGTCCGCCAGTCCAAGGTGGGCGACACCGTCACGCAGCTGACCAAGGGCGCCGAGGAGCCGCTGCCCGGCTACAAGGACCCCAAGCCGATGGTGTTCTCGGGGTTGTATCCGCTGGACGGCTCCGACTATCCGGAGCTGCGTGACGCCCTGGACAAGCTGCTGCTCAACGACGCCGCGCTGACCTACGAGCCGGAGACGTCCGCGGCGCTGGGCTTCGGCTTCCGGGTGGGCTTCCTGGGGCTGCTGCACCTGGAGGTGATCCGGGAGCGGCTGGAGCGGGAGTTCGGCCTCGACCTGATCGCCACGGCGCCCAACGTGATCTACCGCGTGGAGATGGAGGACGGCACCGAGTACGTGGTGACCAACCCCAGCGAGTTCCCCACCGGGAAGACCGCCACGGTGCACGAGCCGGTGGTGCGCGCGACGCTCATCGCGCCCAGCGAGTTCATCGGCGCGATCATGGAGCTGTGCCAGTCGCGGCGCGGCGCCTTGCAGGGCATGGACTACCTGTCCGAGGACCGGGTGGAGCTGCGGTACACGCTGCCGCTCGCGGAGATCGTCTTCGACTTCTTCGACGCGCTGAAGTCCAAGACCCGCGGCTACGCCTCGCTGGACTACGAGCCGACCGGCGAGCAGACGGCCGACCTGGTCAAGGTCGACATCCTCCTCCAGGGCGACAAGGTGGACGCGTTCTCCGCGATCGTGCACAAGGAGAAGGCGTACTCCTACGGCACCCGGATGGCCAACAAGCTGCGGGAGCTGATTCCGCGGCAGCAGTTCGAGGTGCCCATCCAGGCGGCTGTCGGCGCCCGTGTCATCGCCCGCGAGACGATCCGCGCGATCCGCAAGGACGTCCTGGCCAAGTGCTACGGCGGCGACATCTCGCGGAAGCGGAAGCTGCTGGAGAAGCAGAAGGAAGGCAAGAAGCGGATGAAGGTCGTCGGGCGGGTGGAGGTGCCGCAGGAGGCGTTCATCGCGGCGCTCTCCAGTGACGACTCCGGCGGCGACGCCAAGGCCAAGGCCAAGAAGTAGCCCGGCGCGCGCCGCGGCGGCGGCCGGTCCGCACCCCGGCCGCCGCCGCGCCCGCCGTGCTGCCGTGGCGGTCCGGTCGGCGGCTCTGCCGACGGTACCCGTGTGCGCTCCGCAGCAGCCCCCTTACGTAGCGGTAGACCCCTTACGTAAGGGGGCTGCTGCCTTTACTCTGATCACTGCTCAGTAGTTACTCGTGAGTCAATAAGCGCGAGCCGACACGCAGCAGGACGAAGCAGGACGACGAAGCAGGACGCGGGTCCCGGAGGATGTCGTGAGCGACACACAGTCCCTGATCGAGAACCGGCCGCCTTCCGTGGCCACGCTCTTCCTGGAGCGGGTCGAGGCCACACCCGACGCGGAGGCGTACCGCTATCCGGTGATCCGCCCCGCGGGCCAGGACGAGGGCCCGGACGAGTGGCGCTCCTACAGCTGGCGCGAGGCGGCCGAGCGGGTGTTCTCGATCGCGGCGGGGCTCATGGACCTGGGGGTGCGCCCCGAGGAACGGGTCGGCATCGCCTCCAGCACCCGGATCGAGTGGATCCTCTCCGACCTGGGCATCCTGTGCGCGGGCGCCGCCACCACCACCGTCTACCCCAGCACCAACGATTCCGAGACGGCCTACATCCTCGCCGACTCCGACAGCAGGGTGCTGATCGCCGAGGACGCCGACCAGCTCGCCAAGGTCCGCGCGCACCGGGACGAGTTGCCGAACCTGGCGCATGTCGTGCTCGTCGACGGGGAGCCCGGGGCCGAGGACGCGGCGGGCGACTGGGCGCTGAGCTTCGCGGAGCTGGAGCGGCGGGGCGCCGCCTACCGGGAGAAGCACCCCGACGCCATCACCGAGACGGTGCAGGGGCTGCGCTCGGACCAGTTGGCCACCCTCATCTACACCTCCGGTACGACGGGAAAGCCGAAGGGTGTCCGGCTGGCGCAGGACGCCTGGTCGTACATGGCTCGTGCGGTGCCGCAGACGGGGCTGCTGAACAGCGACGACGTGCAGTACCTGTGGCTGCCGCTGGCGCACGTCTTCGGCAAGATGCTGATCTCCGTGCAGATCGACTCCGGACACGTCATCGCGGTGGACGGCCGGGTCGACAAGATCATCGACAATCTTCCGGTCGTCCAGCCGACGAAGATGTGCGCGGTGCCGCGAATCTTCGAGAAGGTCTACAACGGCGTCGCGCAGAAGGCGCGGGCCGGCGGCGGTGCCAAGTACAAGATCTTCCAGTGGGCGGCCGAGGTGGCCCGCGAGTACGCGCGCACGACACAGGACAACCAGCGCCGCACCGGAGTGCCGGACGCGCCGACCGGGCTCAAGGTCAAGCACGCCCTGGCCGACCGGCTCGTCTACAGCAAGCTGCGGGACGCGTTCGGCGGCCGGATGGTCGGCTGCGTCTCCGGTTCGGCCGCGCTCGCCCCCGATCTCGGCTACTTCTTCGCCGGAGCGGGCATCCCGGTCCTGGAGGGCTACGGACTCACCGAGTCGTCCGCCGCCAGTTTCTGCAACCGCACCGACAACTTCCGCACCGGCACCGTCGGCAAGCCGATGCCCGGTACCGAGGTGCGGATCGCGGACGACGGCGAGATCCTGCTGCGCGGCCCCGGCATCATGCAGGGGTACCACGGGCTGGCGGACAAGACCGCCGAAGTGCTGGAGGAGGACGGCTGGTTCCACACCGGCGACATCGGCGAACTGTCGGACGACGGCTACCTGCGGATCACCGACCGCAAGAAGGACCTGATCAAGACCTCCGGGGGCAAGTACATCGCGCCCGCCGAGGTGGAGGGCCAGTTCAAGGCGATCTGCCCGTACGTCTCCAACATCCTGGTGCACGGCGCGGGTCGGAACTACTGCACCGCCCTGATCACACTGGACGAACCGGCGCTCACGGCGTGGGCGGCGGACCACGAGGACCTCAAGGGCAAGCCCTACGCCGAGGTGGTCGCCTCCGAGCAGGTGCGCGCCCTGGTGGACGGCTATGTCGAGCAGCTCAACGCGGGGCTCCAGCGCTGGCAGACGGTCAAGAAGTTCCGGGTCCTGCCGCGGGACCTGGACATCGAGCACGGTGAGCTGACGCCCAGCCTCAAGATGAAGCGCCCGGTGGTGGAGCGGGAGTACGGCGAGCTGATCGAGGAGATGTACGAGGGCACTCGCGAACGCTGAGGCCCGCCCCGGGCCGCATACCGCGGCCCGCAGCTCGACGGGGGCGGGGCGGCAGCAGCCGCCCTCCGGTGGCCGGGGCAGCGGAGCGGCGACCGCCAGGATCCGGGCAACGCGTTTCAGGGGCGCGGCCGGGGCTGCTGCTTCGCGGGCCGGCGCGCACGGTGCCGGCGTTCCGCCTGCCGCCGGGTCCCGGGCCCGGCCGGGAAGTTCCCACGGAGAATGACCAGTCCGCTCGCACCGCCCGATGTGCTGGGCTGTCTCCGCCTGATGCGCTGAGCTGTCTCGAAACCGTCCGTCCCGGGCAGGGCTGTGTCCAGCAGCACCGGCGCGCACTCCGGCGCCGACGGCGCCCGTGGCGCCTCCGGGCCCGCCCGCACCACCGGCAGAGGAGCCCCTGAACACGGCCTCCGGCTCCAGGAAGCCGTCCACCGTCATGGCGTCGGCGGGCAGGAGGCCCGCCTCCTCGGCGGCCGCACGCCCGAGTGGCGGTGTGCGCCTCGCCGCACCGCCGACCGTCATGGTTCCGGCCGGTCGCGGAGCGCGCGCCGGTCGCGGCGCGGAACCGGGGAAGGCAGCAGGTTATCCGGCTGCCGGGCGATGTCAATCGCACACGGGCGCGAGCCGCAGTCTTGGGCCACCATTTCCGTGACTCGGCGCATATGAGCGGGCCCCTTCTGTCACCCTTGCTCCACCGCGCCGAGCGTGGTGAGGGAACGGCCGGGGGTGTGCCCGGGAAAGGCCCGGGGAGGGGTGCGATGAACAGCGTGGACGAGGCGGGGATGGCGCAGTCGGCGGAGAGGAAGGGCGGCGCCGGGGCGGACACGGCGATCGCGGTGCCGCCGCCGCTCGCGGCACCGGGCGGGGGCGGGATGCCGTATGCCGTGCGGACGGAACTGCCGGGCAACGCGCTCGCCGCCGGTGCGGCCCGCCGCTTCGCCCGGGTGGCACTGAGCCGCTGGGGCGTGCACGGGACGCCGGCGGACGACGCGGTGCTGCTGGTCAGTGAACTGGTCACGAACGCGGTGGTGCACGCGGGGACATCGGTCGGACTGGAGTGCCGGTATGCGGCGGGGGTTCTCTACGCCGAGGTCGCCGATCTCCACCCGGCCCGCCGGGTCGCCGCGCACGGCGAGGAGGGGCACGGCCTGCGGCTGGTCGGCGCGCTCGCCAAGGAGTGGGGTTTCAGCTACCGCCGGGACCGCAAGTCGGTGTGGTTCCAGCTCGGCACGGCAGCCCACCCCCCGGACGCCGGCGACGGCGCAGGTGCAGAGACAGCCGCGGACGCCGCACGGGAGACGGGTGCCGTTCGGGAGAGGCAGCGGGCGGGTACCCCGGCCTTCGGCCCGCTTCCCGGCGGCGCCCCGCGCGAGGGGCCCGGTGACGGCCTGTCGCGCAGACCGCAGTCGTGCCCGTCCGGGGGCCCGGTGGAAGAGCCGGGCGGTGCCGCGCAGTGCCCGGCGCCCCGGCTCCCGCACCGGGACTGGATGTGCAACGGCGCGCTCTCCTTCCTCGCCGAGGCGTCCGACATGCTGGCCGGGCACACGGACGAGGACAAGGTCGCCTCGCTCGCCGGGCAGCTGATGGTGCCCCGCTTCGCCGACTGGTGCGCGGTGTGGCTGCTGGACGACGAGCGCTCCCGACTGCCCCGGCTGGCCCGGGTCTGGCACGCGCAGGAGGGCCGGATCGAGGAACTGCGCGCCCGGCTCGCCGGGGAACCGCCCGCCCCCGCGGGCCGTGTGCTGCCGGGGCGGGCGTCCCCCTGGCGCCGGCCGGAGGACGCCGCGGCGGGCGGCGGCAGCGGTGCCTCGGCCCAGTGCGATCTGGTGGTCGGCGGCCGCCTGGTCGGCACGCTGGTGATCGGACGTGCCGGACTGCTGCGGATACCGGACGAAGTGCTGGGTCTGGTGGAGGACTTCACCCGCCGGGTGGCGCTCGCGGTGCTCTCCGCCCGCCGCTACGCGCTCCAGGAGAACATCAGCCGGATCCTCCAGCGCGGGCTGCTGCCCAGCGAGGAGATGCACGTCCCCGGCCTGGACACCGCGCTGGTCTACGAACCGGTCGGTGAGGGCACATGGGCGGGCGGCGACTTCTACGACCTGCTGCGGTTGCCGGACGGCCGCTGGCGGTTCGCCCTCGGTGATGTCTGCGGCAACGGCCCCGAAGCCGCCGTGGTCACCGGACTGGCCCGCCCGGTCCTGCGGCTGCTGGCCCGCGAGGGCCACTCCGTGCCCGAGACCCTGGACCGGCTCAACCGGGAGGTCGGTGAGCAGGCCCGGTTCCTGTCCGTCGTCTACGGGGAACTCGCCTTCCGGGACGGCCTGGTGGATTGCACGCTCACTTGCGCCGGGCATCCGCTGCCGCTCGTCCGGGACGCCGCGGGGCAGGTGCGGACCGCCGCGCTGCCGCAGTTACTCCTCGGGGTCGCCCAGCAGGTCAGTTACGAGTGCCAGTCCTTCACGCTGCACCCCGGCGACACGCTGCTGTGCGTCACCGACGGGGTGACCGAACGGCGTTGCGGCCGTCGGCTGTTCGACGACGGCGACGGACTGGCGGCGTGCTTCGCCGACTCCGCGGGGCTGGACGCGGGCGGGACGGCCGAGCGGCTGCGCCGCGCGGTGTACGCCTTCGCGCCGGATCTGCCCGCCGACGACCTGGCGATGCTGGTGCTGCGGCTGCCGGAGGCCACCGGCACCGCCGCCGCGAGCACCGGCTGACCGACGACCCGGCCGCGCACACCGGCTGACCGGGCGGCACCGCGCGGCGTGGCCGGAAACCGTGCCCCGCTCCCCGCGCCGCGCATCCCCGCGCGGGCGGCTCAGTCCACCAGGTCCCGGACGACCGCGTCGGCCAGCAGGCGGCCGCGCAGCGTCAGCACGGCCCGGCCGGCCTCGTACGGGCCAGGTTCCAGCAGCCCGTCGGCACGCGCCCGGGCGGCCGCCCGGGCGCCGTCGGGGGCCAGCAGCGAGAGGGGGCAGCCCTGGCGGAGCCGCAGCTCCAGCAGGATCCGCTCGACCCGCCGGTCCTCGTCGCCGAGCAGCTCCCGGCCCGCGCCGGGTGAGCGGCCCTCGGCCAGCGCCCGCGCGTAGCCGGCCGGGTGCTTGACGTTCCACCAGCGCACCCCGCCGACGTGGCTGTGGGCGCCCGGTCCGGCGCCCCACCAGTCGGCGCCCGTCCAGTACAGCTCGTTGTGCCGGCACCGGGCGGCCGGGTCGCCCGCCACCGCCCAGTTGGAGACCTCGTACCACTCCAGGCCGGCGGCGGCCAGCCGCTCCTCGGCGATCAGATAGCGGTCGGCGTGCACGTCGTCGTCGGTCATCGGCACCTCGCCGCGCCGCACCCGCCGGGCGAGCCGGGTGCCCTCCTCCACGATGAGCGCGTACGCCGAGATGTGGTCCGGGCCCGCGGCCAGCGCGGCGTCCAGGGAGGCGCGCCAGTCCTCGTCCGTCTCGCCCGGCGTCCCGTAGATCAGATCCAGGTTCACGTGCGCGAAGCCCGCCTTGCGGGCCTCCGCGACGCACTCCTCCGGCCGGCCGGGCGTGTGGGTGCGCTCCAGCACCCGCAGCACGTGCTCGCGTGCGCTCTGCATGCCGAACGAGATCCGGTTGAATCCGGCCTCCCGCAGCTCGGCCAGGTAGCCCGGGTCCACCGAGTCCGGGTTCGCCTCGGTGGTGATCTCGGCGTCCTCGGCCAGTCCGAACTCGTCCCGGACGGCCGCCAGCATGCGGGCCAGGTCGGCGGCGGGCAGCAGGGTGGGGGTGCCGCCGCCGACGAACACCGTCTGGACCCGGCGCGGATCCTCGCCCAGCACCCGGCGGGCCAGCCGGATCTCCTCCGTGAGGCTGTACGCGTAGTTCTCCTGGGAGGCGGCCACCCCGCCGTCGGCGCCGCGCAGCTCGGTGGCGGTGTAGGTGTTGAAGTCGCAGTAGCCGCAGCGGGTGGCGCAGTACGGGACGTGGAGGTAGAAGCCGAGCGGGCGTGCGCTGTCGGCGCCGCCAGTCAGCGTGTGCGGGGGGAGCGAGCCGTCGTGCGGTACGGGCTCGCCGTCGGGCAGTGCGGAGGGCATCCGTCCATTGTCCCCGGTCCGCGTGCGGATGCGGCACCCGCCGGTTCCGGAGGCCGCACGGGCGCCCGCGGCCCGGCTGCGGGCACCCGGCGCGGGCCCGCACCGGCTCTCCCGCGAAGCGCGTACCCCTGCGGTCCGGGCGCGCACCCCGCGGTCCGGGCACGACACCCCTCCGCGGCCCGGCCGGGCGGCTCGCCGGGACGGTCAGGCGCTGTCCGGGGCCGTCACGAAGTCGATCAGTTCTTCCACGCGGCCCAGCAGCGCCGGCTCCAGGTCCTTGTAGCTGCGCACCCGGCCCAGGAGCTGCTGCCAGGCTGCCCCGGTGTGCTCCGGCCAGCCGAGGGCGCGGCACACCCCGGTCTTCCAGTCCTGGCCGCGCGGTACGCGCGGCCAGGCCCGGATGCCCGCCGAGGCGGGTTTCACGGCCTCCCAGATGTCGATGTACGGGTGGCCCACCACCAGCACGTGGTCCCCGCAGACGTCCGCGGCGATCCTGGACTCCTTCGAGCCGGGCACCAGGTGGTCCACCAGCACTCCGAGCCGGGCCCCGGGGCCCGGCGAGAACGCCTCCACGACGGCGGGCAGGTCGTCGACGCCCTCCAAGTACTCCACGACCACCCCCTCGATGCGCAGGTCGTCCCCCCACACCTTCTCGACCAGTTCGGCGTCGTGCCGTCCCTCGACGTAGATCCGCCCGGCGCGTGCCACCCGGGCCCGCGCGCCCGGTACGGCCAGCGAGCCGGAGGCCGTCCGCTGCCGCCCGGCCGGGGCGCCCGTGCCGGGCCCACCGCCGGGCGCGGGCCGTACCAGCGTCACCGTCCGCCCCTCCAGCAGGAAGCCCGCCGCCGCCATGGGGAAGACCCGGTGCTTGCCGAAGCGGTCCTCGAGCGTGACGGTCGGGCCCTCGGCGGTCTTCTCGCACCGCACCACCGCCCCGCAGAAGCCGGTGCTGACCTCCTCCACCACCAGGTCCGGCTCGGCGGCCACCTCCGGCACGGCTCGGGGCCGCTTCCACGGAGGGGTCAGGTCCGGGTTGTCGTAACGGCTGCGCATGCCGCTCATTCTGCTACGTGCCCCGCGGCCCGCTGCCAGCTCTACGGCGTGGAGCGGCGCGCCAGCTCGTCCCGCTGCGTGCGGACGAATGCCGCGTCGACCAGCGCTCCGTGCCCCGGCACGTACACCGCGTCCTCGCCGCCCAGGGCCAGCAGCCGGTCCAGCGCGGCCGGCCAGCGGGAGAGGTGGGCGTCCGCGCCGGCCTGCGGTGCTCCGGACTCCTCCACCAGGTCGCCGCAGAAGACGACGTCGGGGGAGCCGGGCACCAGGACGGCCAGGTCGTGCTCGGTATGCGCGGGGCCGACGTTCACCAGCACGACCTCGCGTCCGCCGAGGTCGAGGGTGAGCTGCCCGCTGACCGGATGGTGCGGGCGCACCAGCACGTCGGCCGCCTCGCCCGCCTCGTCCTCCAGCAGGCCGTGCGCCACGGCGTCGTCCCGCAGTGCGTCGGTGCCGCGGGCCAGCAGTTCGCGGACGCCGACGGCCGCGTACACCTGGGCGCCGGAGAAGACTGCGGTGCCGAAGATGTGGTCGAAGTGCGGATGGGTGAGGACGATCCGCGTCACCCGGCTTCCCAGCAGCGCGGCCACGTCCGCGCGGATTCCGGCGCCCTCCCGCAGGCTGGATCCGGTGTCGACGAGCAGCGCGCCGCCGTCCCCGGCGACGGCGCCGACCGTCGCGTCCCACTGCGGCAGCCTGCGCCGCAGTACCCCGGGGGCGATCCGCTCCCAGCGGCTGTCGGCGGCCGACGGGTCCTGCCTGGCGTCTTCTGCGAACGGCTGCATGGGACGACGCTAACCGGAGCGCCCGGGCGCTGCGCTCCCGGCTGCTCCGCAAGCAGCTCCGCAGGCCGGCCCCCGAGCGGCCCCCGAAGGCGCCTTCGGAAGCCGCGTCCGGGAGTGCGGGCGGGGGGTACCGTCGGGCCTGCGGGCGGGCGGCCCTTGCCCCGGCTGTGGTGACCGGCCGTACACTGGCCCAGGGGCTTGGCACTCCGGCACGAAGAGTGCCAGAGGAAAGCCGCCGGAAACGGGACCTCGGACCAGCGGCCGGACGGGAGGTGTGCGCCGTGCTCAGCGAGCGTCGACTTGAAGTGCTCCGCGCCATCGTCCAGGACTATGTCGGCACGGAGGAGCCGGTGGGCTCCAAGGCCCTCACCGAGCGGCACAACCTCAAGGTGTCCCCGGCCACGGTCCGCAACGACATGGCGGCGCTGGAGGACGACGGATTCATCGCCCAGCCGCACACCAGCGCGGGCCGCATCCCCACCGACAAGGGGTACCGCCTCTTCGTCGACAAGCTCGCCGGGGTCAAGCCGCTCTCCTCGCCCGAGCGCCGTGCCATCCAGAACTTCCTGGAGGGCGCCGTCGACCTCGACGACGTCGTCGGCCGCACGGTGCGGCTGCTGGCGCAGCTCACCCGGCAGGTGGCCGTGGTGCAGTACCCGTCGCTGACCCGCTCGACGGTGCGGCACGTGGAGCTGCTCGGGCTGGCTCCCGCGCGGCTGATGCTGGTGCTGATCACCGACACCGGCCGGGTCGAGCAGCGGCTGATCGACTGCCCGGCGCCGATCGGCGAGGCGGTGCTGGCCGATCTGCGCGCCCGGCTCAACAGCCGGGTGGTCGGCGAGCGGTTCACCGAGGTCCCCTCCCTGGTGCAGGACCTGCCGGAGGCGTTCGACGCCGACGACAGGGGCACGATCCAGACCGTGCTGGCCACCCTGCTGGAGACCCTGGTCGAGGAGACCGAGGAGCGACTGATGATCGGCGGAACCGCCAATCTCACCCGCTTCGGGCACGACTTCCCGCTCACCATCCGGCCCGTTCTGGAGGCGCTGGAGGAGCAGGTCGTGCTGCTGAAGTTGCTCGGAGAAGCCAAGGATCCGGGTATGACCGTACGAATCGGGCATGAGAACCAGCACGAGGGGCTGAGTTCCACATCGGTCGTCTCGGTCGGTTACGGTTCGGGCGACGAAGCAGTCGCCAAACTCGGCGTGGTCGGACCGACCCGCATGGACTACCCCGGAACGATGGGAGCTGTACGCGCAGTGGCACGGTACGTCGGACAGATCCTGGCGGAGTCATAAGGTGGCGACGGACTACTACGCGGTCCTCGGCGTGCAGCGTGACGCCTCGCAGGACGAGATCAAGAAGGCGTTCCGCAGACTCGCGCGCGAGCTGCACCCGGACGTCAACCCGGATCCGAAGACCCAGGAGCGGTTCAAGGAGATCAACACCGCCTACGAGGTGCTCTCGGACCCGCAGAAGAAGCAGGTCTACGACCTGGGCGGGGACCCGGCGTCGGGGGCCGCGGGCGGCGGCGCCGGCGGGTTCGGCGGGGGCTTCGGCAACTTCAGCGACATCATGGACGCCTTCTTCGGCACGGCGGCGCAGCGCGGCCCGCGCTCGCGCACCCGCCGGGGCCAGGACGCCATGATCCGGCTGGACATCGACCTGGAAGAGGCGACGTTCGGCACCACCAAGGAGATCCAGGTCGACACGGCCGTCGTCTGCAACTCCTGCAGCGGTGACGGCGCCGCCCCCGGCACCTCGGCGCAGACCTGCGACATGTGCCGCGGCCGGGGTGAGGTCTCCCAGGTCACCCGGTCCTTCCTGGGTCAGGTGATGACGTCCAGGCCGTGCCCGCAGTGTCAGGGCTTCGGCACCGTGGTGCCCACCCCGTGCCCGGAGTGCGCCGGGGACGGCCGGGTGCGCTCGCGGCGCAGTCTCACCGTGAAGATCCCCGCCGGTGTCGACAACGGCACCCGCATCCAGCTCTCGGGCGAGGGCGAGGTCGGCCCCGGCGGCGGCCCGGCCGGCGACCTGTATGTGGAGATCCACGAGAACGCCCACCCGACCTTCCAGCGCCGCGGCGACGATCTGCACTGCACCGTCACCATCCCGATGACGGCGGCGGCGCTGGGCACGAAGGTGCCGCTGGAGACGCTGGACGGCATGGAGGAGATCGACATCCGTCCCGGCACCCAGTCCGGCCAGTCGGTCCCGCTGCACGAGCGCGGCGTCACCCACCTGCGCGGCGGCGGCCGGGGTCAGCTCATCGTGCATGTCGAGGTGACGACCCCGACCAAGCTGGAGGCGGAGGAGGAGGAGCTGCTGCGGCGGCTGGCCAAGCTCCGCGGTGAGGAGCGGCCCACGGGCCAGTTCCAGCCGGGACAGCAGGGGCTGTTCTCGCGCCTGAAGGACGCCTTCAACGGACGCTGAGCGCAGGCGGCGGGGCCGCGTGTCCTCCGGGCCGGGGGGGTGTCCCTATGGGTTTCGTCAACCTGTAGGGGCTGGTTGGGGGTTGTAGAAGGTGCCGTCGCGGAGCATCGCGAAGAGCACGTCGGCT